>NZ_KB895858.1:0-55913 GCF_000374985.1 Micromonospora sp. CNB394 | reverse complement strand
ACCCTCGTGGTCTGCGCCGCATGCCACGACCACATCCATACCGGGAATCCAACCGACCCACTCACGCAGTAGTCACTGGAGAGCCGGATGATCGGGAAACCATCAAGTCCGGTTCGGCGGGAGGCCACACGGAAAAGGGCCAGCTCACGCTGGCACCTCGCCGCGTGGCCGACCCAACCCTCGTGGATGAACGGCTTCGGCAAGATCCGCCGCTGCACCGACCGCAACGCGGCGATCATCGACTTCTACCTGTACCTGGCCGCCGCGATCGTCACGATCCGTCAACTCATCCAACGAGCCCGCACGCTCTATCGCTGGGACACCCGACCGACAACCCGCCGACTCAGGTAACGCCTATTGCCGGTCGCTCTAATGCGATGCCTCGGAGAACGCGGCTTCGCGATCCTCACCGGCAGCCGCACTCGAAGATGTCGTTAGGTGCCGTGTGCTCAGTGGCGTGTCCGGCTCTGCACTCCAAGCCGCCAGGCAGACGCTGCTGGCCGGGAGGCGGATGAATACGGCCGGTCACGAATACGTGCGTTGCACCAATCCTCTACGGGCTGATCCGCCGCGTGGCCGACGCGCTGCCCGCCAAGTTCACCCGAGGCAAACACCTCATGCGAACCCGGGGCGAGCTGAACGACACCTTCTCCGAGGTGTTCGACACCCTCGCCCCGAGCCGGGGCCAGATAGCGCCCGGCCACCCTCTCGGCATCTGGCCCGACCCGAAGGCGATCTCATGACCGACAGCGCACGGCGACAGCGGCCGGCGTTCACCCACGCGCAGGCCCGACGACGCCTCGGCGCGGTGTGCGGAGCCGATGACGGACCGCTGACCCGCATCACCGACGACCCGCACCTCGTCACCTGCCCGGACTGCGATGGGCTGATCGAGTTCGACGCGCTTCCCGACGACGCCACCGCAGGCGACCCCCGGGTCATCGAGGTACTGCGCGAAGTCACACGGGGCAACTGCCGCAAGATCGACGGGGTGATGGTGGACATGACGACCGCCGCCGCAATCCTGACTGTGTACGACGCGCTGAAACCCGCGACACGGGCGAAACTGGCCGCGCTGCGCATCGACCGGATGTCACAGGTGGCGTGGCGGCTGCTGCGCCCGCACGTGTAGGCCGGTGGGGTCGGTGGCCGGCGGGCACACCTGAGGGTGTGTGCAGTTCCCGACCGGCCACCTCGCCTGTTCCGGGCGGACCGGCGGACCAACGACCGCCTTTACCCGGGCCGGGCGTGCCACCGATCCTACGGCGCGTGGTACATCCGCTCGGCCTGCGGCGCCGTAAGGAGGAACCTCCGGGGGAGGATGACTACCGTGGCACGACGCGTAATGGGCGGGAGGATCGCCCTCGACCGGGCGGGTGTCGCCGCGCATACCGGCGCGGCGTACTCCACGGTCAACCACTGGCACCGCCACCGCGCCCGCTTTGGCTTCCCCGAAGGCTTCCGCCACGACGGCCGTGACTGGTTCTGGCTCGACGACATCGAGGCATTTCAAGGCGCGCACCAGGCCGCGAAGCGCGCCGAGCTGACGAAGGTCGACCGCCGCGGCGACCCGGAGGATCTGATCGGCTCGGGTGCCGCAGCACGCGTTCTCGGTTACGGCTCATACCGCAACCTGCCCGACACCTTGCTCGACCATCCCGACCGCGTCGAGGAGTTGCCTGACGGGCGGGTCCGCCGCTTGTGGCGACGGCGCACCGTATGGGCGGTGGCCGACGCCCGCACCGGGCGGCAATCCACCGGCCGTACCCTCGGCGCGACCGGTGCTCGCCAGCCGCACCCGTACGCCAACGATCCTCGCCTTCACACCGCGATTGAGCTACTTACCGAGACGGGCGCCGCTGGGCGGGACCGGCGGGGGCTCGGCGTGAAGCTGGCGCGGGTGCTCGGCGTCTCGCAGCGCACCGCGCAGCGGTTGCTTGCCGAGGCGCAGGCGGTGCCTACCGCTGCTGGCGACGCCAAGCTGTCCAGCCCTCGTCAGTAACCTCCCCTGTTCAGAAGGGATTTGGCTGATCGAGGGCGGTAAACGAAAGGTGCACCGGACCTGCGAGGATGTGGGTGTCTACGCCATGTCCACAGCAGAGCAAGGTGCACCTTTCTGGTGAGTAAGAGTAGTGGGTGGGATCAGCGGCTGGTCGTCAGCTCGGACGCCAAGGGTCTGGTCGGTCACGTGGGTGCGGTCTTGCTGCGTAAATGCGCTGATCGAACCGGTCTGACCAGCGGTTTGGGTCAGGTCCTGCCGCGCGGTAACGGTCCTGGCTGGTGGGATCGCGGCACGGTTCTGGTCTCCTTGGCTGTGGCGATCGTGCTCGGCGCCACGAGCATGTCCGACATCGGTTTGCTCGCCCATCAGGGCCTGGTCTTCGGTGATCGGCCATCAGAGTCGACCGTGCGGCGAGCCCTCGCCGGCCTCGACGAGGCGATGCTGAAACGGATCGCGAAGGCGCGGGCGAAGGTCCGCGCTCACGTGTGGGCGCTGCTGGCCCGCCGCCCGCAGGGGTTCCCGTGGCTGACCGTGGCGGGCAAGCTGCTGTCCGGGTGGGTGGTCATCGATCTGGACGCCACCCTGATCACCGCCCACAGCATGAAGCAGGGCGCCGCGGCGACCTTCAAGAAGGGCTATGGTTTCCACCCGCTGGGCGCCTGGTGTTCGAATACCGCCGAGTGCCTGGCCATGCTGTTCAGGCCCGGTAACGCCGGCTCGAACACGGTCGCTGACCACATCCGGGTCCTCGGCGACGCGATCGGCCAGCTCCCCGTCACCTATCGGCGCAAGCTGCTGATCCGCGTCGACGGGGCCGGTGCCACCCATGAGTTCCTCGATCATCTGGAGCAGATGAACCGGGCGTGGCGCAGCGTGAAGTTCACCGTCGGCTGGACGATCACCGCCGACGACGAGACCGCGATCGCCGCTGTGCCCGCCGACGCGTGGACCGACAGCCTGAACCAGGACGGCACCGCCACCAGTACCGCGCACGTCGCGGAACTGACCGGCCTCAACACCCGGCTCGCGGGCTGGACCGGCACCCTACGGCTGCTCGTACGGCGGGTGAAACCCTCGGCCCGGCACGTCAAGAACCTCACCGACCTGGAGAAACGCACCGGCTGGCGGTACCAGGTCGTAGCCACCAACATCACCCGCATCGCCCGGGTGCCCGGCTCTCACCAACCGCAATGGCTCGACGCCCTGCACCGGGCTCACGCCAGCGTGGAAGATCACGTGAAGACGGGCAAGGCGATGGGACTGCGCAACCTGCCGTCGAAAGCGTGGACCGTCAACCAAGGGTGGGTCCTGACCTGCAACATCGCCGCGGATCTGGCCGCCTGGACGCGGTTGCTCGGCCTGCACGACCAGCCGGACCTCGCCCACGCCGAACCCGACACCCTGCGCTACCGGCTACTACACCTGCCCGGCAAACTCGCCGCCCACGCCCGCCGCCGCGTGCTGTCGATCCCCGAGACCTGGCCCTGGGCTGAGGCGTTCACGCTCTGCTGGCAACGCCTCAGCCTGCTCCCGTTGACCACCTGACCAGCAGATCTCTGCACCTACCAGCAGAAAGGCCACGTCCCGAGAGTCCGGAGACCTCGCGCGTCCACAGTGACACGTGGCGATCCCACGCCCGAACCCAGTGGACAAAACGGTCAAGCCGAAACGGTCAGGCCAGGAGCAGACCACTCTGACGGATCGAGGGTAACGCTGTGCTGTCGTCGGAGGCTGGTCCTATCGTTGAT
This sequence comes from Micromonospora sp. CNB394, assembly GCF_000374985.1. NCBI lineage: Bacteria > Bacillati > Actinomycetota > Actinomycetes > Micromonosporales > Micromonosporaceae > Micromonospora > Micromonospora sp. CNB394. The sequence continues at coordinate 52,163 of NZ_KB895858.1, read as the reverse complement.
CGCGTGGTTCTGCAGATCGACACCTCCGCCCCGCTGCTGCGCCCGAGCCAGCTGACCGACCTTGTTCGGGCAGTCAGTCTCGCCGACCCGGACGACGAGCACCTCTGGATTGAATGGAAGTCGACGCTCGACCTAAGCACGTCGGCTGGGCTGGAGCAGGTCGTCAAGGCCATCATTGGCCTGGCCAACCGCGAGCCTGCTGCCGCCGGGCGACGGGCGGGTGGGTACGGCTACCTTCTCGTCGGGGTCGAGCCCGGATCGATTAGTGGTGTGGCGACTTTGGACCCGGAGAAGCTGGTTGGCAAGGTCTGCTCTTACGTCGGCACCGCGATCAACTGGACGCCGGAGTACATCGCGATCGACGGGAAACAGGTCCTCGTCGTGATCGTGGATCCGCCGCAGCCGGGCGATCCCATCCACATCCTGCGTAAGCAGACCGAAAAGTTTAGATCGGCCACGATCTTCGTCCGGCACACCGGCCGTACCGACCCGGCGAACCCCGACGACTTCGACAAGCTCCAGGCCAGATTGCTCCAACGGACCCCGAGTCTGCAGCTGTCCGTGGCGGCTATCCCCTCGGCTGTTGAGGAGGCGGCCGACATCGATGGAGCGGTGAGGCGATGGGTGGATGAGCGCCGGCCTGGTCTTCTCGCTGCGCGCTACCGGTCCAGAGGGCGTGAGTCCGGCATTGACCTCGTGGGGGTACGCGGCGGGCTGCTAGGAGAGCGGGTTCCCGATGGCCGCACCGAGGAGCAGTACGCCGAGGAGATCGCGCAGTTTCTCCACGACGCGGAAGATGCTCTCGTGCGTCGCGGAGCTTGGGATCTGTTCCGGCACGAGCCGGCCTCGCTGAAGGTGACGGTGACCAACCCCACCGATGTTGGCTTCGTCGGCGTTCGGCTTGAGGTGCACGTTCCGGGGCAGGTGAGGAGCTATCCAGAGGAGTTGGTCGAGGCCCTAGAGGAGGATCGCCCGGGGGTGCCGCGTGCCCCCAAGCCCCTCGGCATGCCAACCTTTCGCAGCCCCATTCAACTCGGTGCCCACAACTTCGGGTCGTACATCCCCGCGCCTGTGTTCCCCGGCCCAGGCCCCTCGTACACCGTGCGAGACACCGGGTCCGTCACCATCGTTTACGACGACTTCGAGTTGCGCGCCGAGGACGCGATGACCTTGGAACCAGTGCCACTACTCGTACACGAGGAGCCAGGAACGACGCTGAAGGCCACCTGGTCCGCAACCGCTAACGGAATACGTGGCCGGATCAGCGGTGAATTCCCCATCACGGTAAGCCCCAGCACCCTTGACCTGGAGAATCTAGATGAGGACGGAGAGAGCGACGAGTAGCCCATGTTAGGTGATACCAAGCTGCTGACGTTGGAGAAGACGGCGGCTGCCGGGTTTCTCCCCTCGGCAGCCGCCGTAGCAGTTAGGTCACTCGTCTTCGGTGGCCTGCGGTACCGTGGCTACCTTTGGCGCCTCGATCAGGTAGCGCAGCGCACCATTGATATCGGTGTCTCGGCGGTTGGCGGTGCGCTCCAACACGTCGTATACGTCGGCGTCGACCTCGACGGTGCGGGACGCGGCTGGCTGGTCGTTCACGATGAAGCCTCCTGATGTGTTCGGTGTGATGCCCGGCCGGACATCCGGATCCATCCACGCTGACCTCGGTTGAGCGATCAAGCCTGTCGGTGGCGACGACCTGGGGCATGGACCAACGGCTCCGGGCGAAGGCAGCGGTGATGTCGCATGCGGTGTTCCGCGTTATCTCGTAGTGCCGTTCGGGATCGCGGTGTCAGCGGCGTGGGCGGCGTGCAGGAGAGCGGCGGCGAGGTGGCGCGCCTGATCCGGGCTGAGACTTAGCTGGAGGCCGCTGTGGGATGAAACGCTGACCTCGACGTAGGGGCGTTCCAGGTCGGCTGGGTCGGTGCCGATCCAGTCCGGGGACTTGTCCCAGAACGCGACCCGTACCTGTGCCTCGACCCTGAGGCACGCCTCGTCGTACAGGTGGACGGTGTCGGCTCGCCCTCGATGCATGCGGGCGCGCAGCGAGCCGGGGCCGGTGTCGCAGTCGCGGCACTCGGTGCACCAGCGCGGGCAGCGCTGCGATCGACCAGCAGCGGCCTGGGAGATGGGCTCGGTCACGTGCGGCCTCCTCGCGGGTGTGGTCGTGCGTGGTGCGCCGAACGTCGGCGCTATACCGAGGTGGTGGGTCGGGAGCCGTTGACCGGTCGCTCTTCGCGGCGTAGCGCGGCGAGCAGTTGGGATACGCCGCTGTTGCGGATGGAGTGGCCGTTGCGGCGTAGCCGTCGGGCGAGGGCGTCGCGGCTGACGGTGTGGCCTTCGCGGGTCAGCTCGGCGCGGGCGGTGCGGGCGGCGGGCAGCAGAGGTACGAGGTCCGGGGGAAGGTCTCGGTCGGAGTCTTCGGGGTCGTCGTCCTCGTGCGGATCGCTGTCGACGTCGTGGTCGTGCACGCTGTTGGTGGAGCTGCGGCTGCCGGGCGGATGTTCGGCGGTGTCGGGATCTTCGTACGCGTGCCGCGTGCCGCCGTCGATGTCTTCGGGCTGAGGTCCGGGCAGGGGATTCGGTAAGGCCGGCGCGGTGTCGCTGGCGAGCCGCATGGGCTCGGATACGGCAGTGGTGGGATGTGCGGGTGGGTGCGGGGGCGTGGGCGGTGCTGGGTTTGGTGCGTTGTCGAGTTCGCGGCGGCGGGCGGCGAGTTCGACGAGGGATACGGAGGCGACGATGATCAGGCCGTCAACGGAGGCCGGTAGGAGGTAGGGCACGGTGCCGGTCTCGCCGTAGCGGGCGACGACTCCGATCATGTGGTGGTAGCTGATCCAGGCGGCGATGGCGGCGATGGTGGAGGCGGCGGCGATCCGCAGGACACCGAGGGCCCGCCGGGCTATGGATACGCGGGTGACCAGCTCGACGGTGATCAGCAGCGCCAGCGGCGGCCAAGCGGCGATTGCTTGGGAGATGGCGTTGGGCTGGGCGTGCAGGATGTTCGCGGTGACGGAGGCGGCCACGCCGAGAGCCAGGGTCGCTCGTACGGCCCACTGCATCCGCCGGAGTTGGGCGCCGGTCACGGTCGGGTTCCGGTGAGGGGTGCCGCGGGTCGGAGTTGACGTTCGGCGACGCGACGGGTGGCCTGGGACGGTTCAGCGTCGCCGAGGTCGGCCAGCCGTTCCTCCAGCCGGCGCAGGGTGCGGCGCACTTCGTCGGGCCGTTGCTGCCGTCCGTGGATGCGCATGATCCGCTGGCACAGCTCCTCGTTGACTGGGTCGAGGTCCGCCGCGCGTTCGAGCTCGGCTATCGCCTGGTCGGGGTGCTCGGTTTCGAGGATTTCGGCGATGCGGGCGTGTGCGGTGAGGATGTGGTGGCGGTAGCTGGTGGCGTAGTCGGTGGCCCAGGTGTGGTCGTGGCCTTCGGCGAAGTCACCGGCGTATAGCGCGGTCGCGCGGCGCAGCGCGGCGAGTCGTGCCGCGTCGTTGTCGGTGGTGGCGGCCTCGTGGATGGCGGTGAGCATCTGCCACAGGTCGACGGTGATGGTTTCGGCGTCGAGGTGGTAGCGGCTGGTGGCCGGGTCGTAGACGATGAACATCGACTCGTCGTGGCCGGTCGCGGTGCGAAGCACCCGCCGGGCGGTGGTGATGTCGGTGCGGACGCGCTTGACGGCGGCGCTCGGGTTGGCGTTGGGGTGGAGGTCTTCGGCGAGTTGGTCGAGGGTGCGCCCGGCGGGGTGGGCGGCGAGCACGGCGAGCGCTGTGTAGGAGCCGCTGCGCATGCCGGTCGAGACCGGGCCGGCATCGGTGGAGACGGTGACCGGGCCGAGGACCCGTAGCTGGACCAAGGTCGCCGTGTCGGCTGGCTGGACCGGAACGGGCTCGTTCGCCTCGGTGGGCGCCGCGGCCGGGGGAGTCTGGGCGGGTGGGTCTTCTACGTCGGTGCCGGCCTCGGGTCGGGCCAAGGCTTCGGTGAGCATGGCAAGGACGGCGGCGAGGTCGTCCGCGCTGAGGGTGGACAGTCGGGCCGCCGGTTGCGGTTGGTCGCCGGTGACGATCCCCTCGCTGGTGACCTCGACGGTGGGCATGCCGTCGTGGTGGCCGAGAAGGACCGGGTGCAGGTCCAGGGCCGCGCGGTGGGTGTCGACGGCGTGGACGCGGGCGGCGTGCCGAGCGGTGGTTTCGATCAGCAGGACGTATGGCGGCTGGGTTTCGGCGTGGTCGGTGCGGGCGTTGAGGTCGGCGATCGTGGCGGCGTCGAAGCTGTCCAGCAGCCTCCGGCGGCCGATCATCTCCTCTTCGGCGTGGGTGACGGCGGCGGCGGTGTCGGAGAGGACGATGAGGCGTTCGCCGTCGTAGGCGGTGCCGTCGGGGTCCAGGCCGACCGCTGGGGCATCTTCGGGCAGGAGTTGGCCGAGCAGGTCGGCGGTCGTGACCACCACTGGGCGGGTAGCTGTGGCGTCGGCCGTGCCGGTCGTCAGGGCGGCGGCGAGGATGGCGCGGGCGACCGGGATGGCTCCGTCGCCGTAGAGGGCGAGGCCGGTGCCGGGCAGGTGGAACAGGCTGACCTCGGCAGCGTCTGAGTTGATGCCGACCGGGGCCGGCACGGTGGGGCTGACGGCCCGGTGCTCATCGGTGCCGAGGTGGCGACTGCCAATGGCGTCGACCCGGGCCAGGGAGGGTGGGGTCGGGGCGGGTTGCGGTGCGGTAGTGACCGGCGCGGGGAGCGTCAGCCGGGCTCGGCGGCGTCGTTGCAGGCGTAGCAGAGCTGCCAGGGCGGCGATGGCGGCGGCCAGGCCGAGACTGATCCAGCCTTGCGTCGGCAGCGTGACGCCGGTCTCGCCCTCTGTTCGGTCATGCTCCGATTCGCTGTCGGGGGTAGGTGTCGCGGCGTCCGCCGAACGGTGTGGAGCGCTCGGTTCGGCGGTGTTCGGCGCGCTCGGTGCGGGAGTGCTGGGAGCGGGGGCGGTGCTGGCCGGTGGGGCGGCGGGTTGAACGGTCTCGGTGGGCTCGGTTGTGGTGGCGCCGGGGTTGCCGGAGTCGGGACGGTGGGTGCGGGGTGGGGTGGGCGCGGGTGTGGCGTGGCGGGCAGGCAGGGCGAGGATCCAACCGACGTGGATCTCGGCGGGGTCGGTGAGGGCGTATCCGTTGGCCTGTTCGTGTCCCCGGTTGAGTGTGTAGATCTCCCGCCAGCGGTTCGGGTTGCCGAGGTGCGTGTCGGCGAGGTCCCACAGGGTGTCGCCAGCGAGGACGCGGTGTGTTCCACCGGGGGCCTCGCGCGCCCACTCGGGGACGGCATGTCCATCTTTCGACGCGGTCAGGGGCAGGGCGGTGCTGGTAGCGACCAGCGCGGCGCGGCTGCTGATAGTCACCGCTGGACGTGCCCCCTGCTGCGCGGCCGTTAGGTCGTGCAGCTGTGCGGGGGCGGCGGTCACGGCGGGATGGCGCGCGGCGGCGTCAGCGGACGCGCTCGGTGTGCCGGTGGCAATGGGGGCGGTGTCGATCAGGATGGCTCCGGCTATCGCGCCGACGAGCACGGCGGCTACCCAGCGGATCGGACCGTGTCGCCTCGCAGGTCGGCAGGGTAGACCGCGCCGGGTGGCCGAGGCGGCGGTGAACGCGTCGATGATTTCGATGGTGGTGTCGCGGAGGAACTGCGCCCACAGCAGCCAGCCGATCGTGGCGAGCAGCGCGAGGACCATCTGGTCTGACCATGTGCTCGTTGCGGCGGCGGACAGGTCGGCCAGGCCGGGCATGCCGCTGGGGGTTGGCCAGCCGATCCAGTCGAGGGGCCAGCCGGCGGCGACGATCAGCAGCCACGGCACTCCGGCGGTGAAGCCGGCCAGGACGGCGAGCGCGAGCAGCGCGCGTGTGGTCCGGGTGATGGCGCGGATCATGCTGGTCGTCTCCTCTCGGTGGGCGGGTCAGGTGTTGGGGCCGGTGACGCCTTGCACGGCGGTGGCGGTCGCGGAAGCGGACACGTCGAGCTGCCGGACGCCGACGAGTTGCAGGAGTTGGGTGTGGCTGGTGCGGCGCACCGTCACGGTGACCGTGGCCGTGGTCGCGGTGGCTTCGCCGTCGGCGCCGGCCGAGGCGAGCCATGCCCGAGCGGCCGACGCGGCGCGGGCGGGGTCAAGTTCGGCGATGTTGGTGGTGCGGTACTGGTACAGGTCGAGTTCCTGCGCGCCGGCCCTGGCCGCCGCCTGGGCGATGTCGAGGGCGCGGACTTTCTCCGCGAGCGCCAGCCCGGCGTCAAGGACGAGCCCGGCCACGGCGAGCAGGGCGATGGTCACCAAGACGGCGAACGGGGTCACCTGGCCGGAGTCATCTGCGGCGCGGTCGCGGAGCCGCCGCCAGCGGCCGGCGTCGGGTCGCCTCATGTCGGGCCTCCTCGGAAAACGTCGATCGGGCTGGTGGAGGTTGCGGTGACGGTGCGGGATCCGGGCACGGCCAGCAGCGCGAGGTCGGACAGCGGAACGGTGCAGGCCAGGGTCACGGTGACCGCGCCGCCGGGGCGCAGCCCGCCGGTGGCCACGTCGACGGTGATCTGTTGGCAGAGGACGGCGCGGGCGGCAAGGGTTTCCCGGGCGGTTCGGTCGGCTACGGCTCGGGCGGCGGCGTCGGTGCGGGCGAGGGAGGCGGCGCGGGCCGCGGCGCTGGCGGCGGCGTCGAGGTCCATCTGCGCGGAGACCAGCCGGCCGCACAGCACCACGAACAGCATCAGCGCCACCAGCAGTGGAGTCGCGAGTGCCGCCTCGGCGGTACTTGACCCCCGGTCAGCGTGTGCGGTCACCTGCCGCAGTCGACGGGTCATGTCTACCCGTGCTCCTGCTCCCGTCACGGCGCGGCCTCGCTGTCGGGGATGAAGCGCTCGGTCGGTCGAACCAATGTGGCTCGTACCGTCCAGCGCACGCCCGGTACTACCGAGGTGGCCGTGCCCACTACCTCGGTGCGAACCTTGGTGGCGGTGCGGGTCACCGACACCGACGGGTTCTTCAACACGCCGTCGCCGATCGCAGCGAGAGTTTGCTCGCCCGCATCCCTACCGGCGGTGGCACTGGATTGGTAGCTGGCGGCGGCGTTGGCCGCGCGGGTCGCAGCGCTCTGGGCAACGTGGGTGGCGTGCATGAACACTCCGGCCTGGATGACGAACATGACGATGAGCAGCAACAGCGGCATCGCGACGGCCAGCTCGGCGGTCGCGGCGCCCGCATCGGAGCGCAAGGCGACGCGTCGCCAGCGGGCGCGTAGCCGCCGGGCCGCGCCGAGCGCCGGGGAGGGTGGGCGCTCGGCACGGGGCTTCCGGATGGTCCTCGGCATCGGGTTCAGCCGAGGTTGATGCTGTTGGCCTTACCGGCGACCTTGACCGCGATGATGCCGATGACCACGATCGCCAGGGTGACCAGCAGGGCGGTGACGAGAACGGCCTCGGTGGAGTAGCCGCCGTCCTTGGTGTCGCGCACCGTCTGCCAGCGGTCCCGCAGCTCGGCGGCGAGGTAAGAGATGAGAGCGGACATGGTGTATTCCTCCAATGCGATTCGGAGCCTCGGGTTCGCGGGGCTCGCGTCCTACAGGCCGCCCAATACGGCAGCGAGAGCTGGGTAACCAAGGAAGATCAGGAACCCGGCGAACAGGGCGACGACGGGTAGCGCCATGCGTTCGGTGGCGGCGTTGGCCTCGCCTTCGGCGTCGGTGAGCTGCCGGGCGCGTAGGGCGACGGCGCGGGAGCGCAGCGACGCGCGGACCTTTGCGCCTTCGGTGCCGGCCAAGCCGACGGTGGCGGCGAGTTGCTGTAGCTCGGCGACGGCGACGCGGCGGCCGAGGGCGGCGAGGATGTCCCATGGCGGCACCCGGGCCAGCCGCGCCTCGGTCAACGCGTAGCGCAGCTCGGTGTAGGCGGGGCCGGAGCCCACCTTGGCGGCGTCGTCGAGGGCTTGGTCCACGCCGGCCCCGGACGCGAGGCTGATCACCACCAGGTCCAGGAACGAGGACAGGGCGTCGCGGAAGGCGGCCCGGTGTTTGGCTGCCTCGGAGCGCACCGACAGCTCCGGTGCGAGGAACCCGGCCGCGCCGAACAGTAGCGACACGGCGGCGGGCATGACCGCTCCGACGCCTATCCCGGCGACGGCGAGCAGCGTCGCGGCGACGGGCGGCAGCAGCAGCCCAAACACGGCGGCGGTCGCCTGTTCGGCGAGGTGTACGTCCACCGGCTTGTCGACGGTGGCGAGGTCCCGGCGGGTGCTGGCCAGAGGCAGGCCGGCGCGGCGCAATCCGTGAACGGCCGGACGACCCCACCGTCCGGTCCATCCCAGCGGGCGTCCGTCAGTGGTGGGGTCGGCGGTGGGGCTGCGCCGGTACGGGGCGTCGAGGGCCGCATCCAGGCGGGGTGGGCGGGGGAACCAGCCCACGACGATCAGCCACAGGCCCAGGCCGGTGCCGAGCCCCGCCAGCAGCACCAGCCCGGTCATGTCGGCACCGCCTCGGAATCGGCCGGCGCGGCGACCCCCGCCAAGATTCGGGCGGTGTCTCGGTCGCGCATCAGCCGGCTCAACCAGGCGAACGCGCAGGCGAAGCAGCCGCCGGCGGCCAGGAGGACGAGCTGACCGGTCGGCGTGTCGAATGGGGCGAGGTAGCCCCGGTTGAGTACGACGAGGAAGCCGGCCATGGACAGGGTGGCACCGACGATGACCCGCGCGGAGGTGCGGTTGCGTTTGCGGGCGGCGGCGACGCGCTGCCGCGAGGCGACCTTCGCCCGCGCGGACGCGGCCAGCTCGCCCAGCACATCTCCGAGCTGCCCGCCGCTGCCCCGCGCCGCCATCACCAGGCCAGCCACCACGAGGTCGGCGGTAGGGTCCGCCAACTCGTCGGCGAACGCGCGCAGCGCCTGCGGTAAACGCCACCTGCGCTGCAGGCGCATCGCGAGCCGGGTCACCTCCTCACGAATCGGTTCTGGGGACTCGATCGCGCTGGCGGTGATCGCCTGCTCCAACCCGGCCGCGGCGGACAGGTTGTCCCGCAACGCTTCCGTCCAAGTGGCGATGGCCTCGATGCGGGCAACCCGGCGGGCGTGGTCGCGGTCCGGGCCGATGATGGCCGGCAGCACCCACGCCCCGGCCGCCGCCAGGGCCGCCGCGACCGGCCACCGCGTCACCACGCCGACGAGCACGCCCACCACCACGCACAGGGCCACCCGACGGCGGTCGACCGCCCCACGGGACGAGGCAAGCCTCGACAACCGCGACTCCGTGTCGAGGTCGACGGGCCCGGCATCCCGGCGCGACAGGCCAACCGCCAGCAGCACCAGCCCGAATGCGGTTCCGGCCCCCAGCAGCGCGGCAAGGGGCACCGTCAACACCATCACGCCCACCCACCACCCGGGGCGGTACGGACGTCGTCGAGCAGCCCTGGGTCGAAACCGCGCCCGGCCAGCGCCGACAACAGCCCGGTCGATGCGGGCGCGTGCGGCACGGCCCGACCAGCCGGGCCGGGGCGGAAGATCTCGTTGCTGGACACGGCCAAGCCGTCCGCGTCGACCACCTCTCGCACCGAGGTCAGCACCCGGCCCCGGCCGTCAGCGGTGAACCCCATGTGCACGACGAGGTGCACCGACTCGGCGACGAGGAGGTTGGTGGTGGCCGGTGCCAGCCGCTCCGGTGCCTGCGCGGCGTAGAGCATCAGCTTCTTCAGCGCACCACCCGACGACGAGGCGTGGATGGTGCCCAACGACCCGTCGTTGCCCTGCGACATGGCGTTGAGCATCGGGATGACTTCGTGTCCCCGGATCTCCCCGACGATGACGCGGTCCGGTGACATCCGCAGACCGGAGCGGAACAGCATGCTCATGTCGATCGCGCCTTCGCCCTCGACATTGGCCTCCCGCGACTGCAACGGCACCACGTCCGGGTGCAACACCTTGTCCGCATCCAGGGCCAGTTCGTAGGTGTCCTCGATGGTGACGATCCGCTCGTCACTTGGGATCGCGGAGGCTAAAGCGCGCAGAAGAGTGGTCTTGCCCGCGCCGACCCGTCCGGCGATGAGGATGTTCAACCTCGCCCGCACCGCGGCGGCCAGCAGCTCCCGCAGCACCGGATTGACGGTGCCGAGCTGTTCCAGGTCGGCCAGGGTGACCTTCACGTATCCGTGCCGGCGGATCGACAACGCCGGACGCCTCGTGACCGACATGATTGCGTGCAGCCGGGAACCGTCAGCGAGCTGCAGGTTGAGGATCGGCGCGGCGCGGTCCCAGCGGCGCTCCTCGGCACCCTCACCGCCGGTCTCGGCGCGACCGGCGTCGGCGGCCAAGCGGCGGATCAGCTCCACCATCTCGCTGTCGGTATCGGCGATCGGTGCGACCTGGACGCGGTTGCCGTCGGCGTAGCGGACGAACACCTGGTCGCAGCCGTTGGCGTGGACCTCCTCGATCCGCTCGTCGTTGAGCAGCGGCTGCAGCCCGCCCGCGCCGAGCAGCATGTCCGCCACCGACCGGCTTACCCGCGACTCGACGTCCGGGCGCAGCGGCGGGCGCCCGGCGTTCATCTCCGCCGTGGCGTACGCGTCCAGAGCCTCGGTGACGAGGCGGCGGGTCGTGGCAGCCCGTTCGTCAGCGGGCATCGGCGTACCGGTGGCTGTCTCGTGCGCTCGAGTGGCACGGGTCAACCGCTCGGCGACCTCCCGACGAATGCGCCGCACCACAGGGATCTCGCTGGCCTCCCGGGTAGCCGAGTCAGGCAGCAGAGGGCCGGTCATGACGCCGCCTCCGCGGCTTGCTCTGTCGGCAGCGCAGCCACGGCGGGCAGGTACGGCGCGAGGTCGTCCCACATCCGGGCGTAGGCGGCCATCAACGGCAGCCGTCGCCACCGCCGTCCCGCTACGAGGTCCCCGCCGAGGACCGCTGCCGCGCGCCGGTCGTGCGGCAGCGGGCCGAGCACGCTCACGGCTTGCGGGTCCCGCGCCAACTCCTGCCCGATGTGGGTCGACAGGACATCGGCCACCTCAGCCGCCGGGTACGCGGCGCCTGCGCCGAGCAGCACCACGAGCCGGCCTTCGCCCGCGTCGATCAGGTCGCCCAAGTGCTCCCGCAGATGAGCCACGTCGGCGGCGTTCGCTCGCGCCAGCACCAGCACCACATCGGCCAGGCGCAGCAGCGACCACACCGGCGAGCCCTGCCCCAACCGGCCGCAGTCTGCCACTACCACCCGGTCCGGGGCGGTCAGTACCGCCCGGCCACCGCCGGTCAGCTCCGGCAACGCGGCCCGGGTCTGTGCCCCACCCGGCGGGGCGCAGACCACCGGCACCATGGCCTCCCGCACCTTCAGCGGTTGCGTCACAGCGGCGAACACCTCACGCGGCCTCGCCGTGCCCCGCGCGGCGGCGGCCAGGTCCACCACACTCGGCACCGCAGCCAGCTCGTGCCGGCGCACCAGATCCCCACCCGCCGGATCGCACTCCACCACCACCGGCCGCGCCCACTCCGGCGCGACCGCGGCCAGACCGAGCGCCGTCGTCGTCGCACCCGGACGCCCCTTTACGTACGTCACCGCCACCAGAGGCATGTCAGCTCCCTTCAGGCGCGGTCTGCATCAGCACCACACCGCCGGACGGAGCCGCCGCCAACAGCGGACCGTCAGATGCGGGCAGCAGCAGCGTAACGACGGTGGCGCCCTGCCCGTCACCTGCGAGGTCAACACCCAGCACCACCGCCGACAGTCGGGCCGGCGCTGACGCACTCGATCCCGAGCTGGCCGCCGGAGCCGGCTGGCCGCCCTCTTGTGCCTTGGCCGTGACGTACACCGTCACCCGCGCGCCGGCCGCGAGCCCTTGGGGATATTGGCCCGGCTTCAACGCCACCGAGGCCGTCACCTGACCGCCCGGCGGAAAGGCGGCATCCCCGAGCAGCTCCGGCATCAGGAGGGTGCCGGCCACCAGCGGCACCACCGCCGTCCGGCCCACCACCTCTGCGGCCTGCGCAGCCGGAATCAGTCGTACGCCAGAATCACGCGCAGCCGACACCTGCGTCAGGTCCGCTGCGGCAATCGCCTGTCCAGCCGCCACCGGCCGCGCCACCGCGAGTGCCTGGACACGGTCCCCGAGCTGCGCCGCCCCGTAGGCGTACGCCAGCACGCATACGATGACCAGCAGCCCGCCGAGCGCGACGAACGGCATCCTGCGACGCCGCCTAGCTGCTCGCCAGGGCCCCCGCCCCGCACTCGCAGACGAAGGCGCTAAACGATCTTCTCGACCTGACTTTGGGCGCACGGAATCCAGCGCCATAGCTTGTCCTCCTTGAAAGTGGCGCCTGAGCGGAGCTGTCTGCTCGCCTTTAGTTGGTGACCGTTTGAGACTCCTGGACCCGCGTCTGCACCTGCCCGGTCGTTACGAGCCCCGGCACCGTTCCGGACTGCCCCGCACCGGCCCAGGTCACCTCCCACGTGACCGTGACCGTCACCCCGTAGGTGCCTCGCGGTGCGTTAGCCGAGGACCGCCGATAGACATGGCCGCAGTCAGGCGACGCCTTCACCGGATCGGTACCCGACGTCCACGCCGTTCCCGGGCCGGTGCACGTCACCGTCACTCCGTCGCCCATCGACCAAGTCGCCGACACCGGCCGCGCCGTCGCCGTCACGCTGACCCCAGGAACCGAGGCCGTTGCCGAAACCGACCGCCACGACTGCCGATCGAGCGCCAACCAGACCGGCAGGTTCACGAGCTGGTCGCCCGGCGGGTTCAAATGAATGACAATCCTCGGCAGGTCCAAGCGCGCCCGCGCCTGCCGGGCCAACACCGCCGGAGAAACTACCGGCGGCGCACCTGCGATCCACACCACCCCGCCGAACGAGCCGGGGTCGCCGTAGCAGGTCCGCATGTACCAGCCGCCCTCGCCCGCCGGCTGACCCCCGAGCGCAGCGACCGTGGATGGCGACGGATCGGCCGGCGCGTAGTAACAGCCGTCCGCCCCCGCGTACGCCCCATCCCGAACGCACGGAATCTCCTCACCAGCCGGGTTGCGGCACTTACCGTCACCGCCTTGGCCACCTCCATCACCGCCGTCCGGCTTACCTGGCTGACCTGGCTGACCTGGCGTCCCCGCGTTCACGTCGCACGCCGGACGAGGGTCGTCCTTGCTGCACTGCACGCCGCCGGTTCCATCACCGGCAGACGCCGGGACCGGCAGGAGCACGGAGCCGAGCAGCCAACAAGCCGCGACCATGCCAAGGAGCTGTGGCCAGCGCGAAGCTGGGCCCGACGTCCGCCGGCCTAGCATGTCCCGGACTCCTCAAGGATGAACGAGCTGACCTTCCACGTGCCGCCGGTGAACTTGACCGTCGCGGTGGTGCGATGCTTGCCGCCGGGCTTGTCGTCCCAGAGCCCGCCGGAGACCTTGTACTCAAGCCACCGCGTCGAATCGACGCAGTCGAGCACCTCTGCCTCCGTGGGAGCCTGTTCCGGCTTGACTTGGGTGATCCTCGGGTTGAGAGCCAGGGACCCCTTGGTGACCTTCTTTTGTTCACGGTTGGTGTAGAGCGAATTGACGATCAGCCTCAACGCCTGATCAGAGGCGTAGCGGCGTACGTCAGGGGCATCCGGGTTCGACACTTTGGCCGCGTCTACGAACGCGCCCCACATGCTCCGATAAGCGAGGAGCGCGTCCCTCTCGGCGATAGCGCTCGGTCCGAGGCTCGGCGTGGTCGGCGGCGTCGCCGGTCGCGTCGTCGGTGTCGACCCGCTGGGTTCGCTAGAACGACACGCAGCGCTGAGTAGCACTGACGCGCCGACGAGACATGCCATGAGCTGACGGGTGAACACCGGCTCCTACCTCCCCGATCTCGGCGGTCGGCCCCTGTCTGGCCGCCGGCTCTGCGAGGCTTGACGCGGCGGACGGACGGTCAGCTGCACCAAGGTCACGACTCGTGTCTACACCCTGACCCCGTGGTGATGTCTACGTGCGTACCTGTGGGTACGTGCGTGGAAGCGGCCAAAACTCACGCACTCCGGAGTACGTACCTCGGTGCAACTGCGAGTTACATAAGCGCTCAAATGCCTCGATGTAGTGTCGTCGACCTGACAGATCCGCCAGTGTCGATAACAGCTAGGCTTCCTTGAAATTGTGGTCGCGAGAAGGGCGGAAGCGTGATGGGCGGCCCCGAACGCTTGGAGCAGGCGCTGGCATTGCTCGCGCGACGCGGCTCGTACGAGGTGCTGTCCGCCCTGGATGCCAGGGGCGGCACCGCAACCTTCGCGCAGATTGCCGCCGAAGCTTCGAGCCCGACCGCAATCCTGCGTGCGATGGCCGCCTACGGGTTCGTGGTCAGCGTATGTGGCGGCTCGTTGGACGGCGACCCGCTCGCCGATACCCACTTCAGCCTCACTGCTAAGGGGCAGGCAATCTTCGGCCACCTACTGCGATTGCACCGCTGGGTCGCCTCGCGCACCTCGTCAGCGGGGGGCGTCGGTACTTCCATCAACAGCGCGCAGACTGAGGAACCCTGATTCGCGGTTTTTGCTACTTAAGCCGTTTTTAGGAAGAGACGCTTCATGCTGAATGCTGCTAACCCTAGCTAGATCTCTCGCTGTGCGTGGCTATGCCTGCATAGACTGTGACCTTCGTGCGGCGCTCTCGGATTCGGGGGAGGTGAGTAGCGCTGATGAAGGATGTGCAAGAGCTGCTGGATCTTCTGACCAAGCGGAAGCTTTCCGTGGCGATCTTGACGGCTCTCCACGACGGACCACTTCGCTACACGACGCTGCAACACGTCGTGTCGCGAATCAAGGACGAGCCCGTGCACTCGCGCACGCTGACAGACACCCTGAACTACCTCTGTTCAGAACACCTCGTTGAGCACCACTACCAGGGAGCGGACTACGGGCTGACCGTCGGGGGCGAGAAGCTCGTTGACCTTCTGGCCGAGATCAGACGTTGGAGTCGCCAGCACCGCGGCAGCAGCGACGGCAGGCCCGCCAGGTGAGCAGCCTCCGGGCGATCGGGCTCGGCATCGCTGGCGCCGTCGCTGGCCTGCCTGTGGCCGCCCTCGTCTACAACGTTCGAGCATCAGGCCCGGTCCGGATGCCGGATCGCTGGTGGGTTGGCGGCGCAGCAAGCCCTAGGCTCCGTCTCGGTACTGCCGCCAGCACGGGAAGCGCCTCATCGGTCGTCGGGGCCTCGATATCGTCAACAATCGCCCTTCCCTCTTACTGGATCTTCTCAGTCGTTGGCGTTGCGCTGGCCATCATTGACCTGCGTTACCGGCGGCTCCCGTATCTCCTCACGGGGCTGCTCTTTGCCTCATCGGTGCTGTCCTTTGTCGTTTCAGCTATCACTGAAGGCGAAGCCGGCTCACTCGTAGCTCCAACGGCTGCGTGCTTCACCACGTCGTCCATGATGCTAATCATCGCTCTGGCCCTACCGGGCCAACTCGGGCTTGGCGACGTTGCGTTCGCTGGCGCAATCACATTCAGCCTCGGTTGGCTGAGCTGGCAGACAGCGGCGCTCGGTCTACTCGCGGGCCTGATCCTTCATGGCGCTGTCGTTGCCGCGTCTCAGCGTCGGCACTCCGTGAACGCGCTGACGCCCATGGGTCCAGCTTTCCTGGTCGGTTGGCTGCTGGCGGTCGTGGGCCACTCGCAATTGCATCTTACGCCGTAATGGGCCGCAATTCGGATCTTAAGCGACCCCGCGCAACGCCGCCATGGCTCGCTGAACAATCTTGCGGGCCTCAACGTCGTACAGGGCGTCGTTTGCCAGACGATCCATGACTGCCGAGTAGGCAGCAGCCTCCCCGCCATGGAACATGTACTCGCCGATGAAGGTTTCAACGATTGCCAAGTCATCACCGAGCAGTAGAAAAGAGTTCTGCGGTGCGGTTGCGAGCTGGCGACCAAATGGAATAACTCCGAGCTTTATGTGGGGCATGTCGGTGATGTTGATGAGCCTGTCGAGTTGCGCGAGCATGTCCGACGGTGGGCACAGTAGAATGTGCAGCGCGCCCTCGAAGACGAGGAACTCGAAATCCTTTGACGTGTCATACAACACCTGCTGTCGCATGATTCGACGTGCTGTTGCTGAACCCACCTCATCGGGATCGGCCCCGTGGAGTTGCACGCCCTCCTCAATCCGAGAACGAGCGTAGCTGGGCGTCTGGAGCAGGCCGGGGATGTACACGATCTCTGTGTTCCGGATCTTGCTTGCCTTGCTGACCAGCTGGTCATAGTTCCGCTGAATGGCAGACTGTCCAAGCCGAACCTGCTGGCGCCACTCCTGATGCAACCCTTGCGCCTCGGCGAGCAAAGCGGTGAGTGTAGCCTTTGTGGCTTTCGTTGCGCCGCATGTCGTCAACCAGCCGGAAAGGTCTTCGTCGGTTGGCATCTGCTTGCCGGTCTCGATCTTCGAGACCTTCGATTGCGTCCAGCTTAGGTGCCTCGCCAACTCGGCACCGGTCAACCCCGCACCGCGACGAAGGTCCCGGAGGTGCCCGGCTAGCCCACCCGGCCGCCGCAGCCAGTCCTCGATCGAATCCACTTTTGAGGACTTCCTTTATGGACTTTCCGGTGCTAGCCGAGTGACATCTGCATCCGGAGAGCTGTGTCGAACGGCGAGATTCCACCAGGCAACATGTTGCGACACGATAGTCGGGTCCGTAATGATCTCCCCGCCCAGAGGTTCACCTTGATCGCTGAACCGCATGAGCGCCAGCCGCAGCGAGTCGAAGAGCCACCAGTCGTCCTGAATCGGAAGCCCAATATTCTCTGCTCGGCTGCGACTCATGTAGCGGATTCTTTCGCCTGCGGCGGTGTTGTACTGCCCGCTCCACATCTCCCACCGCTGGTAGTCGGTGGGCGGCTCGGTGAGGACTCGCACCCGCTCAACCCGACGCCCCTGGGCCGTCACCGAGCGGATCTGATCCAGCCAGGCTGCGTAGAAGGGAAATTCGGTTACTGGCCGAGGCTCACCGGCGAGGAATTCGTCAATCGACTGCCGCTCGTCGGTCACGTCGTATACCGGTTGCACCTCTAGCCGGAATGCCGTGGCGGTGAAGTAGCGAAACAGTTTATTGAAATCATCGCCGGTGAGCTGTTCGGCCATGGTCAGGATGCCTGTGCCAGGATGCCGGCGATGACGTCGGCAGGAACCTCGACGGCCGTCTCGTTTGCGCCCAGATCGCGAAGCTGGGCACGCGTCTCGTCGTCTACCTGCCAACCCTGGACGACGTAGTTGCCGTTGTCGGCACGGTACAGCGCAGGGCAGTTGCCCGTCCCGCTCTCGCTCCACTTGCGAATGAACTCGAGTTGCACGATGTCGCCCCTCTCCCTCACCGCGCCTACCGCGGCGCGTCCGCACGGCGATGCTCGCATGAGGAGAACTGATGCGCAATATTCGCGAGGGGTAGCGAAGCTCTGGAACCCACGGTAACGGAGCGCGAACAGGGTCAAGCCAACGGAGAAGATATTCTCGACATGATGATCAACCCCGGGCTGTGTGCCAACTGGCTGACGCTCAGCGCACTGGGAGGGCCCCGCGCCGTGCCTCCGACACGAACGCCCTCCAAGACTCGCTGCCGAAGATCAACGCGGGCCCTCCGGGATCCTTGGAGTCCCGGACTGGGACCAGGGGGTTGAGGTTGGTGGCGACCTCCACGCACCCTCCGTTGTCCTGAGAACGACTGCTCTTGCGCCAGACGGCGCGTGACAGATCCGGGTTCACCGTGCGCTCCTCGCGGAATCCTCGTACTGGCGGGCCACGACCTCAACCAGCCGGACGGACTCCTGCTTGCTGAGGGCTGATGCGGTCATGTGGTTATACGCAAGGTTACAGCGGCGCAGGTCATCTTCCTTCTCCAGGTAGAGGTTTCCTGCCTGGCACTCTACGTAGACGACGGGGCTGTGAAGCCGCTCGTCGAACTCGAAGATGGTCATTGCGCCACGGGTTCCGGGGTATCCGCCATTGCCGAAGGGCACCACCTGCACGGTCACCCAGGGTGGCAACGCCAGCAGGTGTCGAAGCTGTGCGGCCATCACCGCAGGCCCGCCGATCTCCCGACGAAGGACAGCCTCATCCAAGATCGCCCATACTTCCGGCGGGTCGTCGCTAAACACCTTCTCCTGTCGCTCCATGCGGATCCGCACCTGTCTCTCACGTTGATCATCGTCTGTAAGGAGGGCGACGGTTCCGGCGATGGCACGGGCGTACCCCTCGGTCTGAAGCAGCCCATGGATGACCATCGGCTCGTAAGCCCTGATTGTGGTTGCCGCACTCTCGATGCCGAGGAACGTCGCGAAGGGCGTAGGCACCGCGCCGAACTTCGACCACCATCCACGCTGCTTGCCGAGCCCCTGCAACGCAAACAACTCCGTGCGCAGTTGATCGTCGGTGAGGTTGTAGCTGGCCAGCATCGCCTCCAGCTCGGCCCGCACGACGCCGACCTCTCCAGCTTCGATCTTCTGGATCTTGCTAACCGAACACCCGAGTCGGTCCGCGATCTGGCCCTGCGATACGCGAGCCCTCTCACGCAGTGCGCTGAGCTGCTCACCGAGCTGCCACCTCGGGATCGTTGGTCCGATCGGCCTAGCCATGGGCTCATCCTCCGGTTCTCTTGGGGTCATCCCTGGGCCTCTCACCTCATGGCGGTGTCATCCGGCGTAGCGGGACGGGGACGAAAAGTTACATCAGAAGATTGACATCCCCGTGGGCGAATGTCACCCTGACTGCCGAGAATATATTCTCGGCACCCTCGACGGGTTGCCTGTCCCTGCTGGTCGTCCTCGACGAGGGGAAGTCTCGGATGAGCGCCTTGAACCCTGGCCCCGGCCCTGGCGGGCGCGAGTCTCATCCGGACAAGTTGCTGGCTCTCGCCCTCGCTGCCCCCAGCCACGCTGCCGACCATTTCTGGTCGTTCATGGAAGACAGGAGCGTCCGGTTCCTGCCTCAGCAGCTCGCGCCGATGTTCTTCTCGACGGTTGCGCAGATGGCGGCTGGGCAGGGTGATCCACCTGCTCGGCGTGCCGCGTTGTCGGTGGCGGGTCGTATGTACCGGCGGTTCGGGCTGTACCCGTATCACAGCACGGTGATCGCTGCGGCGGTGGTAGACACAGTGCGGCGGTTCGCGGGTACGAGTTGGGACCCGGGGCAGGCCGGCTCTTGGGAGGTCGGTTGCCGCCGGGCGCTCCGTCTGGCCGAGCGGGCGGCGCGTGCGTTGGGCGACGGCCCTCACCTCACGGTCGCCAAGGTGGTGGCCTGCGAGGCGGCTGCCGATGACATTGCGATCTTGACCGTTCGACCGGCGCGTCGTCTTCGTTACCTGCCAGGTCAGGCAATGCCCGTGTGCACGCCTCGGCTACCCGGGCAGTGGCGTTGGCTTTCTCCGGCGAACGCTGCTCGCGCCGACGGCACGTTCGAGTTTCACGTGCGGGCGATTCCAACGGGCGTGGTGTCTCCCGTGCTGGTCGAGCAGGTAAGGCCGGGGGAGGTGCTGTGGCTGGGGCCGGCGCTGGAGGTCGGGCTGTCGCTGGAACAGGCTGGTGATGCTGACCTCTTGTTGGCGGCGGGTGGCACGGGTCTTGCGCCGTTGCGAGCGATGGTGGAACAGGTAGCCGCATCGGAGAGCCATCATCGGGTGACGTTGGTGGTGGGCGCGCGGACTCTGCTCGATCTCTATGACGCCGTGGCGTTGGACAAGCTTCAGCAGGCGCATGGTGACTGGCTGACGGTGGTGTTGGCGTTCTCGGATGACCGTGATGTGGAACCGGCCGCGCAGGGGGATCTGCTGAGCGTGGCGCTGTATCACCACCGGCCAGGGCAGGCGGTCTTCGTCTCTGGCCCGCCGGGGCTGGTGGAGACGGCGCGGCAACGTCTGCCCCTGGCGGGGGTTCCCTTGGACAGGTTGCACCTCGCCACCACCTTTCAGCGCGCGCTCGACTCGGCTCAATGGATGTCCCGCCAGCGGGCTGCACACCCGCCGGGGCCAGAGGCAGCGGACGCGACTGCGGCCAACAGCGGCCCGAGCCGATCCACGAGGGACGCGACATGACGTTTCCGAAGACGGTGATCCGCCGCGCGGCCGTCGAGGACATCGACCCTCTGTCGAGGGTCGTGGCGGATACGCTGATGGCGCAGCCTACGGCCGCCTGGCTGGTTCCGAATGCAGCTGAACGAGCCGGCGTTCTGCTCGGCTACGCACGACTTCTGCTGAGGCGCGGGTTGAACGAGGGCCAGGTTGTCACGACCGACGACCAAGCCGCTGTGTCGGTCTGGTATTCGCGGTTGGAGCCGCCCGCGCCGGCTGCCTCGTGGGTGTATGACCTGCAGCGGAATCTCGGATCGCATGCACCTCGGTTCGCGTTGTTGCACGCCTACGTCGATGCGGTTGTTCCGCATTCTCCGCATCACTATCTGGCGCACTTCGCGGCTCGTACCGGGCAATGCGGTGCGGCACATGCCTTGCTGTCCAGCTACCACCGTGAGCTTGATGCGGAGGGGCTTCCGGCGTACGCGGAGGTGAGCGGCGCCTGTCCGCGAGAGGGCCTGCTCGCTCGGCTCGGGTATGAGCCGCGGTCACCGGTGTTGTTGGAGCCCGGCGGGCCGGCGCTGTGGCGGATGTGGCGGCCCTCCTCTGGCGACCGGGGGCCCGACGGGTTGCCGTGCCGAGTGCGAGCGCATCGCTTCGCCATGCCGATGCGTCGGCGCGTCGTACCGGCAGCGTCGCCTCGTTCTCCCTGACGCCCGACCACACCTCCATTTGTTGATCACCTGCTGGCGATGACCCTCGCGGCGGGTCACCCTCTCGCACCCCGGTATTGAAGGAGGCACCCCTCATGCTGTCCGCTCTGACCCGTTTACGGGCTCTGGCGCCGCCACGTCGCCTGAACGCCGGACGGTGGCTGCGGCCGTCGTCGTCCTCCGCGCAAGCTGATGCCGCCGTCACGGACGCGGGAGACGTGACGTCGGACGAGTTCGCGTGGGGGTACGCGATTCGGCGCGAGTGGGCCAGCGGCTCTCATGATCTGTTCGGTTTCACCCCTGACGTCGAGACTGCGCGGTGCCGTCTCGATCGTGATCGGGGCTACTGGCGTCGCGGCCCGGTCCGACCGGCGGCGGTGTACCTCGTCGCGGCGAATGTGACCGACGTGGACCGGCACCCGGTTGACGGCTGCCGGCTTGCGGGATGCCCGGACTCCCCGAATCGGGGGCAGCGGTGAGGGCGACGCATATGCAGGTGGCGCTGGCGCGCCGGACGTTGACTCCAGTGGGTTTGTGGGTGTTCGGGGCGGCGGCGTCGGCTCCGATGGTGGTGCTCGCTGGAGGCATCGTCGCCACGTACGCGACCACACAGGTGACGGCGCTGCCGTTGGTGTTCGTGCTCGTGGCCGGGGTGGTGGCGTTGCTGGCGGTGGGGTACACGGCGATGGCCCGGCAGGTGGGACACCCGGCGGCCTACTACGGCATTCTCGCAAACAGCCTCGGACGCGGCTGGGGCGTTGCCGCCGGCCTGGTCGCCCTGGCTGCCTACAACTCCATCCAGATCAGCTTGTACGGGTTGTTCGGGGCGACTTTGGCGGCCCAGCTCGGCGGGGTGTGGTGGGTGTGGGCGGGGCTCGCTGTGGCGGTGGTGGGGACGTTCGGTGTGCGGGCGATCGTGCTGTCCACTCGGGTCCTGGTGGCCGTGCTGGTGGTGTCGCTGCTGATCGTCGCAGCCTTCGTCCTCGCCGGCGTCGGACAGCCGGCGGGCGGGGAGCTGTCGTGGGCGGGCTTCGACGCCAGGGGACTCGCGGTTGGCGGCGTCGGCGGCGCGGCGGCTTTCGTGGTGGCGGCGTTGATGGGCGTTGACGTTCCGGGCTCGATGGTTGAGGAAGCCGTGGACCGCCGTTCAGTCGGCCGGGCCACGATCGGCGCGGTGATCGTCCTCGGCGGCGTGTACGCCCTCGCGGCGTGGGCGATGGGCGTGGCAGTCGGCCCCGAAGCGGTCGGAGAGGTGGCCGCTGACCCGGCGGGCGGGTTGCCCTTCTCGATTCTGGAACGCCTCGGCGGCTGGTGGGTTCCGCTCGCGGAGCTGCTTCTGGTGCTGGCGATCGTCACCTCGAAGCTCGTCTTTCACAGCGTCGTGGCCCGGTACGTGTTCGCCATGGCGCGCGAAGGAGTCCTGCCTCCGGGGCTCGCTCGCACGGGCAGCGCGACCCGGGTCAGCGCGCCGCGCGGCGGCTCGTTGACCCAGACGGCCATCGCCTCATTGGTGGTGGGTGCGTTCGCCCTCGCCGGGACCGATCCGATCGCTGTGATGTTCACGTGGCTGTCGACGCTGGGCGCACTGGGCTTGTTGTGCTTGCTGCTGGCAGCGTCCGTGGCGGCGATGACCGCACCGGTGAGCGTGCGCGGTCCGAGGCCGGGGATGTGGGAGTGGCGACTGGCTCCCGTGCTGGGCGTGGTGGGCGGGCTGGTGCTGCTGAGTCTGATGGTCGGCAACGTCGGTTCGCTGTTGGGTGCCGCCCCGGGGTCGCTGTATCCGTTGCTGTTGCCTGCGATCCTCGCCGTGTTCGCTGTTGTTGGCGGGCTGTGGGCGGGGCATTTGCGGCGGTCCCGTGCGGAGGTCTACGCCGGTATCGGCCGGGGCACCCCGACGACGCACTCCGTTCCCGACGCGATCAACGTCTCGATCTGACGAGGGAGCGACGATGATGACCCACGCGCCCACGCCACCGCAGTCAGGCAGGCACTACAGCGCTGGTCCAGTCGAGGCCGGATGGCGACAGGATCACCCGTCGGTGATCCCGCCCGCCGCTGGGCAGGGGCATCCGGCCCACGGGCCGGAGCATGCCGCCCATCGGCCGGGGACGGGCTACGGGACGGCGCACACACCCGCCGACTACCCCCGGCCGCCGGACGCCACGATCACCCCGGCCCCCACCACCTATCCGGTGCCGCCGCCAGCGCCCGCCTCGGCATACGAACACCGACCCGGCGACGACACGGTGCCGTTGGAAGTCCGCCGGTGGGCCGACCTCCGTAAGCAGGTCGCGTACCGATCCAAGCGGATCAACACCGGCCACATGGTCGAGGCCGATCAGCGGTTCGGCGGGCGCGAGGCGCTCGGCCCGCACGGGGTGATGCTGTTCTTTGTCTCCGACGCGCCGGCCGAGCCGCACGGCTACCGGCTGCACACCGCCTACCGGCTGTGGTTGGCGTCCCCGGACGCGGACAACCTCCCGAGGTTGCTGGCGGACCTCGACGGTGTAGCCCGTGACAACATCGCTCGCGCGGCCTCCGCGCGGCGTCGCTGGCATCCCCTCGGTCCTGACGGCTCGATGGTCAACGGCGGTGACATGAGTCTGCCCAGTGGGTCGACCTACGTCGGCGTCGGTGTCAGCACCCTCGACTCCGACCAGGGTCGCTGGTACCAGCTCGCCCACACTCTTCGGGACCTGCCGGCCACCGGGCGCCGCTTGTCGGTCTTCGACCTCAAAGGCCAGGCGTACGTGCTGCTGACCGACGGCACCGCCCTGCACATCGACCGCGACCCGCACGCGCGCGTCGGAGTGGACGGCATCCGCTGCAACCGCACCCTCGACCCGGACCGCGTCACCTACTACAACCGGCACGAGCACCTGACCGAGGACGGCGACGACGCCACCCGAGCGGTGTGGCGGCACCTCGGCGTCCTGCACCACACCCTCACCGCGCACCTGCACGGGCGGCCGGCGTGACCCACACTCTGAACCTCACCGACGCCGCGGACCTGAGCCGCGCGCCGGTCGACATTACGGCCGTCCTTGATCACCTCGTCCGCGAAGCCGACGCCGCGGCGGGCACGAGCATCGGGTTTCCGGGCGCTGTGGACCTCGACTACACCGAGGTCATGACACGCCTTGGCAGCCGGCTGTGGAACAACATCGGCGACCCCGCCGACGAGGGCGGAATCGCTCACACCCGGGCGCTGGAACGCGCCGTCATCTCGTGGGTAGCCGACCTGCTCGCCATGCCCACCGACGACCGGTGGGGGTACGTCAGCAGCGGCGGCACGGAAGGCAACCTGTCCGCCCTGCACGCCGCGCACCGGCGGGACCCCACGGCACGGATCTACTACTCGGCTGCCGCCCACTACTCGGTGGCCAAGGTAGTGCGTCTACTCGGCGCTCACGGCGTCCCGATCCACGCGCAGCTCGACGGGGAAGTGAACTACGCGCACCTCGCCGAGCAACTCCACCGGCGGCGCCGCTTCCCGGCCATCGTCGTCGCGACCGCCGGCACCACCATGACCGAGGCGGTCGACGATCCCGTTCGCATCCGCGCGGTCCTCGACGCACACCACGCAGGCGGGCACCTGCACGTCGACGCGGCCCTGTCCGGCATCCCCCTGGCCCTCGACGGCCGGCTGCGCCTCGACGACGCCAGCGGCATCGGCAGCGTCGCGATCAGTGGCCACAAATTCTTCGGCACACCGACACCGTGCGGCATCGTCCTCATCCGCGACCACCTCCGCGCCGCAGGCAGCCGCATCGCCTACACCGCCACGGCGGACACCACGATCACCGGCTCCCGCTGCGGCCTGTCGGCCGCGCTGCTCTGGCACGCCATCGCCGCCCACGGCCGGGAAGGGCACCGCTGGCGGGCCGACGAGGCCCGCCGGCTCGCGGCCTACACCACCGAGCAGCTCAACGCTATCGGCTGGCCCGCCTGGCGACACCCGCACGCCTTCACCGTCGTCCTACCCACACCTCCCGAACCGGTGCGCGCGAAGTGGCTGCTCGCCACCGACGGCGACACGAGCCACCTCATCTGCATGCCCGGTATCACCCCCGGCCAGGTCGACGCCTTCGTCGCGGACCTCGCCGCCGCCATCCGACCGCGATCCCGACCGATCCCGCGACCCCGACCCGGGCGGGCATCGCCGGCCAACGCCTCCGCGCACTAACCACACCAGCACCAGCTTCCTGAGTGACGAAGGGCAACCATCATGACCACCGGTTACGTATTTCACCCCGAGTACCTGTGGCACGACACCGGCACCAGCGCCGGCCTGCTGCCCGCAGACCCGACCGCCGGTGTCCAACCCGCGGTGCACGTCGAGAACCCTGAGGCGAAGCGACGCGTCCACGAGCTGATCCACGCCTCCGGACTACTGGGCGAGCTGATGGTCATCGAGCCTCGACGGGCCACCGTCGCGGAACTGACGCGCGTCCACACCGCCGCCTATGTCCAGCACATCAAGATCCAAAGCGAGCTGCGGGGCGGCGGTGGCGACGCCGGAGACGGCTTCTCTCCGGTCGGTCACGGTAGCTACGACATCGCTCGCCTCGCCGCCGGTGGGCTGATCGAACTCGTCACCGCTGCCGCCCACGGGGACATCACCAACGGCTACGCCCTGGTCCGCCCGCCCGGCCACCACGCCACCGCCGGCCAGGGGATGGGTTTCTGCCTGTTCAACTCGATCGCCGTCGCCGCCCGCCACGCCCAGACCGAACTCGGGCTCGCCCGGGTCGCGGTCGTGGACTGGGACGCCCACCACGGCAACGGCACCCAAGCCATCTTCTACGACGACCCGAGCGTGCTCACCATCAGCCTGCACCAGGCCAACTGCTTCCCACCCGACTCCGGCTGGACCCACGAAAACGGCACCGGCGACGGCACCGGCTACGCCCTCAACGTCCCCCTGCCACCAGGCAGCGGCCACGCCGCCTACCTCCACGCCATGCACCAGGTGGTCCTGCCGGCGCTGGACCGCTTCGCCCCCGACCTGATCCTGCTCGCCAACGGCTTCGACGCGGGTGTGTTCGACCCCCTCGCCCGGCAGATGCTCACCGCCGCGTCCTACCGCGAGATGACCCGCCTGCTCGTCGGCGCCGCCGACCGGCTCTGCCACGGCCGGCTCATCGCCGCCCACGAAGGCGGCTACAGCCCCTTCTACACCCCCTACTGCGCCCTCGCGTTCCTCGAAGAACTCACCGGCACCACCACCCACGTCACCGACCCTCTCGCCGCCGTCGTCGCCGGCTACGCCGCCGAACCCCTCACCCCTCAGCAAGAGGCCGTCATTGGCGAGGCTGCGCAACTCCTGCCCCGCATCCAGACGGTTGTTCCGTCCGCCTGAGGAACGACCAGGACCTGTGATGAGCACCAGCACCAGTACTCTCGCCGCCGCCACCGCGACCCTTCTTGTCGCGGCGGTCCCGGCTGCAAAACGAGCCCCGGAGTTCTGACCCGCACTCCACGAGACCAGGGCTGGGGAGACCCGAGATCCTTCAGCCCTCACCCGTAGTCGCCGCGAGGCGGCTACCCGACCGGCCGCCGTGTCAGGGGTGACCACGGATGGCCGGTCACGGGCCGGCGGCAGCGGGGCACCCCCGTTCCCCCTGCCGCCGGCCACCCAGCCCCGAATCGCACACCGGCCGCACCATCGACGCCGTCCAAACCGTTGCCAGCGGAAGCAAGGCCCAATGTGCCCCGATCCGCTTGAGGAAGAGGAAGTAGCGAGTGAGCCAGACAACCGACACAAGATCCGCCGCGGACCGCGCCGCTGAGCTGCGCGCCGCCCTCGTGGGCAACCTGTACGCCCAGGGCAAGATCACCTCGAAGCTGGTGGAGGCGGCGGTGCGTCAGGTGCCGCGCGAGCGGTTCATGCCCGCCGGGACCGATCTCGATGTCGCCTACGGCTTCGACAGCTCGGTGGTGACCAAGCGCGACGAGCACGGTGTGGCGATCTCGTCGGTGTCCGCGGCCTACATCCAGGCGCGGATGCTGGAGCAGGCCGAACTCGCGCCGGGCATGACGGTGCTGGAGGTCGGCTCCGGTGGGCTGAACGCCGCGTACCTCGCCGAGATCGTCGGCCCTGGAGGTCGGGTCGTGAGTGTGGACATCGACCCGGAGGTCACCGACCGGGCCGCGACGCTGCTCGAAGCGAACGGCTACGGCAGCCGCGTCCGGGTCCTCGTCGCCGACGCGGAGCACGGCGTGCCCGACGAGGGGCCGTTCGACGCGATCATCGTCACCGTCGGGGCGTGGGACATCGCCCCCGCCCTGCTCGACCAACTACGCGAAGGCGGCGTGATCGTCCTGCCCCTGATCATGAACGCGGTCACGAGGACGATCGGCTTCCGCCGCGACGGCGACCACCTGGTCAGCAGATCGGTGGAAGTCGCCGGGTTCGTACCGATGCAGGGCGACGGCGCGCACCCGGACCGGGTGTTTCTCATGCCTGACATCAACGGCCGGCACGTGCGGCTCCTGTTCGACTCCGACGTGCCCGATCACCTGGATCGTCTCGACGGCGTCCTTGCCGGCGGGCGCGCTGAGCTGTGGTCTGGCGTGACGATCGGCAACGGGGTGTCGTTCGCCGACCTGCATCTGTGGTTCGCGTGGTTCCTGCCCGGTTTCTGCCGCCTCGCTGCCGACGAGGGCACCGACTTGGCTGCCGAGCGCCTCTGGTTTCCCTTCGGTGTCGTCCACGGCGCGGGCTTCGCCTACCTGGCGTTGCGGCCTGCGCCCGAGGGGGAGGGGTTCGAGTTCGGGGCCCGTGCCTTCGGCTCGGACGGCGAGCGGGCCGCCGCCGCGATGGTCGAGCAGATCCGCGCCTGGGACCGCGACGGGCGCGACGTGGAACCCCGCTTCGGCTACTGGCCCGCCGACAGCGACCACACCCACATCCCCTCCGACGCCGCCGTCATGGACAAGACCTACGGCGTCATCTCGATCTCCTGGTCCTGATGACCAGGTGGCACCACCACAGCCCCTCTAGGGAAGGAGAGTGATGTCGATGGCTCCGCCGACCGCGGTCCTCGACGCCCCGCCGATCGACACCGAGGTCGTCACCGACGACGACTTCGTGCTCGACATGCGGGTGGTCGAGGCGACCACGCCGCTGGTGACCATGGCGTGCAGCACGAGCGACGGCTGCGGAAGCAGCTGCGGCACCAGCGCCTGCGCCACGTCGTCCTACGACCCGGCCTGATTCTCGGGCCACGCAACGCAGTAGCAGTGCCGCCGGAGCCCGCGCTGTGCGGGCTCCGGCGGCCCCACCCCTTCCTCGCGGCAGGAGGCGTCCGAATGCTGCCCCAGCGCTCTTTCCGACCGGTCGGCCCGGTACTGGTTCGAGCTAGCACCGACCCGGGTGACCTCGCCTGCGAGCCGGGAGTGGACCTGATCGGCCCCGCGGCCGGCGCCGAAGCTGGTCTCGCCTGGTTGGCCGAGCAATGGGCTAGGCCGGATGTCAGCGACGGCATCTCGCTGGCCAGCCCCGACCTGGCTCGTAGGGTCGACCAGCTCATCTCCGGCGGTGCGTCGAGTGCGACGGCCGCCGCCGTCCGTCGGGCTGTCCTCGCAACGTGTGGCTACCTACTGCGGTGGCAGCGGCGGACCACTCCGTTCGGGGTCTTCGCTGGCATCACGACCGCGACCGTCGGTCCTGCCTCCGCCAAGCTAGGGGATCGGCACCGAGCGGTGGCGCGGGTAGATGGCGAATGGCTCACGCGCGTCGTGGACCGGCTGGAAGCCCATCCTGCTCTGCGGCAGCGCTTGCTCGTGGTGGCAGACAGCGCCGCTGTCGTGCGTGACGGTCGCGCTATCGTCGCCGCTCGGTCCCCGGTGGGGCAGCGGACGCCGGGAATGCTGCGGGAGACGTCTACCAGGAACACGGCAGCGGTAGGGCTGGCTCTACGGCTCGGGGCGTGCCCGATTCGCCTCGATCAGCTCCTCGCACGGATCGCCCACGAAGTGCCTCAGGTGCCGGTCCCCACCGTCGAGGCGATGCTGCATGGCCTGATCGATGGTGGTTTCCTCATCACCAACCTTCGCCCACCCATGACCGCCGTAGATGGCCTAACGCACGTCATCGACGTCCTCAGCAGCGCCGGTGCGGCCGACCTGCCCGAGGTGGCGAGCAGCCTCGACCGGCTTCGCACGATCCGCCAACTGCTGACGCAGCACAACGTGCAGGTAGATGGCTCGGAGGCGCTGCTCGTCCGGGCTGCGGCGACCGAGCCGATGACTTCGCTGGCGCCCGACGCAGAGCATCAGCTCGCGATCGACATGCGCCTCGACGCCCAGATCAGCATCCCGCCGCCGGTCCTGGACGAGGCGGCCCGCGCCGTCGACCTGCTGATGCGCCTGAGCACGCAGCCTTTCGGGACGGTGGCGTGGTTGGACTACCACGCCCGCTTCCGGGAACGCTACGGCCCCGGCGCGCTGGTGCCCGTGCGGGAGCTGCTCGCCGACTCCGGCCTCGGCTACCCGACCGGGTTTCTCGGTGCACCGCGCGCCCGTCCCGCCTGGCGGGTCATTACCGAACGTGACACGCACCTGCAGGCCCTCATCCAGCAGGCGCTCCTCAACGGTGCCGACGAGATCCGCCTCACCGACGCGGACGTCAGGGCGCTCACCGTTGGCGATCACCGCACCGCCGTTCCGCCACCTCGGGTCGAGCTGGGCTTCGCCGTGTACGCCACCACCACCGACGCCATTGACCGAGGCGAGTTCACGTTGCAGATAACCGGCGCCCCCCGCACCCCGTCAAGCATGGCCGGCAGATTCGCCTACCTCCTCGACGCGACGGAGCAAGCGCAAATTACGGCCTCGTTCACCGCTGAGGCTGACGAGGCCGTGACGGCGCAGCTGTCGTTCCCGCCTCGCTTGCCGCGTAATCAGAACGTCACGCGCGTCGGCCGCATCCTGCCCATCGTGCTGCCGCTCTCCGAACAGCCGGACGAGCCGGACATCCGCCTGGACGACGTCGCCGTGACGGTCGACGGCGAGCAGATGTACCTCGTCCACCGGCCTACCGGCTGCCGGATCATCCCGCACATCCCGCACGCCCTCGACACCATCGTGCAGAGCCCGCCGCTGGCCCGGTTCCTCGCGGAGGTCGCCGACGCCCGCAGCATCGCCTTCGGCCCGTTCGATCACGGCGCAGCCGCCCGCAACCTGCCTTACGTCCCCCGCATCCGCCACGGCCGGGTCATCCTCGCCCCGGCGCGCTGGCTCCTGACCTCCCGCGACCTCCCTCCCCGCACGGCAGGTGATGTAGGGGACGCCGAAGACCTGTGGGGCGTGGCCCTGGCCGAGTGGCGGCGGCGGTGGCGCGTACCCGCTCGCGTGGTGGCCTGCCACAGCGAGCTACGGCTCCCCCTCAACCTGGACCACCCGCTCGACCGCGCACTGCTTCGAGCCCGGCTCAGCGGCGTCGACCGACTCGAAATCCGCGAAGACGCCCCCATCGAGGGCCACGGCTGGACCAACGGCCGACGGGTCGAATTCCTTACCGTGATGACACCAACCGCGCCGCCGGCCCGACGCCTTCCCATTACCGCACCCCCAGGGGAGACGCTGCGGCCCGGTACCTCCGCCGTTCTCCACGCTCAGCTCATCGGCGCGCCGGCCCGATTCGACGAACTACTCGCCACCCACCTACCACGACTGGCTGACCAGTTCGCCGGCCTCGGCCTCCAGCGTTGGTGGATCAGGCGACACCGCGACACCATCCGCGTTGAAGCCGACCAGCACCTGTCCCTGTACCTCCGGCTCGCCGAACCCGCCGCACACGCCGCTGCCTGCGCAGCCCTTTCCGAGTTCGCCGCCGACCTCGCCGCCCGCGCGCTGCCCGCCCAGCTCATCCTCGCCCCTTATCACCAGCATCCCGCCCGCTACGGGCACGGCCCCGCCCTGGACACCGCCGAAGAGGTCTTCGCCGCCGACACCGCCGCCGCCATCGCCCAACTCCGCACCGCCGACAAGGCCGGCACGCCAGCGCAGGCGCTCGCCGCAGCCTCCATGGCACGACTCGCCGCCGCCTTCGCTCCCGACCCCCACACCGGCTACCGCAACCTGCTGGCCTGCCTCCAGCACGCCACCGCACCAGCCGAGCGCGGGATCACCGACCTGGCCCGTCAGCTGGCCGACCCCACCCGCGACTACCACGGCCTACGGGCCCTGCCCGGCGGGGACACCACCGCCGCCGCATGGCAGGCCCACGACCGCGCCCTTGCGGCCTACCACACGTGCCTACTGCCGCAGCGCGATCCCACCACCGTGCTGCGGACTCTCTTGCATGAGCACCACGTCCGCGCGGTCGGCGTGGACCCCGACTTCGAGCGCGCCACCAACCACGCCGCGCGAGCCGCAGCGATGCGCTGCCTGGCAACGGCAGGCACCCGATGACCGCCGCCAGCGAGCAGCCCAACACCGCGGCTGACGAAGCCGACGGTCAGTCGCTCGCTACCGGAGGCGTCGGGCCTGCCCTCCTGGCGATTGAGCAGGCCCTGAACGGCACCGCAAACTGGAAGGCCGCGCACCGCCTCGTCACGCAGGCCGCGAGCAGTCCTATCGACGCCGGACGTCACGCGGGCCTGTACTACGGCGCACCCGCCATCCTGTTCACACTCAATGCCACCGCCACCGACGGCCACGACCGGTACGCCGCCGCCCGGCAACACCTCACCCCGCACGTCCGGCGGCTCATCCGGGAACGCCTCACAAACGGGGACGACCGCCTGCGACACGGCACCGCCGCAACGTTCGCCGAGTACGACCTGTTCTACGGCCTCACCGGGCTCGGCGCGCTCCTGCTCCGGGACCTGCCCGACAGCGACGAACTCGGCGACCTGCTGACCTACGTCACGCGGCTCACCGAACCCCGCACCTGCGACGCGCAGCAACTGCCCGGCTGGTGGGTCGATCACGACCCCGACCCCACGCTGCCTACTCCTGGCGGCCACGCCAACCTCGGAATGGCCCACGGTGCCGCTGGCCTGCTCGCCCTGCTCGCCCTCGCCTTACGCGACGGCCGGCAGGTCGACGGGCAGACTGAGGCGATCGAGCGCCTGTGCGCCTGTTTCGACCGGTGGCAGCAGGACAGCGCCCACGGACCGTGGTGGCCACAGTGGCTTACCCGCGACGACCTCCGAACCGGCCGCCCCGTGCAGGAGAGCCCCGGCAGGCCCTCGTGGTGCTACGGCCCGCCCGGCATTGCGCGAGCCCTCCAACTCGCCGCCATCGCCACCAACCAACCCGCTCGCCAGGCAGCAGCCGAGGCCGCGCTCGCGGCCAGCCTGACCCGCACTCAACTCGACCGGCTCACCGAACCTGGCATCTGCCACGGCTTCGCTGGGCTCCACGCGACCGCTTACCGGGCGGCCCGAGACGCCAGCACAACTGACATCGCCGCGCAGCTTCCCGCGCTGGCTGAACGCCTCCGGCGCGTCCCCAGCCCCGACCACGCTGGATTCCTCAAGGGCCGCTCCGGCTGCTCTCTCGCGTCGGAAACCGCGTGCACGAACATACCTCCTCGCACCAGGTGGGACGCATGTCTACTGATCACTTGACCATCAACCCCTATCGGATGGCCGCTATCGTGGAGGCGGTCCTCGAGGGCGTTCCGATGGTCACCGCGGCTGCCGAGGCCGGCATCGACGTAGACGTTGTCGAAGCGGCCGTGCAGACCTACCGCACCGCCGGACTCACCGCTCTGCACCGCCGCCAAAACGACACCTGGCTTCATGCCCACATCAAGCCGGTCGACTGGAACACCGCCGAGGCCGTGCTCCGGACGGAGGTCGCTCCGCGCCTCGACCAACTCGACGGGCAGACCGGCTGGTGGTTCCTGCGCAAACACCCGTACTGGCGGATCCGCATCCGCGGCGCCCGTCACGAGGCCATATGCGCATTGCTCGTTGACCTGACCACCAGCGGAGTCCTCGCCGACTGGAAGCCAGGGATCCTGCGTTCCGCAGCTCAGCGTCGATATAGTCGGCGTCGCGGTGTGAAGGTGCAGGTCAGGGCGTTGCAGCCTGGCGGGAACGGCGAAAACGCCTAGTGACACGCCTGCCTGTGGATAACTTCCATGAGCTGCTGATCTATGCGTGGTTTCATAGTCGGTGTACGGTCGTGCCTCGTGTACGTGAAGGCGTCGACACGCAAGACCCGTGACGGGCAGACGATCCGCTACCTGCAGTTGGCCCACAACGAGTGGGACCCGGCCGCGAAGGCGTCCAAGACCCGGGTGTTGTACTCGTTCGGCCGCGAGGACCAGCTCGACGTGGCCGGTATCCGCCGCCTGGTCGACGCGTTGTCGCGGTTGCTCGCCCCAGCCGACGCCCTGGCCGCGGCCGCGCCGGCCGGCCTGTCGTTCCTGGAGTCCCGTCCGCTGGGCGGGGCGTGGCTGCTCGACGGGTTGTGGCGCCGGCTGCGCGTCGACACCGTCCTGCGGCCGCTGGTCGGCTCGTCCCGCCGGGAGGTCGACGTCGAAAGGGTGCTGTTCGCGCTGGTCGCGAACCGGGCTCTGGCGCCGTCGAGCAAGCTGGCCGCCGCCGACTGGGTCTGCCAGGACGTGCACCTGCCCGGCCTGCCACATGTCACCGACGACGCCTGCTACCGGGCGATGGACCAGCTGATCGAGGTTGAGCCCGCGTTGACCCGCGGTGTCTACGACCAGATCGCCGACCTACTCAACCTCGAAGTCGACCTGCTGTTCTTCGACACCACCAGCACCTACTTCGAACTCGACGAGGCCGACGAACCGCTGTGGCGTGACCAGCAGGGCCGGGTCGTGGCCGAGGACGATCCGGCGGCGGTCAAGCAGGCCGGGTTCCGCACCCATGGCAAGAGCAAGGACTCCCGCGACGATCTGCCCCAGGTCGTGGTCGGGATGGCCGTCACCCGCACCGGCATCCCCGTGCGTGTCTGGTGCTGGCCCGGCAACACCGGCGACTCCGCCCTGATCCGGCAGGTCAAGACCGACATGCGCGAGTGGAGCCTGGCCCGCATCGTCTGGGTCGCCGACCGCGGCTTCGCCTCCGCCGAGAACCGCCGCTTCCTGCAACAGGGCGGCGGGCACTACATCCTCGGCGAGAAGCTACGCGCCGGCACCAGCGAAGCCGACCAGGCTCTGGCCCGGCAGGGCCGTTACGCCACCGTCGCGGACAACCTGCAGGTCAAGGAAGTCAACATCGACACCGACGACCGGTTCGTCATCTGCTACAACCCCGAGGCCGCCGACCGAGACGCCGCCGTCCGGACCCGACTGCTCGCCCAGCTCACCGACCTGATCGACGACACAGACCGGCTGTCGGCCACCAAACGCGCCGAGCTCCGCGGCGTGATCTCGACCAAGCCCGGCCTGAACCGGTTCCTGCGCGTCACGCCCAAGGGCCTGCTACGCCTCGACCAAGGCAAGGTCAAGGCCGAACAGCGCCTCGACGGCAAGTACCTGCTGCGCTGCTCCGACCCGAAACTGAGCGCGGAGGACATCGCCCTGGGCTACAAGCAACTACTCGAAGTCGAACGCGGCTGGCGCGACATGAAGACCACCCTCGACCTGCGCCCGGTGTTCCACCGCCGCGAGGACCGCATCCGCGCCCACATCCTGCTCTGCTGGCTGGCCCTGCTGCTCATCCGCGTCGCCGAGACCGAGACCGGCCGCACCTGGACCGCGATCCGCACCGAGATCGACCGGCTGCACCTCGGCGTGTTCACCGGCCCCGCCGGCACGTTCACCCAGCGCACCGAGCTGTCCCAACCCCAGAAGGCCCTGCTCACGAAACTGCGGATCACCGAACCGCCCCGCATCTTCGACGCCACACCCGCAACCACCTGACCTGCAACAACACAGCCGCCTAGTGACACGCCCCGTCACCGGGCCTACCCCTGTTTGCCCAGCTCACAGCCCAGATCCGCCGCCTATATCGACGCCGAGCTGCGGAACGCAGGGGGATCTACGAGCCCGAAACCGGAGCGTTCGGCGGAGACACCGCCATGGCCATCGTGCACGAGCTGTTCTGCGCCGACAGCCGAGGCGTCCTCGACTACAGCGGGCATCATGCGCCCCCGATCGGACGCAGGGAGCTGTCACTGCTGCTCATCCGAACCCTGCAGCACCACGCGGGACTCGACTGGTACGAGACAGCGGACGTGTTCGACCAGGTAGCCCAGATGCGCCCCGCCCCCGCAGCCGCCGACACCACCCGCGTCGACCAGCTTGCCGCCCAGATGCGACCCCTCCTCGCGCTCCCCGCCGACGCGATGTTCGCCCCCGGTGAACCCTGCAGCGACGCCGACGCCTGGCACGCAGCCTTCGCCACCGCCGGCCGCCAGCTCGCCGACGCCGGGCACACCGGACGACTTCGCCGAGGCATCCGCGCCGTTCTCGCCCAGATCGTGATCTTCCACTGGAACCGCCTCGACCTACCGGCCCATGCACAAGGAATCCTCGCCCACGCCGCGACCGCCGCTATCCTGCCCAGGAGCTGAACCATGTACCACGCCAGCGTCGCCGCCGCCCTGCGCTACTTCCCGCTCCTCGGCCGTCCCCGCCCCGACTGCCCAGCCCTCCCGCTGCGCCTCAAAGAGATCACTGACTCCGCCGAAGCCGCGATCCAGAAACGCGAGCACGGGATGCCCGACGCGGCACACACCCTCAACAAGGCAGCGCTCATCGCCAGTGACGCCGGCATGCCTGACTTCGCCCGGAAGCTGTGCTGGCAGCACATCAACGCCTACCGCCACAAGGGCCGGCCGCTGTCGATCCTCGAAGCCCGCTACATGTTCGAACCCGTCCTCAACCTGGCCCGTCTCCAGATCCGCGCCGATCACGGCGCACCAGCACTGCGCCTCCTGGAGGCCATGTACGACGCCGTCACCCACCGCACCGACCTGATCGTGGATGACCAGTCCCTGCCCACCGCCACCCTCGACGGCGAAGCTGGCGAACGTCGCAAGCTGCGCGAGTGGGTTTGGCTGCAACTGCTCGGCGAAGGCATCCGCATTCTTGCCCTCAGCAACCGCTGGGCCGACGCCGCTGCCCTGGCCCAGAAGCACAACGGCATCGGCGGCCACCTCATGGAAGGACGCCAAGCGGCCATCATCGCCGCCTGCATCCAGGGCAAGCCCGATCAGGGACGCAAGATCCTCGGTACTAGCACCCTCACCCAGCCGTGGGAACACCAGGTAGCTGCCTGCCTCAACCTGATCTGCGCCGCGCCGACAGACGCAGGTGCCAGCCACCACCTCATGACCGCCACCGGAAATCTTGCAACGCCGATACCCGCACCTAATTATGCGTCCTACCGCACACGACTCGGACTCGCCACCGCGATCCTCGCCAGTCCTACTCGGGCCGAACTCGCGGCAGACATCCTGTACCGCACCGCACAAAGCGCCATCGATTCCAAGGATGGCTACGCCGCTCGGGACATCCTCAGCTTCCGTGAACCCATCGGCGGCATCACCCCAGATCAGCAAACCGATCTGCGCCGCACCGCCACCGACGCGGGCCTCGCACCTGCAGGGCTGCCGGAAAGGGGCTTGGAGCAGGTCTCCCGAATAGCGGCCTTGGCCGAATCGGCCTTAGATGCCGCACTTCATGGAGCGCTTGGCGACCGCGCGGGTCAGCAGGGCGAGCCGCTCCACCAGCGACGATGACATTGCGTCGGGACCGCGTGTCGTCGCTGACGAGCGGCCGGCTATGCATGGCCGCGTCGTCGGGCTCGCTTTGGTGGCGGCTCGGGATGAACGGTCGCCACTTCGCCGCTGACGGGAGCGCCGACCCGGAGCTGGTAGACCAAACGCTCGGTCGGCTCGGTCGTCGCTTCGCTCCATGACGATGATGCGGAGACGAACACCCGGCCTGCGAGGAGGGTTCCCAATACAGGCCCGGTCTCCGGCAGGAGTTCAGCCAGCACCACAGACTCCTCCGTGATCGGGTCTCCCCAGTGCCGTAGCACGGTCAGCCCCAGCGCAATCGGACTGACCGGCACGTCCGCCTTGCGCTTCGCGTCGCGCACCGCGAGCAGTTCGGCCCGCAGCCGATCCGCTGGTTCGCCTTCAGGAATGCCTGCCTTGATACACAGCCCGAGATACATCGACTTGAGCAGCGCCAGGCGGCAGCGGTTCTGATCCGGTGGCGAGACTTCTAGAGTCACGTCGCCGCCAGCCGCCAGGATCTCGCCGACGGCAGGATCGCAGCGCCCTTCAGGCAGGAAGACGAACTGTCCGTCGGATGTCCACCGTCTCAGCAGCCGGCTCGTCTGCCGCCTGCCGGGGATCGCGTCTGACTGGAAGGACGACGTCGACCAGGCTTCGTCGAACCAGTCGACCAGGTCAGCTTCCAAGAGAGTCCCGAAGCTGTTGTTGCACCGGGCGCAGGTCCGGGTCATCCGCGTACCGCCGAGCCGCTGCGGCGGTACGTGCTCCTCTGTCGTCGCTGGGTCACCGCAGATGGGGCAGTGAGCGAACATGCGCGGGCACAGCACCTCGATCAGCCGCAGCGGCACCGTCTCCATCGGCCCCGGCGGCTCGATCCCCAAGTTCAACGGGCCGCCGTGCGCGCGATTCACCGACATTGCCTCGGGTGGCCGTTTACGCAAGGAAGCATCCTTTCGGCCACCAGGCTGCGTGCGAACGCTTCACAGAGCGGCACCGATCGCTGCGGTGACCTGGTCCAGGCCCTGCTGCGCGAGCTGCCGCGCTTCCTCTGTCACCGCCTCCGTCGCGATCGGGAACAGAAAGCCCTTGAGCATGGCGGCGCCGCGACGAAGCTTGCCCGGCTCGGGCTGCGCCTGCTGCACCTCGGCGAGCACCTCGTTGGCTGCGGCCTCGATGTCCTGCTGATCCCGCAGTGTCAGCCCATAGCTGGGAAGCTGCTGGAGGATCGTCACGACGGCCTCCGCGAGCGGCTGTAATGCCGGCGCGACATGCTGGTCGATGTTCT
Source organism: Micromonospora sp. CNB394 (assembly GCF_000374985.1). Classification (NCBI taxonomy): domain Bacteria; kingdom Bacillati; phylum Actinomycetota; class Actinomycetes; order Micromonosporales; family Micromonosporaceae; genus Micromonospora; species Micromonospora sp. CNB394. Next base: position 14,491 of record NZ_KB895858.1, on the reverse strand, counting down.
GCTGCTGCGTCACATCGCGGTTGCCCCATGCGAACTGGCCGCCCTGAGAAGCGCCGTGGAACACCGGCCCGTGGTTGATCGTCGGACCGTATCCCTTCTGGTCGCGCAGGTAGTCCGCCACATTGCCATCCCAGTCGGTCGCGCAGTCGACGCCGTCAGTGGTGATCTCAGCCCGTACCGGGCCACGCAGCTCGGCGACCTCGATCCCCTTAATCAGCCCCTTCGCAGACAGGTACTCGGCCGCATCCTGGATCTCAACGTCCGTGAACCGGACGCCCTCCCAGAGCGACCCGTCGTCCTTACCGAACTCCTCAGTGATCGGCATGTGCACCTGCGCGATCCGCTGCCGGTAGAACCAGTTCAGCAGGCCCGACCGGCACACGCGCGCCCGCAGCACAGGGTCGGCACGCCGGCGCCGCCGCTCCCGCACGTCGGCGATCCCGTAGGCGGTGAGGATGCCGCAAGGGTTGCCCATGCCCGAGCCATTGTCCCTGAGAAGCCCTTCGTCGCGGCAGTACCAGAGCAGCGTGTACGCACCGTCAAGATCTAAGCCGACGCTCTCAGCGAACTCCATGATGGGTACATTCTCGGTGGAGGTGCCGTTCGCCTTGTCGTACACCCAATCCATGAGCTGATTACGAAACATGGCAGCGTCGCCCATAGCTGATCTTCCTTACGTCCGGTGACGGATCGCGCACACGGTACACGCGACCACCGACAGGTAACGTGGACGACGGCCCCGGTTCGGCTCGAATCGTGGTAGGGGGCATCACATTCACTGGACTCGAAACGGTGCGGGTTCAGCGAGACAAGGCGTCGGGATGGGCTGTTGCCCTTGCTGGCACAGGGGGGCGCTGTCAGCTCGGCTGAGGGGTGGTCGCAGGGCGGCGCAATGCCTAAACACTTCCACTGGTTCCCGGATCGTCTGAGGTTGTGTGGGGGTTGTCGGAGCCTTCCGCTGCAGCCCGGCGGCGTGCCCGCGTTGATTGGCCCTCAATCGGGGGCTCGTCGATCTTCCGGATGGGCTTGGCCACCAGTAACCCCGCTCTGCGCGCGTTCAACCCCATCGTTGTATCCATGGTCATTAGCTGTACTGGCTTGCCGGCGAGGGTCTGTACGGCCATCGCCCGGTCGATAATCTCGGCATCGGGATCCGAGAGGGGCCGGTGCGCCGGGTCGTCATAAAAGACCCGTAGGTGAACTGCACCGCGTGGCATTTGCTGCCCACGTAAGGTCGCCTCAGCCCAACCATCTTCCGGCCGGACCAAGACCGTGCCGCTTGGATCAGGTAGCAGCCTGTCGATGACGGCCAGTGTCACCTGCGCCCGGTGTCGCAGCGTCTTGTTTGACGATTCCTTAATCCGATCGAGTTCCCGAATCACAACTTCTGGAAGCACGAGCAGTATGTCCTCGGCCCGGGCGCCGAGTTCGTCTGCCCAGGGGATGCTTGCGAGCACCGCCGCCGGATCGTCGTCTCTCGTCCAGCAGGGGTGAGACAAAAATACACTGCTATCTACGACTACCAGAATCAGTCGCACCGCTGCGTCCCACGCGTTGAACTGTGCGTGCAACTTGTCGGCAGCTTGAGTCAGCATCGCCTGGCGTTCGGTGATCTCGGCGTTGAGCAGCAGTAACCCCTGAGGAGTGCCCATCAACGTCGGATCAATGAGCCGGTAGAACGCTGGTGTGAGCAGCAGCTGCTCCAAGTTGGATTGAGCGATCTGACCCCGCAGCATCCGGCTCGTGTCCAATACCCATTGGACGTATTTGTCCTGCTGGCCGTGGTTATTGGTGATCTCCAGGGAAGCGGAACGGAGGAGCTGTAAGGCGCGATCGCGGGCAACGCCGGGTGTCAGGGTGACAAGCATGGACTCATTCTGCCCAGCCGTTCACGCAAAGGCGACGCCGCCGTCATGGGTCTTCACTGCTGCGCACCGGGGCGCACCCTGCCGGTCGCGGTCGCTCGGGCCTGTCGTTCTGGGGGCATGCCTGCCCGGACTGGCGATGCGACGCATCGCCGACCTGCACCCCGGGCGCGGCGAAGACCGACGCCTGGGACGCCTATGTCATCGTCGACGGGGCCCCACGTTGCCGCACATGCAACGGCGGGTCGACACCGAGGACGACACGTTGGCTGAGCTAGAAGTCCTCGTCGGCTTCGACGACGACCTCGCCGGCGAAGCCACCCGCATGTCCAACCGCGTCCGGGGCCTGCTCACCCACGTCCAGGTCCACCCCGCCCTGGAGCGACTTGACGCGGATTCTTGCGGCGACACACTCGCCGGGCTCGCCGAGTGACTGATGGGTCACTCCGCCCGGCTCGACCTCGACACCGGTCAGTAACGACAGCCCTGACTGGTTACGGGACTGCGCTGGTCGGGGTTGGGCGTGGAGCCTTCCTGGACTATCTTGAGCACGGCGTACCGTCCCAAGCCGGGGCGTCAACGCCGGTCCTGATCGGAACGACGCAGAGGCCGAGATCACCATTAGGGCGGTGCGCCGCTTGAGGACCAGGCCCAACGACCCACCACAGGTTCAGATCATCGCTCCTGTTCGGGCAAGCTTGGTGCCAGGAGATTAGAAACGTAACAGACGGGACTTTGCATGGCGGCGGGGTACACCGGGGGGCTCGAACTTACCTGGACGAATAAGGACAAGGCGCTCCTATCCACGGGGGACGGCAAGTACGACTACACGTTTGTCGATCGCGCCGACTACCGTGTTTCAGAGGTTCGGCTTTTGCATGAGGTGGAGCGCATTGAAGCCCAGCCCCGCGAGGGTCGGCCCGATGGGCTACCCGAGCCCACCACCGAAAATCTGCTCATTTCGGGCGACGCCATGCATGCTCTGGACATTCTCAACAAGGTCCCCGAGTACGCGGAGCGCTACCTTGGCAAGGTGAAGTTGGTGTACATCGATCCTCCGTTCAATACGAGGCAGGCGTTCGCCAACTACGACGACAACATCGAGCATTCCGTCTGGCTCACGATGCTTCGGGATCGATTGAGGCAGATCAAGCCGCTCCTGTCTGACGATGGTTCGGTGTGGGTACATCTTGACGACGCCGAGGTGCACCGCTGCCGTTCGGTGCTGGACGAAGAACTCGGTGCTGAGAACTTCCTTGCAGAGGTCGTGTGGCAGAAGGCCACGTCGCCGCGAAACGACACCACGGGCTTCTCGGTCTCGCATGACAGCCTGTTGGTGTATCGCAAGACCGATCGCTGGGTCCCTAACCGATTGAAGCGGCTCGCATCCTCGAATACCTCGCGCTACCGTTCCCGAGATGGTGACCCGGTGCCGTGGCGCGACGGCGACGCAACGGCAGGGAAGGCTGCTACCAACCACCCGATGGTTTATGGCATTCAGCACCCAGTCACCGGCGGGCTGATGTACCCGACCCCCGGTCGTTGCTGGGGGAAGGCGCAGTCTTGGTTCCTTGAGCAGATGAACGAGTACGCCAAGTACGAGCTGCGCGACATCGGTGACGCGGCTCGCCGAGCCACCATTTGCGGCACCACCCCGGATCGAGTAAAAGCAGGTGTCCCAGCCATCATGCTTGCGGAGCCCTTGGAGGCCGCAGCAAAAGCCGCACGCGCCAGGCACCAGGCGGGAAATTGGCCCGAGTTGGTCTTCCTTGATCTCGACAAGGAGCGCATCCAGCGCAAGAAGCACCTGGCCGACGAGGGCCGCGTCCCGGAAACACTATGGTTCGCATCGGACGTCGGTGGCTCGCTGCGCGGCAAGAACCAGGTACGCGACTTGTTCCCGGACCTCCACGCCTTCGCCACGCCGAAGCCAGAGGAATTGCTCCAGCGGGTCATCCACATCGGCTCGAATCCGGGCGACATCGTGCTCGACTGTTACGGCGGCTCCGGAACAACCGCGGCAGTCGCACACAAGATGGGGCGCCGTTGGGTGACCGTCGAGCTTCTCTCAGCCACGGTCGCTACTTACACGAAACCACGGCTAGCACGGGTCGTGAGGGGCGAGGAGCCAGGCGGGATCACGACGTCGACCGAGCGTGTGGCAGACGCAGACCTACCGGCAGAGATGACGCCAGATGAGGCGCAGGAGTTCAACCGTCTCCTGAACAAGGTCGTGAAAGGTGTCGAGCTCGATAGGGAAGCGATCAAAGCCCTTCGGGACGCCACAAAGACCAAGAACCAGACCGCAACCATCTGGCACGGTGGTGGAGGATTCTCGCATCACGAAATTGGCCCATCGATGTTCGAGAGCATCGCCGACATCGTCGTTCTCGCTGAGTGGGCGACCCAAGGCGACCTCGCACAGGCAATGTGCGCCCAGCTCGGCGTTCGTTACCGACCTGACGGGATCTTCGCCGGCAAGCGCGGTCGCGTTCGCTACGTAATCCTGGACGGCCTGGTAGGGCACGGCACGGTGGAGGCGATTCTTGACCAACTCCCCGAGAAAGAGATCGTTGAAGTCTGGGCGACGCAAATCGACCTAGACGCCGAAGAGGCGCTCCGCAAGTCGCGGAAGGGGTCACGGCTGACGAAGATCCCAGAGGCCGTGCTCGATACCTACCGGCGACGGGCTGCCAACACCTCTCCGTTCAACCGCCGCACCCAGGAACCGGAGGGAGCCGACTCATGAGCGGCATTGACATTAACAACGACCTCCTCGCCGAGATTGCCCACCGACTCGAATTGCGCGAGCCCAACCGGGCAGCGGTCGAGAGTGTCGCGGCGATGACTTCAATGCACTTTGATGTCGATGCAAAGGCCGCTCCATTCGATTGCGTCGTCGACTCCGCCACAGGGGTTGGCAAGACCTATGTCATGGCCGGCCTCATCGAGTACTTTGCCGGGATTGAGACACCCGCTCGTAACTTCCTGCTCCTCGCCCCGGGCCGCACGATCCGCGACAAGAGCATAAAGAACTTTAGCCCGGGCCACCGCAAGTCCCTGACTGGCGCGATGGAATCTGATCCGTTTGTCATCACGGCCGACAACTTCCAGAGCCCGGCAACGCGCAAGGTGATGGAGGACAGCAGCCGGACGAAACTGTATATTTTTACTGTCCAAGCCCTCACTTCGAAGACCGGTGAAGGGCGCGCCACTCACGAGTACCAAGAGTGGCTTGGTGGCTCCCTATTCAACTGGCTCAGCAGCATCGACGACCTGGTCATCCTCGCCGACGAGCACCATTGCTACCGCGGCCCAGCGTTCTCAAAGACCATCACCGACCTGCGACCCGAGGTCGTCGTCGGCCTGACGGCAACCCCTGCGAAGGCGGATGAGAACCTTGTCATTTACCGCTACCCCTTGGCTCGCGCGATCAAAGACCAACTAGTAAAGACGCCCGTCCTCGTTGCGCGCAAGGACGACCGGAAGGACGACCACACCAAACTCCTCGACGGAGTTACTCTGCTCCGCTACAAGGAGCGCCTCGCCCACGCGCGGTGCGACGAAGAAGGCATTCCGCGCATCAACCCGGTCATGCTTGTCATCGCTCAAGACACCGCCGAAGCCGACCGTTACCAGGAGTTGTTTGACAGTGAGTCGTTCGACAACGGTGCCTGGATCGGCCGCACGCTGCTCGTCCACTCGAACCTGAAGGGTGACGACAAGGAAGAGGCCCTGGCCGCGCTGGAGGATGTAGAAGCCCCGAAGTCACCCGTGCGGATCATCATCAGCGTTGGCATGCTTAAGGAAGGCTGGGACGTCAAGAACGTCTACGTCATTGCCTCCATGCGCGCCAGCGTGTCCTCGGTGCTGACTGAGCAGACCCTCGGGCGGGGTATGCGCCTCCCGTTTGGAGAGTACACCGGCGTCGAGATGCTCGACACTGTCGAGGTGCTCGCCCATGAGCGGTACGAGGCCCTGCTGGCCAAGCGGCAAGCGCTTAACGAGAAGTTCATTGACCACGCTGTACTCGCTGAGATCCGCCGCACCGCAGACGGCAAGCTTGTCGCTCGCAGGAAGGTCGTCGACGAAGAGGCCGACGTCATTTCCTCTGGCGAAACTACTGTCGGCGACGCAGCGCACGCCGACGAGCAGACCGGTGCGCCGACGTCCGGCTCACTCGCGGCCGAGTTTGCGCCGGCGGGTGGAATCGTCGACCTAGAACACCTGCTCGGCAAGGCCAAGGAGGCGGCAGCGGAGACCGAGTCCAAGGTGCGGAAGCACTACCCGCTCCTGGACCGCGCAGAGATTTCTATTCCATACACGCAGAAGGTTCCCTCCAAGGCGGTGATCTCCCTCAATCAGATCCATGACGACGCACCCTTCACCGCGCTCGGCAAGGCACTCGCGACCGAGGCTGACACCGAATTGCGCCGGACACTGCTACGGCCTGATGAAGGCGGCACGATCCGCGGCGTACAAGCCGAGGCGAGGGTCGAAGCCCTTGCCCTTGACATCCCTCTCGAAACCTCTCGTGGTGGTCTCGTGAAAGCCATCATGCGCGCCCCCAGCGTCCGCCCGGAAGCAGGAGAGGCACGCGCGGCACAACGTCTCGCCGATCTGCTCATCGAAGGTATGGGAACTGGCGCCCAAAAATACCTTTCCGCGTTCTGGGAGCGCGCGGCCCGCAGGCTCACCAACCTGGTTACGGACCAACTGAGGAAAGTGGCCAACCAGGACATCGTGTTCTCTGATGAGGTGAAATTCCAGAGGCTGCAGAAAGAACGCCAGACCACCAAGGAGCACCTTGGCGGGCATTCCGAACCGCACTCGAAGTCCGTTGCCTACAACGGTTGGACAAAGTGCCTCTACGAGTACGCCTGGTTCGATACTTCACCTGAGTACAAGGCCGCCCAAGCCCTCGACGAGGCCCCCAGCGTCATCGTATGGGCACGTCTCCACATCAAAGACCTGCCGATCACGTGGACGCAGGAGGGCCGGGAGTACAACCCCGACCTCGTCGCAATCGAGGAGGTCGACGGGCAACGAACGTGCTGGCTCATTGAGACCAAGATGAACAAGGAAGCTCTCGCCGAAGACGTCCGTGCCAAGGCGAAGGCCGCCAAGACCTGGGCCAACACAGTCAACAACAGCGGCAAGGTTGACGGCAAGTGGCACTACATTCTCTTGACCGAAGATGACGTCAACGACGCCGGACTCGACTGGAAGCAGATGAAGGCGTTTGGCGCGCGATAAGTAACGCCCCGACGCCAAGCTAACAATGGGCCTGGCTCCGGGCCACTAGTCGCTATCAAAGCGGGGGAAGTTCATTCATGCTGACCTTGGCCGGCCGCCGTGAACCGCCCGCTGCTTATCCAGCGACTACGCGGGCTAGGAAGTTCTCCTGGCCCTTTCGGCTTGTGCAATGAGGCTGCGTACGGCGCCTGCGTGGGGGTCTCCGAGTGGATCGAGGATCTGGAGTGCTTGTTGCCAACTACGCTGCGCGTCGTCGTGTTGGCCGGTGGCGTCAAAAGTGTCGCCGAGGGCGGCGAGTGTGAGTCCTTCGCAGCGTCGGTCGTCGAATCTGCGGAAGAGTTTCAGGGCCAGCTGGTGCTGTTTGAGGGCTTCGTCGTGTTGGCCGGTCTGTTGGTAGGCCAGGCCGAGGGGGTAGGAGGCCCAGGCGACGCTCCATTGGTCGTTGATGCCGTCGAGGATGGCAACTGCTTGCTGGTAGTGGGCGATGGCGGTGTCGAGTTGTCCGCGGGCGCGCTGGCAGTTGCCGAGGCTGAGCAGGGACATGCCTTCGCCTCGGGTGATGCCGTGGTGACGGAACACCGCCCGCGCCTGGCCGTACAGGTTGAGGGCTTCGTCTATGTCTCCGAGTTCCTCGTGGATGAGGCCCTGGCCTCGGAGGCTGAAGCCTTCGACCCAGTGGTCGTGGACCTCGCGGCTGGCGTTGGCGCCTTGGCGGTAGCAGTCGAGGGCGGTTTCGCGTTGTTCCATTCTCCAGTAGGCGTCGCCGAGGCAGCGGAGGTTGGCGGCTTCGCCAAGGCGTGACCCGGCGGACCGTGCGGCGCGTAGGCCGGTGAGGTGGATGTCGCGCCAGTCAGCCCAGTACGACTTGAGTTCGAAGAACCCGTCGCTGACGACGGGTAGCTGCCAGGCGATGTCGTGGTCGCCCAGCTCGTCTGCTTGCCGGATGGTGTCGAGGAGGTTGAGCCGTTCCCGCTCGAACCATGCCATCGCCTCGGCCACCGTGCTGGGCGGGGTGAGTGGTACGTCGGGTCCGGCCGGGGGAAGGGCGATGGCGTGGGAGTAGGGGAGAATGACCTTGCGGCCCTCTTCTGCCATCCACAGGTGCCAGGCGTATACGCGGCGCCGCGCGAGGCGTTGCTGTTCGGCTGTCTCTTCGGCTTGTGCGCGTTCGAGGGCGTAGGCGCGCAGGAGGTCGTGGAACAGGTATCGGTCGCGGGCGGGGTTCTGCACGAGGTGCGCCGCGGTGAGCTGGTCGAGGAGATTGCGGGCGCGGGGGATGCTCACGCCGGCGATGGCTGCCGCTGCGGCGACGGAGATGTCGGAGCCGGCGTGCAGCCCGAGGAGGCGGAAGAATTGCGCCGTGTCACCGGGCAACGCCTGGTAGGACCAGGAGAACACGGCTCGGACGTCGGAAAGTTCGTCATCGTCGACGGTGAGGGCGTCGAGCTGATGCTCGACGAGCGCGAGGTCGGCCACGAAGTCGGCGAGGGTGGCGTAGGGAGTGTTGGCAATGCGTTCCCCGATGATCCGCAGGGCAAGCGGGAGGTAGGCGCAGCGGCGGGCGAGTTCGGCGGCGGCCTGTGGTTCGGCGCTGACGCGGTCTCCGCCGATGCTGTCGCGCAGCAGCGTGATCGCTTCATCGGGGGACAGGACGTCCAGGGTCATGCGTGACGCTCCTTCCCGCGCGACAAGGCCGGAGAGGCGGCTGCGGCTGGTGATGATCGCCATGCAGGTCGGTGTGGCGGGCAGCAGCGGCCGGACCTGGCTGACCGTGGACACATTGTCCACCACGACCAGAACCCGTTTGCCGGTCAGGACGGACCGGTAGAGAGCGGCGCGTCCCTCGGTGTCCGTCGGGATCTGCTCGGCCGGCACGTGAAGGGCCCGCAGGAACGTGTCCAATGCCTGTCCGACGTCCAGGGCCGGTCCTGGCCCGTAGCCGCGCATGTCGACGTAGAGATCGCCGTCGGCGAACCACCGCCGGACCCGGTGGGCCCAGTGCACGGCCAACGCTGTCTTGCCCACACCGGGGGCGCCCGCGATGGCCGCGACGGCCATTGGGTGGCCGCTCGCAGCCGTCGCGTCATCGGCGGCGGGTAGTGCCGCGTCCAGTCTGGTGAGGGTCTGCTCGCGGTTGACGAAGCGGGTCGCGTCGAGGGGCAGTTGGCGAGGTGGGGGAGAAGGCGGTGCCGCGCGCCCGAACAGGTTGATGCCACCGTGCACCGTTCCGGCTTGAACGACAGCTTCGGCGTCGCCGGACGATTCGTTGTGCGCGGCGGGCACGCTGTCTCCTCCCCGACGAGCGGCGGATCTATGGAGAGCTGGGTTGGAGTTGGCCTGCGTACGTCCGGTAGGGGGTCGACGCGGAGACGGCGGCGTCACGCCAGAGGTTGGCCTGCACGATCTTCTCCGGCTCGCTGATCAGCTCGCCGGAGACGAACCGTCCCTGCTCGTCGTAGTACATCGCCACGAGTTGCGAGGAGTCGAACAGCCAGTAGTCGTAGTGCGGTAACGCGGCCGGCCAGTCGTCGCCGGAGACCACGATGAGGCGGACGTCCTCGCCCGCCTCGACCGTGTGTTCGTAGGCCCAGCCGCATTCGAACCGGACGTAGTCCGACAGCGGCTCGGCGACGACATGGACCCGGTGCATACGTTTACCGGCCGACACCGCTGCCCGCACGGTGTCGCACCAGGCCGCGATCCCGGGAAACTCCCCGCGAGTCTCGCCCGCCAGGAACCGGCCGAACTCGTCCTGCTCGTACGACACGTCGTACCGCTGAAGGGTCTCCAGCCGGTAGGCCGTGTAGCGGAAGTCGCGGAACAGTTGGTTGAACTCGGCGTCATCCAGCGAGGTGAACGATCGGGTCAACCTCGATCACCGCTGTCCGGACTCGCGGTAGCGCTCGATCGCACCGAGCACTACCTCGGCGGAGATCCGAACCGCACCCTCCCCGGGAAGCACGTTCTCCAGCTCGCCGAAGGTGTCGCCGTCGACCAGGTGCCCCTGGACGACCAGCTCTCCGCTGTCGGCGAGGTAGACCGTCGGGCAGCCGTTGCCCCCCGACACGACGTCCTTGTAGAGCTTGGTCAACTTCACCGCGTACTCCTTCGAATCAGACGGCCAGCAAGTGCCGTCGGTGAGGACAGTAGTGCGTAGCGTAGCGGCCGAACAAGCCAATATCGTCTATCCGATCTTGGCGTATCGGGGCACGCGCATTGCCGTACACGCCCCGCCTGAAGGTCGGCAGAGTGCGGGCCGGGGCGGCAGGCTGGGTCCGGTCCCGACACCTTGGGCCGGCTTCGGGACACGAACCTGCCCCGCTTTGCGACCGTCAGCGGCGTGTTGGCGGCCGACAGTAGCATCGAGGGAACTAGATAGGCGCGGCATCTCTGGTTGGTCTTCGTGTCGGCTGGAGTCAGATGCTTGGAGGCGGACTGACGGTGGATCCACTCATGGTTACCGCGGCGACAACGCTCGTTGCCTGGACAACCACCGAGCTCGCCCAGGGCGGCCGGCAGGCGGTGTCTGCGCTAGTTGATTTCCTGCGAGACCGATTTCGGCGCGAACCCGAGGCGCGCCAGATCATTGAGGGCCTGCTCCACCAGCCATCACAGGACGCCGCTCATCCCCTGGCGGTATTACTTGACCGCGAGGCGCGACGTGACCCGGCGTTCGGCGCAGAGTTCCAAGCCCGATGGGCGCAGACCGGCGCGGCCGTCGCAGCCGGTCCGGACGGCGTAGCGAACTCCATCTCGGGCGACGTCAGCGGCCCTGTAGTGCAAGCGCGCGACATCCACGGAGGTGTCTCGTTCGGCGGCGACAGCGTACGCCACTGACTATGGTTTCCGGCTGAAGCGCCTACCGCGTCACAAACGCCGGCCTGGATGCGAAGCTAGATCCCAGGATCGACACCTGCTCGGCACGCGAGGTCGCCGGTCTCGAGCTCTCATACCAAGGTTGGGGTTTACTCGGGTAGCGGTGGAGCGGAGGTCTGCTTCGGAGGGAGGATACGGAGCAGCGCGGCAGTCATGGCCACCAGGCTCTCCACCTCACTTCAACAACTGGCGTGCTTATGGCCGAGGATCAGAGGGCTCAGCTTATGGCACGCCCCCCGAGCAACATGCGATATCGGTAAGGTCGAGCGCCGGCGGAGCCGGACTGGCGGGCGGACGGGAGCGAGGTCGTGGTGCAGGGGAGTGCCGAGGTCGTCGACGAGATTTTGAGGACCCTTGACCGGGAACTACCGGACATCGCAGCGCAGATCCGGGAGGAGATTACCCGAGGGCGCATGGTGAAGGGATCGAAGCTGCCCGAGAGTATCCGGCAGGATCGGCAAGATGCCCTCACGGCGCAGCGCCTCGGGCGCATCGGCAAGGACGAGCTTGCAGAAGTGCCGTACACCGACGACGAGAGCCTTGCCATACTCTGCGACACACTCCTCACGCTGGCGCACAGCTTGACAGCGAACCGGCGGGCGTTGCTCGGCTTGCTTGTCGATCACGGCATCCACAGCGGTCACGTTACCTTCGCCCAGCCGGACGAGACGCAAACGGCTGAACCAAGCAGTCTGCAAGTCGAGGGGGAAGTCGGACGAGCAGAGGTGATGTTCGGCCGAGTAAAGAACCTCATCGAACCGGCTCGTGAGGAGGTCGGTTCATGGCACTGACCAAAGAGGAACTGATCGCCGCAATCGAGGAGGCGATAGGCGCGCTGCGTACGGTATACACGGACGCGGCAAGGGAAGCTGATCTGTACGAGGCAGCCCTGCTCGCCGTCGCAACGGAGGCCGCTGAGGCTGCTGGAGGTGCCTGCCTGATCACCAACGACGGCGTCTCGGCGGCCAGTAGCGCCGTCTTCCGCACGCAGCCCGGCAACCTGTACGCCGGAAATTTCACGTACGTGTTGGCGTCGTTCTCCGGAGGACGGCAGGTGGAGATTCACCTGGGCGTCTATGTCGCCGGGAAGTCCGGCGTCCTGCATGAGTGCGACGTGGCGGTTCTGGATCAGGAAGAAGCTGAGCGTAGCCGCGTCGGATCTGTGCACCCGCGCAGTCGTAACCTCGTTGCGGCGGTGGAGGCAAAACACTACTCGGCATCGCCGAGGCTACGAGTTGGTAGGGAATTCATCGGCCTTGCCTCCGAGATGGGACCGGGCAAGTGCACACTTGCCTTCCCCGCACCTGGAGGCAGCAACATCATGCCGCTGCTCGCGAAGCACCCGGGCGAATGTTTCGACGAGCTGATTCCAGGTACTCCCCCAGCTGATCTGATGCGTGGCCATATCACCCAGAAGATCAAAAACTGGATCAATCCTACGTAGAACGGCGAATCGCGAGAGCTCGTCACCGTAGTCCTCACATCAACGTAGCCGCCGGAGATGAAGATCGACTCCGCGCCGTCGGTCCCATCGCGGATCCCGCCCTGGAGCGGCCGGTGAATCCTCGATGGTGTCAGAGCTGCCCGGCTGGCGAACGTCGTGCCTGCAGGGAAACGGGGTGTCGCCGTAGGTGCGGTCGGTCGTAGCGGCGTTCTAGGGCACCGGTACGACGCCGCGTCGTCCTCATCCAGTGGCTCGTCGGGTCAGAAGTGTTGACGTGGACGGTGCTCACCTGGGCAGCACCACAATCGGGAAGCGACCGGATGTTCGAGTAGGCGCGAACGGCGCCCCGGCATCATGCCGGGGCGCCGTTCAATGCTCATACAACGGTAAGCTGGGCTCCACGGTCAGCAGGTTGCCGTTCGCTCTTCACGTCGTCGATGACGCCAATCCCATCCGCAAGTTCAGTCGGCGTCCAGGTTGCTCACCCTCGTCTTCGCTCGCTCCAGCCAGTCCGAGACCCACTTCCGGGCGTCGGCCTCCGTCCTGGCCGGATCGTCGCCTGTCACGTAGACCTCGCTGTCGCTGCGCCCGGTGTCGTGGTAGATCCCGGACGCGGTTAGGTACGCTGGGCGGGCGTCCTCCCCGGCGTCGTCGATCATGCCAAGGCCGTAGACGCGCTCGGGTCGGCAGAACGTGTCCAACCCACTCTCTGCGCTTTCGAGCGTGTCTTGCCACTCCCGCTCGGTCTTGTTGGGGCCCCTGCGGAGGAGGCTGCGCTCCATGCCGGTGCGGGCAACGTATAGCGGTTGCGCAACGCTCACCCAGGTAAATTCGGCCATTTCTATCTCCCCACGTCGGTAGCGCCGGTTCAGGGCCTCGACCGTGACTCTAAGCTGCGGGGTCTGGATCTTTGCGCGGCGGAAGCTGTAGTACCGGTGTAGCCCTTCGCGGCGTGGCGGAGCCCGGGGACCGGATCGTTCGAGTCGGCCAGGCGAGCACACTCCCGAACAGGAAGCCGGTCTGGCGAGTCGCTTGGTTGGGTACGCGGCCACCAGCTGGACTTATTCGGGCGGGTCCGGGGTCCTCTGACGGTCCGGGCTCAGGGCGACGGGTGCCCGGATAGGGTGCCTGTGGGGCCGTGATCGTCCCGGCAACCGGTCAATGGTGCCCCCGTTTACCCCCCGAAAACCCCTGCCAAGTGTCGGCTGTCCGTGGTGAACATTGATAAGTTGGCGATCAGATTCGAGCAGGTCAGCGACGAGTTTTGACGATCAACGACAAGCTCAGGCCAGTGACATGCGGTAAGCGTAGGTTCTGACAACGAATGACAAGGGACGAAGGGATGCTCGACACGAGGTTCTCGTAGGTTCAAATCTCGTCGCGACGATGGAGTAACCGGCAGCCTTGGCAGGGAGCTCCGTCTCCGCTGAGCGCTCACTGCCGTTACCTGTTACCTGCGGACTTGGCGTACGGCAAGTAGCGCTTGTCGACGCTGAGGCCGCGCAGCAGTGCTCCGACGAGTTGCTCGGTGACGACGTCGGGTGTCCTGAGCAGGTCTGCGGTACTTGCGGTCGCGGTCTTTTGGTAGGTGTCTGCATCGTACGGTTGCACCACATCCTCGTCGCCGCTCTGCACGTACTCGTAGGCGATCGCCGTCTTGATGCCGGTGAGGCGTAGTCCGATTGTCCAAGGGCCGTTGTACCCGGCGTAGCGGTTCGCGAGGTCGGCGGCCACACGCAGCGCGCCGTGCACGAGTCCGAGGACCAGACTTGGCAAGATCACCCAGGGCCCCGGCAAAGTCGTCAGGTGATGCCGAGTAGTGCCAGCGGGCGGGTGCTGTCGCGGGCGTGATGCCGGTTCGCGGCGGCGATGTTGGTGATGCCGGCGGTGCGTAGGGCGCCGATGGCGGCGTTGCGGAGGGCTGCCATGACTTGGGGGCCGGTGCCGGTGCGGATCTGGGATCGGTCCTCGTCGTAGGTGACGTCTCGCACCCAGTGGACCTTGTTCTCGATCGACCAGTGGCCGCGGATCCATCCGGCCAGTTGGGCCG
>NZ_KB895857.1:0-56226 GCF_000374985.1 Micromonospora sp. CNB394 | reverse complement strand
CCCACGCCAGCCCTTCTACCGCCGACAACAGCCTTCCTGCGGGTTGACAGGCATCGATCAGGACAGCTTAAGGAGGTGGTCTCGCACCCTGCCACGCCGGTGCCGGACGCGTCGTTGACCAGGCTCTCCCCCGCCGGGCTGGTGACGACCCGGCGGGGGAGTCTACCCGCCGGCCTCGGCCGGGCACCCGACCGCGCTGCTGCGAACCCGGGGCGGACGGAGAGGCGTCGGTCCGGACGTCGACGCGGCACGTCCGGGTCTCCCCGACAGCACTATCGACCAGGGGAATGGCCTGGTGGGCCGGAGGTACCACCATGCGAACCACACCGCCACGATCGCCGGTGAGCCGCTTCCACTCAGGATGGCCGGTCCAAGGGCGTCAGGCCGATGATCCTCGGGCGGCCGCCGTCAGGACGCGGCGAGCAGTCGGATCTTGCAGCGGATACCGCTGGCCTTGGCGAGCCGACCATCACCGGTCACGAGTGGGCAGGCCATCAACTCCGCCGCCGCGACGTAAGCCGCGTCGTACGCCGTAACATTGCCCCGCATCTGCCACATCCGGTCAACCAGCATCGCGACGCCAACCTCGTCGATGACCAACGAAGGCAGGGTATCGATCGCCTCCTGAGCCCGGGCAAGGCCGAGCTTCCCGCCGAGGACCTTGCCTCTGATCACAGACATGACCTCGACCAGAAGATGACTCGGCGCGGCCCAGTGCGGATCTCCGGTCAGTTCCGCCCGCGCCGCGTCCCCGACCGACCCATCATCGACCAGAGCGTCGGCCAGAACCGACGCATCCACGACGATCACGCGGCGCTTCCCCACGATCCGCGCTGCTCCCGCTGGTCGTTCAACTCTGCGGCGCTCTCCCCCGGCAGAGAGCGAGCACCGTCGGATCGGCCGGCGAAGCGATCAAGGGCCGCCGTGTTGCGCAGCCGTCGAGCCTGCGTCTCCACCAGTTCCAGCAGGTATGCCTGGAGGGACTGCCCGCGCGCCCTGGCCTGGGCCGCCAGGGCGTCTCGCACTTCTTCCGGCACGTCCCGAATCTGGAGAGCAACCATGCATTCATTATGCATGCACCATCGCTCGCTCGCCAGGAAAGACTCGCACCCTCGATCAACTGGTTCGCGACGACTGCGGTACAGCCAAGAGTCCCAGGTGAGAGAAGTGTGTGGAGCCCAGGGGACTCGAACCCCTAACCCCTGCCTTGCAAAGGCAGTGCTCTGCCAGTTGAGCTAGGGCCCCGTGACGGCGTTCAGCGCAGGTCGGGCGCCGTGGTCGCCTCGTGCCACAGGGCACGCTCGTCGTTCGATGCCTTTACCTTCTTGGCCACGACGGCGGCCACACCGACGATGCCGGCAAGGATCAGGAGCTTCTTGAACATGTGCTTTGACCCCTCGCGCTCGACTGTCGTCGGACGATGTGCGGTGGGGCTAGCTGGAATCGAACCAGCGACCTCAGAGTTATCAGCTCTGCGCTCTAACCGACTGAGCTATAGCCCCGCGTAGCGACGAGCTAGGTTAACCCATCGCCTCCACCGGGCCCAAATCGGGGTGTGTGGTGGAGGCACCCGCGCCACTTCGAACCTACCCGGACGCACGGCGCCGGGGCGACCGCTTTACGCGGTGCCCCGGCGCCGGTCGATCAGTCCCGCTCGGCGAGCGTCAGCTCGATCCCGCCGACCAGGTCGGCGCAGACGTTGTAGACGAACGCGCTGAGCGTGGCCAGCGCGGTGAACAGCACGACATTCACCAGGCCGACCAGCGCCGACGTCAGGATCACGCCCTTGGCGGTGATCCGGAAGCCGCCGCTGCCCTGGGCGCCGCCGGCGTTCACCAGGTCGGTCAGGCTGTCGTTCACGCTCGTGAACACGCCCATGGCGTCAAGTGCCAGGTACAGCACCGACGTCGCCACGACGACCACGATGAAGAGCACCACGGACACCGCGAACGCGAACTTCATCACCGACCACGGGTCGATCCGCTTCAGGTTCAGCCGGGCCCGTCGCGGTCCGCGCGAGGCGGCCGAGCTGACCGAGGTACGCGCGGCGCGTACCGCCTCACCCACGCGCGCGGCGCCGACGGCCGCCGCGCCGCCGATGCCCGGCGGCAGGCCGCCGCCGTTGGCGGGCCGGGACTGGGCGCTCGCGGCGCCGCTCGGGCGCGAGCCGTCGGGCGACGCCTTCGGGGCGGTGCCCAGGCCGGCGCCGATCCGCGGCTGCATGCCGGTCGTCCCGGTGGAGGCCCGGCCGGCGGCCGACGGGGTCTTGATCGGCTGGGTGCTCGTGGCGTTCGCGGGCTTGGCGGCCGGAGCGGCCAGCCTGTCGGCCGACGTCGGCGCGTCGACCTTGGTTTCGGCCGAGTCCCGGGAACCGGAGTCCTCGGCCGGCTTGTCCGGAGGCGGGGCCATGCCGGGAGCCCGGGTGAACTTCGGGGCAGGCGCGTCGGCGGGAACCGTGGCCCGGCCCACAGCCGCGCGGCCGGTCGCTGGTGTGCCGCCCTGTGCGGCCTCCTCGTCGACCGGAGTGGCCGAGGTCCCCTTGTTCCCCGACTTCGCCTGTGTCTCCGTCATCAACTAGTCCTGTTCGTCAGGCTCGTCGGCATTGCGAGCAATCGCCACGATAGTCACGCCGTCCGGGAGGTCCATCAGCTTGACCCCCATTGTGTTCCGGTCACGCGTACGGCGTACAGGCTTCACCGGAGTCCGGATGACGCCGCCGTTGCTCGTGATGGCGAACAGCTCGTCCTCCGGGTCGATCACGACCGCACCGACCAGGCCACCGCGTCGCTCGGTGATCTTCGCGGTCAGCACGCCCTTACCTCCCCGGCCCTGGACCGGGTATTCCTCGATCGGGGTACGTTTCGCGTAACCCCCGTTCGTCGCCACCAGAACGTCGAGCCCCTCCCGGACGACCTCGACGGCGAGCAACTCGTCCTCGCCGCTGAAGCGCATGCCGATCACCCCGGAAGTGGCCCGGCCCATCGGCCGCAGTGCCTCGTCGGTGGCGTTGAAGCGGATCGCCTGGGCGTTCTTCGACACCAGCAACAGGTCGTCCTCCGGAGCGGCCAGGACCGCACCGACCAGCTCGTCCTCATCGCGCAGGTTGATCGCGATGATGCCGCCGGAACGGTTGGAGTCGAACTCCTCGAGCCGCGTCTTCTTCACCAGGCCGTTCTTCGTGGCCAGTACCAGGTAGGGCGTCACCTGGTAGTTCGGGATTTCAATGATCTGCGCGATCTGCTCGTCGGGCTGGAACGCGAGCAGGTTGGCCACGTGCTGGCCCTTGGCCACCCTACTGGCCTCGGGAAGCTCGTACGCCTTCGCCCGGTAGACCCGACCCTTGTTCGTGAAGAACAGGATCCAGTCGTGGGTAGAGCATACGAAGAAGTGGCTGACGATGTCGTCCTGACGGAGCGTCGCCCCGCTGACGCCCTTCCCGCCGCGCCGCTGTGACCGGTAGAGATCGACCTTGGTGCGCTTCGCGTACCCGGTGCGGGTGATCGTCACCACTACGTCCTCGCGGGCGATGAGGTCCTCCATCGAGACCTCGCCGTCGAACGGGACGATCTTCGTACGCCGGTCGTCGCCCCACTTCGCGACGATCTCGCCCAGTTCCTCCGAGACGATCCGCCGCTGCCGCTCCGGCTTGGCCAGGATGTCCTTGAGGTCGGCGATCTCCACCTCGAGCTTCGCCAGGTCGTCCAGGATCCGCTGCCGCTCCAGGGCGGCCAGCCGGCGCAGCTGCATGTCCAGGATCGCGGTCGCCTGGACCTCGTCGATGTCCAGCAGCCGGATCAGGCCCTGCCGGGCGTCCTCCACCGTGGGCGAACGCCGGATCAGGGCGATCACCTCGTCGAGCGCGTCCAGCGCCTTGGACAGACCGCGCAGGATGTGCGCCCGCTCCTCGGCCTTGCGCAGACGGAACGCGGTCCGCCGCCGGATCACCTCGATCTGGTGCTCGACGTAGTAGCGGATGAACTGGGCCAGGTTGAGCGTGCGCGGCACGCCGTCGACCAGCGCCAGCATGTTGGCGCCGAACGTCTCCTGGAGCTGGGTGTGTTTGTAGAGGTTGTTCAGCACCACCTTGGCGACCGCGTCTCGCTTGAGCACGAGCACGATCCGCATGCCGGTACGCCCGGAGGACTCGTCCCGGATGTCGGCGATGCCGCCGAGCTTGCCCTCCTTGATCAGCTCGGCGATGCGCTCGGCGAGGTTGTCCGGGTTGACCTGGTACGGCAGCTCGCTGACCACGAGCGCCGGCCGGCCCCGCTTGTCCTCCTCGACCTCGACCACGGCGCGCATCCGGATCGAGCCGCGCCCGGTCCGGTACGCGTCCTGGATGGCCGCCTGGCCGACGATCAGGCCGTGGGTCGGGAAGTCCGGGCCCTTGACGATCTCCAGCAGGGCTTCCAGCGTGGTGGCCTCGTCGGCCTCCGGGTTCTCCAGGCACCACTGCACGGCCGCGCCGATCTCGCGCAGGTTGTGCGGCGGGATCTTGGTGGCCATGCCGACCGCGATGCCCTCGGAACCGTTGATCAGCAGGTTCGGGATGCGCGACGGCAGGATGGTGGGCTCCTTGGCCCGGCCGTCGTAGTTGTCCTGCAGGTCGACGGTGTCCTCGTCGATGTCCCGCAGCATCTCCATCGCCAGCGGGTCGAGCTTGCACTCGGTGTTGTGGCTGACGAACCCGTCGGAGACGAAGGAGTGGTCCTCTGTGTCCACCCGGATGCTGTAGACGGGCTGCACTCCCGCGTCGGTGACGTCGGTCACCTCGGCGTAGTAGAAGCGCCCGTCGACAAGCGGTTCGACCACGTCGAGGATCCCCGGCTCGGTGATCCGGGAGGCGATCTCGTCGCGGTCCCGCTCCCAGCGCTCGATCCGGTCCACGTTGTGCCGGCGCAGCCAGTCACGCTCGGTCCAACGGCTCGCGCCGTGCTCGCGGACGAAGTCACCGACGAACGGCACGTGGTCGCCCGAGAGCGCGGTGCTGCTCGCCGGAACCTGGGCCAGCTCGGACTCCAGCTTGGCCTGCTTGCGGCCGAGGAAGCCGACGTGGGCGGCAAAGATCCGGGCGTCCCGCCGGTTGGTCACGACGACCTTGATCTCGCCGTCGTCGTACCGGCACTGCCGGCTGACCACGCCGCACTCCAGAAGCAACTGCTGCACCTCGCGGGCCAGCCGCTCACTACGGGTCGAGTACGAGACCTGGATCGTGTGGCGGGGCAGAAGCGACGACGAGCCGTCGCCCTCGAACAGCGCCTGGAGGAAGGCCCGCTTGACCGCGGCCGGTCCGCGCCAGACGAACTCCGGCACGAACTTGTCGGCACTCCGCGCGCCAACCAGCTCGCCGAGCGCCGTGGTGGCGAGCTGCCGGACGCTCGCCCGCATCCGGTGCAGGGTTTTACCCGAAGGCATGATCTCTTCGCCGAACCAGCGCTTGCCACCAACGGAAAGGTCGAAAGCCGCGACAACCCGGGTGAAGAACTCCCGGTCCGCGTCAGCGAACTCGACCCACTCGCCGGAGATCCAGCCTTCGCTAACGAGTGCGCCCGCGAGCACGGCTGCCTCGACGTGCTCCGGCATCGGGTAGCCGATCTCGTCCGGCACGCTGCGCTGGAGGACCACCCGGTCGCCGGGGGAGATCTCGGCGAGCAGCTTCCACAGCAGGGTCGGCACGCCGGCCGCGTCTACCAGACAGAGCACCGGGTGGTTGTGCGTGCCGGTCAGCTCGTACCCCTCGCGGGTGCGCAACCGCAGCGTCGGGTGCTCGCCGGAGTGGAAGAACTTGGAGGCGCGGACCAGGTCGCCGTTGCGGTCGCGGACCTTCAGCTCGACGTCGGTCTCGCTGCTCGGCGCGGCGTCCGGCACGATGTCGCCGATCCGCACGGTGCCGTCGACGGCACGAACCCGGACATCTGCGACAAGACAATATCTCATGGCGGCAGCCGGATCATTTCCCGGCGAGCCGAAGTTGCCGTTGCCGTCGACAAGCGGGTAGCGCAGCGACCACGGCTGCGCCATCCGGACCAGCGCGTCGTAGATGGCCGAGTCGCCGTGCGGGTGGAACTGGCCCATCACGTCGCCGACGACGCGGGAGCACTTCACGTACCCGCGGTCCGGCCGGTAGCCGGAGTCGAACATGGCGTAGAGGATCTTGCGGTGGACCGGCTTGAGCCCGTCTCGGACGTCCGGCAGGGCCCGCCCGACGATGACGCTCATCGCGTAGTCGAGGTACGAGCGCTGCATCTCGACCTCGAGGCCGACCGGCTCGATCCGGTCGTGCTGGACGACCGCGGCCAGTGCCTCAGGGGTCTCCGGCT
Organism: Micromonospora sp. CNB394; assembly: GCF_000374985.1. Taxonomy (NCBI): domain Bacteria; kingdom Bacillati; phylum Actinomycetota; class Actinomycetes; order Micromonosporales; family Micromonosporaceae; genus Micromonospora; species Micromonospora sp. CNB394. Next base: position 49,906 of record NZ_KB895857.1, on the reverse strand, counting down.
CGTTCGGGGTGGACTCGGGTGTATCGGTCACTGTTAACCCTTATCAGACTCTTCAGTCGTGGTCTCGCTGTGGATAACGGCTGTGGAAAGCGTTCAGGCTGTGGATAACTCTGTGGACTGCCGGGCCGGCCGGTGGATGCCGGCCGGCCCGGTCGCGTCCGTCAGATGTCCAGGAACCGCACGTCCTTGGCGTTGCGTTGGATGAACGACCGGCGGGCCTCGACGTCCTCGCCCATCAGGACGCTGAACAGCTCGTCCGCGGTGGCGGCGTCGTCGAGCGTGACCTGGCGCAGCGTACGCGTGGCCGGGTTCATCGTGGTTTCCCACAGCTCGGGGTAGTTCATCTCGCCGAGACCCTTGAACCGCTGGATGTCGTCCGGGCGGGCGTTGGGCTTCTTCTGCTGGCGCAGGGCGATCAGTCCGTCGCGCTCGCGGTCCGAGTACGCGTACTGGGCGTCGTCACCCTTCTTGTTCCACTTGATCTTGTAGAGCGGCGGGGCGGCCAGGTAGACGTGGCCCAGCTCGACCAACGGCCGCATGAAGCGGAACAGCAGGGTGAGCAGCAGCGTCTGGATGTGCTGGCCGTCGACGTCCGCGTCGGCCATCAGCACGATCTTGTGGTAGCGCAGCTTCTCGATGTCGAAGTCGTCGTGGATACCGGTGCCGAGCGCGGTGATCAGCGCCTGCACCTCGGCGTTTTTGAGCACCCGGTCGATCCGGGCCTTCTCGACGTTGAGGATCTTCCCGCGGATCGGCAGGATCGCCTGGACGCGCGGGTCGCGGCCCTGCTTGGCCGAGCCGCCGGCCGAGTCGCCCTCGACGATGAAAACCTCGGACTCGCGCGGGTCGGTGGACTGGCAGTCGGCCAGCTTGCCGGGCATCGAGCCGGACTCCAGCAGCGACTTGCGCCGGGCGAGCTTGCGCGCCTGCTGGGCGGCGATCCGGGCGCGGGCCGCCTGGGACGCCTTCTGGATGATGATCTTCGCCTCGGCCGGGTTGCGGTCGAACCAGTCGACGAGCGACTCGTTGCAGACCCGCTGCACGAAGCCCTTGACCGGGGTGTTGCCCAGCTTGGTCTTGGTCTGGCCCTCGAACTGCGGGTCGGTGAGCTTGACCGAGATGATCGCGGCGAGGCCCTCGCGGATGTCCTCACCCGAGAGGCGCTCGTCGCCCTTGAGCAGCTTGCGCTCCGCGCCGTAGCGGTTGACGACGCTCGTCAGCGCGGCCCGGAAGCCCTCCTCGTGGGTGCCGCCCTCGTGGGTGTTGATGTTGTTGGCGAAGGTGTAGACCGATTCGCCGTACGACTCGTTCCACTGCATGGCGATCTCGACCGACATGCCCGTCTCCTCGGCGCCGAACTCGACCACCGTCTTGTGGATCGGGCTCTTGGAGGCGTTGAGGTGCCGGACGAAGTCGGCGATGCCGCCCTCGTAGTGGAAGGTGACCTCGCGGATCTTGCCGTCCTCGTCCTCCGGCACCCGCTCGTCGAGCAGGTGGATGGTGAGGCCCCGGGTGAGGAAAGCCATCTCCTGGAGGCGCCGGTAGATGGTGTGGAAGTCGAAGTCGACGGTCTCGAAGACGTCCGGGTCGGGCCAGAAGGAGACCGCCGAACCGGTGCGGTCGGTCTCCTCGCCCTTCTCCAGCGGCGTCGGCTTGGAGTGGTCGTACCGCTGACGCCAGACGAAGCCGTCCTTGTGGATCTCCACTGCCATCCGGGTGGACAGCGCGTTCACCACGGAGACGCCGACGCCGTGCAGGCCGCCGGAGACGGCGTACGCCTTGCCGTCGAACTTGCCGCCCGCGTGCAGCACGGTCAGGGCGACCTCGACACCCGGCTTCTTCAGCTTGGGGTGCAGGTCGACCGGGAAGCCTCGGCCGTTGTCGGTCACCCGGACACCGCCGTCGGCCAGCAGCACCACGTCGATGGTGTCGCAGTGCCCGGCCAGCGCCTCGTCCACCGCGTTGTCGACGACCTCCCACACCAGGTGGTGCAGGCCGCGCTCGCCGGTGGACCCGATGTACATACCGGGCCGCTTCCGGACCGCTTCCAGGCCTTCGAGCACGGTGATGGACTCGGCACCGTACTTCTTGTTGTCCTCCGCTGCCACGCTCGGCCACTTTCTCGCACCGGCCGCGCGTGGGCGCGGGGCGCGGGTTCGGCGGACAGGACGCGACGTCGGCGCGCATGGCCGCCCCTGGGTTCGCCAGGTCGGATCATGTGCGCCGGGCGCCGCGGTTGCCCGCGGATCGCGATCGGCTCGGACCCGATGCGGGACTATGATCGAGGGCTCGGAGGCCCCCTGTCCGTCGCTCCGTCTCGGGTCTTTCGTCTCGCTCCCAATCTTACTGTGCGGAGCCGACCAAACCGCCACTCGGCACCCTCTCCGAGGCGGCTGAGAATGCCGTAGCCGGACGAACCGCGCCTCCCGCGACTCCCCCTACACGCCAACAGGGCGGCGCCGCGCCACCGGCCACCGTGAGCCGCGACGGTCGTCCGACCGGTGATCGACGGCTGCCCCGACCGGGGGTCGCGGCCGGGCCCGGCGTGCCGTAGCTTTTGCGGCGCCGCCGTTGCGGTCTTGATCTTTTGCGCCCGGAACCGGGACGATCGTCGGAGATGGTCCGAAAACGCTTGGTGAGAGGTGACGCCAGATGGGGCTGGACAACGTCGCGGTGCATTGGCCGCGGACCGGCCGCTTCTACGACCCGGTCGCGCCGGCTGAGTTCGTGGACTTCGGCGAGATCGTGGACATGCCCCGGATCTCCGCGCCGACCGCGGCGCTCGCCGAGCTGATCGCGAAGACCGGCACGGTACGCGCGACCGCGTACACCGAGTTGGTCGACCTGATCCTGGGGCTGGAGAATGTGCTCTACGCCACGGAGAACGCGGTCGAGGACGAGGATCCGGTGATCGATCCGGACGGCTGTTCCTGGATCGCCGAGGGCGTGGAGAAGTTCATCGCCCGGCACCGGCCGTCCGGCGAGGCGGTCACATTCGAGTCGGTGAGCGAGGTGCTGCGCGCGCTGCTCGGCGACGGGCGGCTGGCCGAGCAGCAGCTCCGCTGGCTGGACAGCCGGCTCGACCGGCTGCGCGACGAGAACGGCGATCCGCCGCAGTGGAACTTCACCTGCGCCGAGCTGAGCGTGCTGGCGGCCTTCTACCGGCGCTGCGCGGAGCGGGGTTTCGCGGTCTACGCCGACGCCTGACCGGGCGCCGACGCCTGAGCGAGCACGGCCGGGTGTCGTCAACCGTAGGTGTCACGGGGGCCGCGCCCGCGTACCCGCCGGGGACCGCGCGACCACGACGGCGCCGCCGGGCCGTGGATGTGCAGCTTGCGCACCACGTTGTGGCCGACCTCGCTGGCGATCTGCTTGAGCAGCGAACCCGCCAGCAGACGCAACTGCGTCGCCCAGGCCGTCGAACGCGCCTCCACCGTCAGCTCGCCGTCCTCCAGCTTGACCGGGCGGCTGTGCTGGGCGACCTCCGGGCCGACCACCTTCTCCCAGGCGCCGAACACGGTCGCCTCAGCCGCCGGCTGCTGCCAGCCGCGCGCCTTCATCAGCTTGTCCAGCACCGCGCCGAGCGGCTGCGGGTCGCGCGGGTCCGGCCCCGGGCCGGAGTAGCCGCGCAGCCGCTTCTCGCCGTCCCCGCGGACCGCCCCGCGACGGCGCGGGGCCGCCGCCTGACGCCGGGCCTTCGCCGCGTCGAGCACCGCCCGCGCCAGTTCCGGCCCGGTCGTGCCCTCCGGCGGGTTCGCGGCCGGCTCGCCACCCGCGGGTTTCCCCGGGGTACGCGCGTCGCGTCCCGGCCCGAGCCGTGCGGGCGGGAGCTGCACCTCGTCATCCGGCACGTCGCACCGTCCCCTCGCCCACCGCGTACCGGGTGCCGCGCAGCGTCGCCGGCACGTCGTCGTCCACGGCGCAGGTGACCAGAAGCTGACTCGCGCCGCCGACCAGCTCCGCCAGCCGTTCCCGCCGACCGGAGTCCAGCTCGGCGAAGACGTCGTCGAGCACCAGCACCGGCTCGATCCCGTCGGCCCGCAGCAGGTCGTACCCGGCCAGCCGCAACGCGAGCGCGTACGACCAGGACTCGCCGTGGCTCGCGTACCCCTTGGCGGGCAGCGGTCCCAGGGTGAGCGCCAGGTCGTCGCGGTGCGGGCCGACGAGCGTGGTGCCGCGCTCGATCTCGGCGGCGCGGTTCCCGGTCAGCGCGGCGGCGAGCGCCTCGGCCAGCGCCGCGCGGCCGGCACCGGGCTCGGGCAGCTCCACCGAGGGCCGGTAGGCGATGCCCGCCGCGCCACGGCCGGCGGCCACCGCGTCGTACGCCTTGGCCACGTGCGGGGTGAGCGCGGCAACCAGCTCCAGGCGGCCGGCGAGCAGGTCCGCTCCGTGCTGCGCCAGATGCGCGTCCCACACGGCCAGCGTCGACAGGTCGCCGCCGCGGGTGCCACCGGTCTTCCGCGCGAGGTACGACGTACGCAGCAGCGCGTTGCGTTGCTTGACCACGCGCTCGTAGTCGGCGCGTACCCCGGCGTAGCGGGGCTGGCGGGTGACCAGCAGATCGTCCAGGTAGCGGCGACGTTCGGCCGGGTCGCCACGGACCAGTTCGAGGTCCTCCGGCGCGAACAGCACCAGGCGCAACGCGCCGAGCACGTCCCGGGCGCGTCGGGCCGGGGACCGGCCGAGCCGGGCCCGGTTGGCCTTGCCCGGGACGATCTCCAGCTCGACCAGCAGTTCCCGGCCCTCGTGCACCACCGCGCAGCGGATCACCGCCGAGGCGGCGCCCATCCGGACCAGCGGGGCGTCCGTGGCGACCCGGTGCGAGTCCAGGGTCGCCACGTAGCCGAGCGCCTCGACCAGGTTGGTCTTGCCGACGCCGTTGGCGCCGACGAGCACGTTCGGACCCGGCTCCAGGTCGACACCGATGCGCTCGTAGGAGCGGAAGTCGACCAGTTCGAGCCGGCGTACGTACACAGCCTGTGGATACCGGTCAGCGCTTGTGGACGGCGTGGCCGCCGAACTGCTGGCGCAGCGCGGCGACGGCCTTCATCGCGGGCGAGTCGTCCTGCCGGGAGGCGAACCGGGCGAAGAGCGACGCGGTGATGACGTTGAGCGGAACGGCGAGCCGGACCGCCTCGTCCACGGTCCACCGGCCCTCGCCGGTGTCCTCGGTGTAGCCGCTCAGGTCGGCCAGCTCCGGATCCTCGTCGAGCGCCCGGTCCAGCAGGTCGAGCAGCCACGACCGGACCACGGTGCCCTCACGCCACGACTTGAACACGCCGGGGACGTTCGTCACCAGCTCCGAGGCGGCCAGCAGCTCGTAGCCCTCGGCGTACGCGTGCATCAGGCCGTACTCGATGCCGTTGTGCACCATCTTGGCGTAGTGGCCCGCGCCGACCGGGCCGGCGTGCACGAAACCGAACTCCCCCTCGGGCTTGAGCGCCTCGAAGATCGGCATGAGGCGCTCGACGTGCTCCTGCGCGCCGCCGACCATCAGCGCGTACCCGTTCTGCCGGCCCCAGACGCCGCCGGAGACGCCGACGTCGAGGTAGCCGATGCCCTGCTCGTTCAGCCGCTCGGCGCGCGGGGCGTCGTCGCTGAACCGGGAGTTGCCGCCGTCGATGACGATGTCGCCCTCGCCGAGCACACCGGCCAGTTCGTCGATGGTGGCGTCGGTGACACCGGCGGGAACCATGACCCAGACCGCACGGGGCGACTGGAGCTTCTCGGCAAGCTCGGCCAGGCTCGCGGCGTCGCTGATCTCCGGGTTGTGGTCGTAACCGACCACCTCGTGCCCGGCGGCGCGCAGCCGCTCCCGCATGTTGCCGCCCATGCGGCCGAGTCCTACCAGGCCGAGCTGCATCTGCTCCTACCTCCGTACGTCAGGGTCGTGCTGCCTGCGATCAGCGGGACACGCGGATCGGCATGATGAGGTAGCGGTACCCCGGGATGACCTCGCCATCCTCGCCGGCCGGGGAGATGACCGCGGGCTTGAACGCGTCGACGAACCGGAGCAGGGCGTGCTGGGCGCCCAGGTTGGCCAGACCGTCGATGAGGTACTGCGGGTTGAACCCGATGGTCAGCGGCTCGCCGCTGAACGTGGCCTCCATGGCCTCGCTGGCCCGGGCCTCCTCGGTGCCACCCGCCTCGACCACCAGACCGTCGGCGCCGAAGCTGAGCAGGACCGGGGTGGTGCGCTCGGCGACCAGCGCGACGCGCTTGACCACCTCGATGAGCGCGGCGACGGCGACCCGCGCCTCGGCGTTGTGGTCGGCCGGGAACAGCGAACGCACCGGTGGGTAGTTGGCGCCGTCGAGCAGCCTGCTGGTGGTCCGGCGGGTGCCGCCGGAGAAACCGATCATGCCCTCACCGGCACCGCCGGAGGACAGCGCCATGGTGACGTGGCCGCCGAGCGGACCGAGCGCCTTCGCGGTGTCGTGCAACGTACGGGCCGGCACCAGCGCGTTGAGGCTGATCTCCGGGTCGTCCGGGTTCCACTCCATCTCGCGCAGCGCGAGGCGGTAGCGGTCGGTCGCCAGCATGGCCATCGTGTTGCCGCTCAGCTCGATCCGGACGCCGGTCATCATCGGCAGCGTCTCGTCGCGGCCGGCGGCCACCGCCACCTGGGCCACGGCGGAGGCGAACGCGGCGGCGTCGACGGTACCGGCGCTCTCCGGCATCTCCGGCAGCGTCGGGTAGTCCTCCACCGGCATGGTCGGCAGCGTGAACCGGGCACTGCCGCAGACCAGTTCGAGGTGGGCGCCGACGGCGGCGATGTCCACCGGCTTGGCCGGCAGAGCCTTGGTGATCTCGGCGAGCAGGCGACCGGAGACCAGGGCGGCGCCGTCCGCGTCGCCCTGCACCTCGACGGTCACCTGGCTGGAGACCTCGTAGTCGAAGCCGGAGACCTGGAGGTTGCCGTCGGTGACCCGGAGCATCACTCCGGCCAGCACCGGTACGGAGGGCCGGTTGGGCAGGCTCTTGGCGGTCCACGCGACCGCCTCGGCGAGCGCGTCGCGCTCCACTCGGAACTTCATCAATGCCTCCGCGTCGACGTCAGCGACAACTCTCTCATGCCGACCGCTGCCACCCGCCCCGCCCGACCGTGCGGGTACCCATCGCACCTTAAGGCGCTGGGGCATCGGCTGTGCGCCCGACCCCGTTGGTTCCAGGTGCCCGGGCGACTGCCGACGGCAGTGCTGCGGCCCGATCCACAGAAAGTCCAACGGTGATGATTGGTTTTTGTTGTTTAGAAGAGATAACTCATCGTCTTCATCGCACCTGTGCAAACTGTGGAGAACCAGCGTCCGCGCAGGTCACACACGTTATCCACCGGTGGGTTGGCTGTGGAGAACCAGGGGTAAAACCCGTGTCCCGGTCCACAGCCCTCGCCGTCCGCCGGGTTTTCCACGGCTGTCCACCGGTTGTCCACCGGTAATCCACCGGTTTTCTCCCCAGCGCTGTGGACAACGTCGGCCGGGTCCACAGCCGTCATCCCCAGAACCTTCAACAGCCTGCCCACAGGCGGACCGCCGCCTGGGGACAACGTGCTCGTCGTCCCCAGGCATCCACAGCGTCGTCCCCAGGAGTTGTCCACAGTCTGTGGGTAACCGGCTGGGCGCGAAGCGTGGCTGTCCACCGCCTGTGACACAGGGGCTGTGGACAACGGGTACGAGCTGTGGACGAGCACACGACCGATCCTGGGCCCTCCACCGGCTCGAGGGTCAACAGTTCCCCGCTGTCGGCAGCCCGCCACCCACGCGTCGCCCGCCCCGCTCGCGTTGATCATGAAGTTGGCGGCACCCGACGGCCGATCCCGCTCCGGCGGCGTCCGAGCGTTCACCCCGTCGTGTTGACCAAGGAGTTTGGGGCAGGAACGACAGGCTTTCCCGACACAAACTCCTTGATCAACGCCGGAGGGCCCCATGAGGCAGCGGGCGGGGAGACTGCGCGGGGGGTGGGTCAGGTGTTCTGCTTGATGCGGTTGGTCAGCTCGGCGATCTGGTTGTAGAGCGAGCGCCGCTCCGCCATCTGCTGGCGGATCTTGCGGTCCGCGTGCATCACAGTGGTGTGGTCCCGGCCGCCGAACGCCTGCCCGATCCGGGGCAGCGACAGATCGGTCAGCTCGCGGCACAGATACATGGCCACCTGACGCGCGTTGACCAGCACCCGGGAGCGGGAGTGGCCGCGCAGGTCCTCCAGGCTCACGCCGAAGTAGTCGGCGGTGGACACCATGATCTGGTCCGCGGTGATCTCCGGGCCGGCGCCGTCGGGGATGAAGTCCCGCAGCACCTCCTCGGCCAGCGACAACTCCACCGAGGACCGGGTGAGGCTGGCGAAGGCGGTGACCCGGATCAGCGCCCCCTCCAGTTCGCGGATCGAGTTCGAGACCCGGGACGCGATGAACTCCAGCACGTCCGGAGGCGCGAACAGCCGCTCCTGCGCCGCCTTCTTCTGCAGGATCGCGATCCGCGTCTCCAGGTCCGGCGGCTGGATGTCGGCGAGCAGGCCCCACTCGAAGCGCGTACGCAGCCGATCTTCGAGCGTCGCCAGTTGCTTCGGTGAGCGGTCGGACGTGATCACGATCTGCTTGTTGGCGTTGTGCAGCGTGTTGAAGGTGTGGAAGAACTCCTCCTGCGTCCGCTCCCTGTTCTCCAGGAACTGGATGTCGTCGATCAGGAGGATGTCCACATCCCGGTAGCGGCGCTGGAACGCGCTCGTCTTGTCGTCGCGCAGCGAGTTGATGAAGTCGTTCGTGAACTCCTCGGTCGAGACGTACCGGACCGAGCGCGCGTTGCCGAGCGTCGTGGCGTAGTGCCCGATGGCGTGCAGCAGGTGGGTCTTGCCCAGCCCGGAGCTGCCGTAGATGAAAAGCGGGTTGTACGCCTTCGCCGGTGACTCGGCCACCGCCACGCTCGCGGCGTGCGCGAACCGGTTCGACGAGCCGATGACGAATGTCTCGAACATGTACTTCGGGTTGAGCCGGTTGCCGCCGCTCTCCGTACCGCCGGGGAGCCTGCGGTCGGCCTGGCCGCCGCCGGGGCGGTGGTGGTCGGCGCCACCGCGGCCGGGGCCGTTGTCGGTGGCGCCGTCGCGGGGCAGGCCGCGCATCGGCGCGGGGTCGGCAGCCGGGCGCTCCCGGTAGCGGGGCTCGTATCCGCCGGCGTCGGGCACCGGAGGTTCGATCCGGGTGCGCTCGTCGAACGCGTGGCGCTCGGGCGCGGTGCGCACCGGCTCGGCGAACGCGGCACTGAACAATGTGTCCTGCGCGTCCCGGCCGGCCGGGATCAGGTGCGGGCGACCGCCGTCGGCGGTCCGCTGGCGCGGCGCCGGCTCGTCGAGCGGCTGCTCCGGGCGCGGATCGGCGTACCCGGGCTCGGAGCGGGAATCGGCGTACCCGGATTCCGGGCGCGGCGACGGGAAGGGCGGGGCGGACGCCTGCGGGCCGGGCTGGTCGAAACCGGGCAGCGCGGCGGTGCCGTCGTGCTCGGGCAGCGGCTCCGGGCCGCTGCGGTAGACGGTGCCGGCCGGGCGGGCGCCCGGGCCGTCGGCGACCCGTACGGTGACCGCCACCTGGATCGGCCGGCCGAGCCGGCGGCTCAACGCCTCGGTGATGGCCGGGCGGAGCCGGGACTCGATCACGTCCCGGGTGAAGGCGTCCGGCACCGAGAGCAGCGCGGTGTCCTCGACGATCGCGCGCAGCCGGGTGAGCCGGAGGTACGCCCGTTGCTGCGCGGAGATGATCTCGTCGGCGAGCTCGTCGGTGGTCGCCGTCCACACCGCGGCAAGGTCGATCGCTCCGGTCACCGTCGTGCCACCCCCTCGCCTGCTCCTTCTCACGCCCGCCCGGACGGCTGACCGGTCGTCATCCACAAGTTATCCACAGCCTGTGTACCGACCGATTGTGGCCGCCCACCGGACGCGGGTCGGACCTGCCCCCCTCGATCCATGGAGGCGTTGAAGCGGGTTCACCGTGCCGAACGATTCAACAGCGTGTCCGGTCTTGCCGATCGGCGACAAACCCCGAACCCCCGACGCCGACCGCAATCGCGCACGCTAACAGCGCGGACCCCACAGCATCAACCGGCGACACCCTGACGACCTTGGCAACATCAGTGAAAACCGCCCCTTCGGTCGCGCTTGCCCGCAGGTCGGGCGCCCGAGTGTGACGTTTGACGGTCATTGCGCCCCTGCGTAGGCTGGAGCGGCTGCTCTCTCGCCCTCTGCTAGGGTGATTGATGCTTGCTGTCCGTGGCTGTCACCCCGCATCACCGGGGAGCGTGTCACGGCAGCGCCGATCGGAGGTCACCGACAGGTGATCTGAACCAGCACACGACCCCGGGCGATCCGCCGCGCGGGGCGTACGACAACGGAGAGCCTGACGTGAGCAAGCGCACCTACCAGCCGAACAACCGCCGGCGCGCGAAGACCCACGGCTTCCGGCTGCGCATGCGCACCCGTGCCGGCCGCGCCATCATCGCGACCCGTCGCTCCAAGGGCCGCGCCCGCCTGTCGGCCTGACGCCGACAGGTCCGGTCCGGGGACGTGGGCAGTCGTGCTGGCCGCCGCCCAACGACTGCGGCGCAGTAGCGACTTCGCCGCAGCGGTCCGCGGTGGCCGACGCGTCGGCCGCGGTGCCGTCGTGGTCCACCTGACCCTCCCCGGATCGATCGGCACGACCGCGACACCCTCGCCGGAGCCGGCGCGAAGCAGCGGTGCGGAGACATCCGCACCGAGCCGCGCCGGCTTCGTCGTGTCCAAGGCCGTCGGCGGCGCGGTGGTCCGCAACAAGGTCCGCCGCCGGCTCCGGCACCTGGTCCGCGAGCGGCTGGCCGAACTGCCCGCCGGCACCACCCTCGTGGTACGCGCACTGCCCGCCGCCGCCGACACGACGTACGCCCGGCTCGGGGCCGACCTGGACGCGGCCCTCGCGGCCGCGCGGGCCCCTCGGGGACGGCGGTCGCGGTGACCGGTCCGACGACGGCGGCTCGGCCGCGCACAACCGGTGCCCGCCTGCTGCTGGCGCCCATCATCGCGTACCGTCGGTGGATAAGTCCGGCTCTGCCGGCCCGCTGCCGGTTCTACCCGTCGTGCAGTGCCTACGCCGTCGAAGCGGTGTCCCGGCATGGTGCGCTGCGGGGAGCCTGGCTGACGGTCCGTCGGCTGTCGCGCTGCCATCCCTTCCACCCTGGTGGACACGACCCGGTTCCGGAGCCGGGCGACCGCCGCCGTTCCGACGTGACTGGAGCCTGAGTGTTTAGTCTCGACTGGATCTACTACGCGATCTCGTGGATCCTGCTGGCCTGGCACTCGGCCTGGGACGCCATCGGAGTGCCGGTCGGGGCCGTGATCGGTACGAACTGGGCCTGGATCCTCGCCATCATCTTCCTGGTGGTGACGGTCCGGGTGATCCTGTTCCCGGTCTTCGTCAAGCAGATCAAGTCGCAGCGTGCCATGCAGGCGCTCCAGCCGAAGGTCAAGGAGCTCCAGGAGAAGCACAAGGGTGACCGGGAGACGCTCCAGAAGGAGATGATGGAGCTCTACCGGAAGGAAAAGGCCAACCCGCTCATGGGCTGCCTTCCGATGTTCCTCCAGATCCCGGTCTTCCTGGGCCTGTTCCACACGCTGCGCCGGCTCAGCCCGGACAACCAGGGCAAGACCCTGTACGGCTGGACCGTCGACCAGTTCGACAGCGCCTCCAACGCGACGCTCTTCACCGCGCCGATCTCCGGCAAGTTCGGCTCCACCGCCGAGGAGCTGAGCCGGCTGGGCGCGAGCACCGGCACGGTCAAGGTGGTCGCCGGCATCCTGGTGATCATCATGATCGCGACCACCTACCTGACCAGCCGCCAGATGATCCTCAAGACCGGCTGGGCCGAGGACCCGCAGCAGCGGATGGTGCAGCGGCTGATGCTCTACGGCATCCCGCTGTCCCTGCTGGTCTCGGGCGCGATCTTCCCCATCGGTGTGATCATCTACTGGGTCACCAACAACCTCTTCACGCTCGGCCAGCAGCAGTGGGTGCTGCGGAAGTTCCCGCCGCCGCCCACGGCCAAGAGCACCAGCGCCGCCCCCAGTAAGGGCCCGGTGCAGCCGGCCAAGGCCGGTGGCCTGTTCGGCCGCAAGGCGGCCCAGCCGCCCGCGAAGGCTCCGGCAGCCGCGCCGAAGGTGGCCGGCCCGAAGCCGGGCGCCAAGCCGGTCAACCCGAAGAAGGGCGGCAACAGGCCCGCCAAGCGACAGGGCTGAGCCCGCCGGGCCACCGTTGCGATCCCGGCGGTGGCCCGTTCCGGCCGCGTGCTGCCTCCGAGGAGTCGGTGCCGCGCCGGAATCGCCGCGCGGAGCGCGGACACGGGCGAAACTGGCCCGTACAGACGTGCCCGAGGGCACCCGGCGAACCTCCCGCCGGCCCCGGGAGACCAGCGGACCCCGACGGTCCGGCCGAGCGAGTACGGAGATGAGACCCGTGACCGAGACCAGCATCCCCAGCGCCGACCAGTCCCTGGACGAGGAGACCCCTGTCACCGCCGCCACCGAGACCGAGGACGCCGCGGGCGAGGCCCGGGAGAAGAAGGCACCGGCCGACAGCGACCTGTTCCGGCAGAGTGAGATCGCCGCCGACTACGTCGAGGGTCTGCTGGACATCCTCGACTACGACGGCGACATCGACGAGTTGGTCTCCGGCGGCCGTCCCGTGGTCGAGGTGGTCGGCGCCCGGCTCCAGAACCTGGTCGGCCAGCGCGGCGCGACCCTCGAGGCGCTCCAGGAACTGACCCGGCTGGCCGTGTTCCGTCAGACCGGCACCCCGAGCCGGCTGCTGCTCGACGTCAGCGGCTACCGGGCGGCCCGTCGCAAGGAGCTGGCCGCCGTGGCGAAGAACGCGGTCGAGAAGGTCAAGGAGCACGGCGAGCCGGTGCGCCTGGAGCCGATGTCCGCGTTCGAGCGCAAGTGCGTGCACGACGTGGTGAACGCGATGAGCGGGGTGGAGAGCGAGTCCGAGGGCGTCGAGCCCAACCGCCGCATCGTCGTCCGGCCGGCGGCGGACTGAGGTCCGTGATCTCCGACGAGACGACGGCAGGAGCCGTGACCGGCCCGGGTGGCACGCCGCCCGGGCCGTCGGCTGTGCGCCCCGACAACACTGTCGACCCGGTCTTCTCCGACGACGACGGGCCGGCCGACCCGGCGTACCCGGGAAGGGCCGGTACCGACCCGGGCGAGCCCGCCTTCTCCGGCGGACCGGCGGTGGTGACCGGGGTGGAGCCCGCCGACCCGGCGGTGGACGTGACGCCTGCCTTCTCCGGTGAGCAGGCGGCGGACGTGACGCCGGCCGACCCCGCCGCGGTGGCCGACCCGGTCTTCGCGGAGCCGTCGGCGGACACACCGTCCCTCGTGGACAGTGGCGCCGAGCCTGATCCGGCGTCGGCGACGCTGCCGCCCGAACTGGCGGAGGCCGCCCGCTCGTTGTTCGGGGACCGGCTCGACCTCGCCGCCGCGTACGCCGAACTGCTCGCCACCGACGGTGTGGTCCGTGGCCTGATCGGCCCCCGGGAGACCCCGCGCCTCTGGGAGCGGCACCTGCTCAACTGCGCGGTGGTGGCGGAACGGATTCCGGAGGGCGCCCGCGTCATCGACGTCGGCTCCGGTGCCGGGCTCCCCGGTCTGGTGCTGGCGATCGCGCGTCCCGACCTCACCGTGACGCTCGTGGAGCCGCTGGCCCGGCGTACCGCTTTCCTGATCGAGGCGGTGCAGCGTCTCGGCCTGACCCGGGACGTCCGTGTGTTCCGTGGGCGGGCCGAGGAGGCGGCGGCCGGCTCGCGTGACCGGGAGCCGCTGAGCGCCGACATCGTGACGGCACGCGCGGTGGCGCCGCTGGACCGGCTCGCCTCCTGGTGCCTGCCGCTCGTGGCTGCCGGCGGCCGGCTCGTCGCGCTCAAGGGCGCATCGGCCGCCGATGAGATCACCGAGCACGCCGAGGCCGTGATCCGCCTCGGCGGTGGTACACCGGAACTGCATAGATGCGGCGAAGGGGTGATCGAAGCCCCGGCGACGGTGGTCGAGGTGGTCCGGGAGCGCGTGGTCAACCCGCGCCGTCCGAAGAAGCCGAAGCGGTCGCGTGGCGGTCGCCGTCGCGGAGACCGCTGAGCGGGTACGCCATTCCGCACGCCCCCGTCCGGTCGTTGGACCGGTGGGCGTGACGCGATCGATCGCAACCCGACATGGACCCACCGCGCCCGTCGGCCGTAGGCTGACCGCGCGTCGATAGTGTGGAACGGCGGTGCCGGGGCGGCACCCGAACCCGACGGTTCCCGCCGAGCCGACTGCGCCGTGCGAGGCGCGGACGCGATTTCGACGGGTGCGGACCGACCATCCGGAGCGGGTAGGGATGACAGGTGCATGACGACGGCAGGTACGACGATCCACGGTTGACCGGACCCGGAGGCCAGCCCTCCACCGACCCCGTTTCACGTGAAACCAACTACCAGGAGTGGACGGTGAACGAGTCCGGCGAACCGCCCTCCCCGTACCCGGCTCAGTCGTCCAAGCGGCGGGAGCCGCCGGCCGGCGGGCCCGTGCGCCCCGTCTCGTCCGTGCCGACGAACGTACCGCCGGCCCGCGACCCGCTCGACCCGGCCGACGGTCCGGTGAACGCGCCGACCCCGCGCCCGTCAGCGGTGCGGGCGAACGCCGCAGTGCCCACCCGCTACGAACCCCAGCCGCCCGTCTTGGCCGTGCCGTTCCAGGCCGCCCCCGAAGCCGTGTCGGCGTCCGACACGCCACAGGCAGACGGGTACGGGGACGAGGTAGACGCCAGCACGTACGTTTCACGTGAAACCCCGACGCGCGAAGAGGATGATCCACCGTTGGCTATGGAGGCGATGCGCGCCGTGCAGATCCTGAATCCCAGTGGCGAGGTCACCATGCCGCGCCCCGACCGGACCCGGGTGATGTGCGTCGCCAACCAGAAGGGCGGCGTGGGTAAGACGACCACCACCGTGAACCTCGCAGTGGCGCTCGCGCTCCACGGCAACCGGGTGCTCGTGGTCGACCTTGACCCCCAGGGGAACGCCTCCACCGGTCTGAACGTGCCGCACCACACGGGCGTGCCCGACGTGTACGACTGCCTGATCGACAGCGTGCCGTTGGAGGAGGTGGCCCAGGCGGTCGAGGGCATCCCCAACCTGTGGTGCGTACCGGCCACGATCGACCTGGCCGGCGCCGAGATCGAGCTGGTCTCGGTGGTGGCCCGGGAGTCGCGCCTGGCGCGGGCCATCGCCGCGTACCCGGGGCACTTCGACTACGTCTTCATCGACTGTCCGCCGTCGCTCGGCCTGCTCACCGTCAACGCGCTCGTGGCCGCGCAGGAGGTGCTGATCCCGATCCAGTGCGAGTACTACGCGCTGGAGGGCCTGAACCAGTTGATAAACAACATCAACCTGGTTCGTCAGCACCTCAACCCGAAGCTCGAGGTCTCCACCATCCTGCTCACCATGTACGACAGGCGTACCCGGCTGGCCGACGCGGTGGAGCAGGACGTCCGGAACCACTTCGGCGACAAGGTGCTCCAAGCCGTCATCCCCCGCAACGTGCGTGTCTCCGAGGCACCGAGCTACGGCCAGTCGGTGATGACCTACGATCCCGGTTCACGGGGAGCCACGAGTTACTTCGAGGCCGCCCAGGAGATCGCGGAACGAGGCGTCAAGGAGCCGGTGAGCCGGAATGCGTAATGCGGAGATGTCGCTGGGAGGCGTCGCATGAAGAACCGTCCCCGCGGCGGACTGGGTCGAGGGCTCGGCGCCCTCATCCCCACCGGACCGGTACCGGGCGCCGAACCGGCCGCCGTCGAGCCGGAGACGCCGGCCGCGGCCGCGCCCTCGCCGGGCCCGGCCGCTGGTGCGACCGCCGCCATCACCGGCGGCCTCGGAAGCATCCCGCCTCCGGCCGTCGAGCCCGAGCCTCAGCTGAGCCCGGTGCCCGGTGCCCGCTTTGCGGAGATCCCGGTCGACGCGATCGTGCCCAACCCGAAGCAGCCCCGGCACGTCTTCGACGAGGAAGCGCTGGAGGAACTGAAGACCTCGATCCAGGAGGTCGGCTTCCTCCAGCCGATCGTGGTCCGCCAGCTCGACCCCGAGAAGTTCGAACTCGTGATGGGCGAGCGGCGCTGGCGTGCCGCCCAGGCGGTCGGCCGTGAGACCATCCCGGCGATCGTTCGGGACACGAAAGACGACGCGATGCTCCGGGACGCGCTCCTGGAGAACATCCATCGCGCCAACCTCAACCCGCTCGAAGAGGCGGCGGCGTACCAGCAACTGCTGGAGGAGTTCGGCGCCACGCACGAGGAGCTGGCCCGGCGGATCGGCCGCAGCCGCCCGCAGATCTCCAACACCATCCGACTGATGAACCTGCCGCCCGCCGTGCAGCGCCGGGTTGCTGCCGGCGTCCTCTCCGCCGGCCACGCCCGGGCACTGCTCAGCCTGGACAACGCCGAGGCGCAGGAGGCCCTCGCGGAGCGGATCGTCCGCGAGGGCATCACGGTCCGCGGTGCCGAGGAGCTGGTGCACCTGGCGCTCGCCGATGAGCCGGCGAAGACAGCCGCCGCCAAGCGCCGGCCGAAGCCGCACGCCCCGGCGCTCACTGATCTCGCGGACCGACTTTCGGACCGGTTCGACACCCGGGTGAAGGTCGACATCGGCCGCAGCAAGGGCAAGATCACGATCGAGTTCGCCACCGTCGACGACCTGGAGCGGATCGTCGGCATCATCGGCATGGGTGAGGACGCGCAGCCCGAGGCGTAGTCCCTTCTCCGGTCTGTTGATCCGGCCGCACCGCCCGACGAGGGAGTGCGGCCGGATCTGCGTCTGGGCCTGACTTCGGTGCCGTACCTCCCTCCGACTGGAGGCGGCCGGGTCGGCGCCGATCGCGTGGGACGGACGCTCGGCCGAACGGTTGCCGCCGAAGCCGCGGTCGCGGCGACCCGCGCGGCGAGCGCCACCAGCCTCAGCCGCAGCTCCCCGTTTCACGTGAAACCACCGGCAACGATCGCCAGGCCGCCGATCGCGGGGGCACGCGCCGGACGAGCCGGTTACGGCCAGCCGCGACCGATGGGAGTCGGTGACGGGGCGGCAGCGGTGCGGGTCGGTGCCGATCGTGCGGTAGCGGTGGTAGCGGTGGAACCGGCTGGTTTCAGCGATGCAGCCGGGTCGGCTTCGACGGTTGCCGGAATCCGTCCCTTGATGGCCGGCTCGTTCCGGCCGACCGCTCGATCGCCAGCGACGAGGCGTTCCGGTGTTCTACCGATCTGCGCTCTGCCGGGAACCGAGTCGGGAGCGGCAGGAGCACTCGGACGGTGAACCTCGATCCTCGCTCGGCGCCCCCGCTCCTGATTGACCCGGCCGATCCTGACGCCGAGCCGCGCACTACGACTTCGAACCATCGAGCCGGGGAGAAGAATCCCGGCGTCCGGGCGGGGCGCGGTCAGCGCTGCCAGCATCCATCAAGCCGCGGGTCCGGCCTACCCGCGCCTCTCGGGCTCCTGTGCACCGTGGGCTCCGCCTGGCGGGGATCGCACTTGCGCACCCCTCTGTCGGAGCTGACCGAGCCTGGAGACGGCCATCCGTTTCACGTGAAACAGCATCCCGCTTCCGGCTCAGAGCCGCGGCCACGTGCACGTGATGATGAGCAGCAGGGCTGAGGGGGCCGGTCCGCTCGACCCGCGATCAGTTCCCGAAGGACGCCGTCGCCGCCGGGGTCAACGGCCACCTCTCCAGCGGTGCCACTCCCATTGCCCCGACCCTGGCCGCCACCGCGAGCGTGCTCAACCGACGCCGGGAGCACCAAGGCGAAGGTCCGGCTGCCGACCGCCCAAGAAGCAATCCTCGGGTGCGGCCTACGACGTGCCGCGCCAAGCAGCCACATCAAGCGCCCGCGCCGCAGAGCGGGACGGAGCGCCGCGCCGCTGTTTCACGTGAAACACGTACGAGAAGAACCGGCCACACCCGGTGCGGATCCGTCGCCGGATCGTTTGACGAACGGACCCGGAAGCCCCCCCTGGTTATCCACAGCAGTTTTCCACAGGCACCCTCTGTTTCACGTGAAACGAAGCGAGGAAACCCTTGCTGAGCAGTGCATGACGCGCTGTGCTGGTGATCTCGGCAGCCTGTGGACAACCCGGTGGACAACCGGTGTGTGCCCAGTGGAACGGGTAGGGACAGGCGTCGCCAACTCGGTTAGGGTCAGCGTCGTGCCGGACACCCCTCCCTCAGTTCCCGACTTCACCCAGTGGCCGTCCTTCCCCTTCGAGGGCGATCTCCGCGTCAAGCAGCTCGACGAGCCCGTACCGTTCGAACCTCCCCGCCGCGGCGAGGCGGACCGTGAGTGCACCGCCTGCAACGCGCCCGACGAGGCGTACATCTGGGTCGGTGAGCGGTGGCGTGTCCGCGCCATGGACCGGCCCACCGGTCTGCCAATGGTTCTGATCCTGGAGTCCCGATCGCACCTGGATCTGGGCGACCTGCCGAATCTGCTCGCCGCCGAGCTGGGCGTGATGACCGTCCGCCTGGAGCGGGCCGTCCGCTCGCTCGACGGGGTGGCTCGCGTCCATGTGAACCGGTGGGGCGACGGTTCGGCGCATCTGCACCTGTGGTTCCTGGCCCGGCCGTACGGGCGGCTGCAACTGCGGGGCACGTTCCTGTCGCTGTGGGACTCGATCCTGCCGCCGATCTCCGAGGACCAGTGGCGGGAGAACCTGGCGCTGGTGGCAGCGTGGCTCGCCGAGTTCGGTGGCCGCCCGCTGGCCGAGCCGCCGCGCATCCAGTGGCAGGCACCGTCGAGTCTCTCCTCGACCTCCCCCGCGAACGCCGCTGAGGAGCCCGAGGAGGAGTCCCTGTCGGTGATCGAGGCTGCGGACGAGATTCCGGAGTCCGACGCGGCAGCGGACCTCTCAGACCCCTCGGCGGACCCGTCGGAGCCCGACCCGGCAGCGCAGACCGGTGAGACGCCCGCGAGCGAGTCACGCAGCGCATCGGGCGGCGGGCCGGGCAACGCCTCGGACGACGAAGACGAGGACGAGCGGGAGGACGGGCCGGAGGACCGGCCGGGCGGGGCGCGTACCCGGGAGGTCTGAGTCAGCGACGGCGGGCGGCGGCCCGGGTCACGAGCGTGCCGAGAACCCGGCCGAAGTCCAGTCCGGCCGCCTGGATCGCCAGCGGCAGGAGCGACGTCTCGGTCATGCCCGGGGAGACGTTGACCTCCAGCACGTGCGGGTCGCTGTCGGCGCCGACGATCAGGTCGACCCGGGACACGTCGCGCAGTCCGAGCGCGGTGTGCGCGGCGAGCGCCACCTCGGTCACCCGGGCGGTCGTCGCGGCGTCGAGCCGGGCGGGCGCGTGCCAGGTGGTGCGCCCGGCGGTGTAGCGGGCCGCGTAGTCGTAGACGCCGTTGCGCGGCACGATCTCGACCGGGGGCATGGCCTGCGGCCCCCTGCCGAGGTCGAGCACGGAGACCGCCACGTCCATCCCGGGGACGTAGCGTTCCACGAGCGCGGTCTGGTCGTACGCGAAACAACCCACCATCGCGGCCGGCAGCGACGCCGCCTCCCGGACCACGGCGGCGCCCAGTCCGGAACCGCCCTGCGCGGGCTTGACCATCAGCGGCAGCCCCAGGCGGTCGACGATCCGGTCCAGGACGGCCACGGCGCCCAACTCGGAGAACCGGTCGTGCGGCAGCGCCACCCAGTCGGGCGTCGGGATGCCCGACTCGCGCAGCACCGCCTTGGCCGACGGCTTGTCCCACGCGAGGCGGGACGACCGGGCGTCGCAGCCGACGTAGGGCACGTCGCAGAGGTCCAGGACGCCGCGCAGCGACCCGTCCTCGCCGGTGGCGCCGTGCAGGGCGATCACCACGGCGTCCGGCGGGTCGGCGGTCAGGGCGGGCAGCAACGCCACGTCGGCGTCGCGCAGTTCCGCCTCGACGCCGACGGCGCGCAGCGCGTCGAGGACCCGGCGACCCGATCGCAGCGAGACGTCCCGCTCGTAGGAGAGGCCGCCCGCGAGCACCAGTACGTGCAACTCGTCGGCGGCGGATCCGGTCACGGGAGTCGGTGTGGCGGGGCTGTCGGACATGCGGGCATCATGCCAAGTCGGGACCGGGCGCGTCCGAGCCGCCCTGGCGCCGGCGGGGACCGGCGCCGCCGACCGCGCCGAAGACCTTGCGCATGGCGATCTCCTGCTCCATCACCCCGGCGAGCCGGCGGACGCCCTCGCGGATCCGCTCCGGCGTCGGGAAGGAGAAGTTGAGCCGCATGTTGCCGGCGCCCGTGCCGTCGGCGTAGAAGCCGGTCCCCGGCACGTACGCGACGCGAGCGGCCACGGCCCGCGGCATCATCGCCTTGGAGTCGAGCCCGTCGGGCAGCGTCGCCCAGACGAACAGGCCGCCTTGCGGCTTGGTCCAGGTGGTGCCCTCGGGCATCAGGTCGGTCATCGCGTCGAGCAGCGCGTCCCGGCGCTCGCGGTAGACCTCGCGGTAGACCTTGAGCTGCTGCCGCCAGGGCATGGTGCCGAGGTACGTCGAGACGGCCGACTGCGCGTAGGCGCTCGGGCAGAGGATCTGCGCCTCGCTGGCGATGACCAGCTTGTCGCGGACCGCGTGCGGGGCCAGGATCCAGCCGACCCGAAGGCCCGGCGCGAAGGTCTTGGAGAACGTGCTCAGGTAGAAGACGCCGTCGCGCCGCCGGGCCCGCAGCGGCCGGGGCGCCTCGCCGGAGAAACCGAGCTGACCGTACGGGTCGTCCTCCACCACGAGCAGCCCGGCGCGCTCGCAGATGTCGAGCACCCGCTCACGCCGCTCCTCGCTCAGCGTCACGCCGGCGGGGTTCTGGTAGGTGGGGATGGTGTAGAGGAACTTCACCCGCCGGCCGGCGCGGGCGAGGTCCGCGATGGCCATCTCCAGCGCCTCCGGAATGAGCCCTTCGTCGTCCATCGGCACATGGGCGACCTGAGCCTGGGCGGCCTGGAACACCCCGAGCGCGCCGACGTACGTCGGGCCCTCGGCGAGCACCACGTCACCCGGGTCCAGGAAGAGTCGGGCCACCAGGTCGAGGGCCTGCTGGCCGCCGACCGTGACCACCACGTCCTCCGGGGAAGCGCCGCAGGAGGCGTCGATTCCGGACAGGGACATCACCTCGCAGATCCGCTCGCGCAGCTCCGGGGTGCCCTGGCCGATGCCGTACTGGAGGGTGGTGGCGCCGTGCTCGGAGCCGAGCCGGCCGAGCATCTCGCCGACCGCGTCCAGCGGCAGCGCCGCGATGTAGGGTGCCCCACCGGCGAGCGAGACGACCTCCGGCCGGCTGGCCACCGCGAAGAGCGCCCGGATCTCCGAGGCGGTCATCCCGCGGACGCGCCGGGCGTACCGGTCGGTGTAGTCGTCGAGCGTCGTGCCGGTCATGGACATCACCTCGATCGGGTGTCGGCGGGGCTGCCGCCCGGTGTGGTACCCGCGATACCGGCATCCATTGGCGGCGGGGCCGGTTGGTCGATCGTAGTCCCCGGTGACGGTCGTGGCACCGGCCGTGTGGACACGTCCACATCCCGGACCCGCCGTCGGCCGTCCGGGCGGGGGTTGGGGCGTTCCCTCCCGTACTGCCGGGCAGGGGCGTACGATCGCTCGTCGGGAGCAGGAGGGCGCGGGACTCACCGGCGCTCCGAGCCTAGTGGTGGGGTGCGCTCATGTCGCGACGTCTGGTCAGCCTGACCCTGGACACGCTGGAGGACCTGCCTCGATCCTGCCGCAGCTGCGTCTACTGGGAGCTGGATCCGGTCTCCGCCGAACGGGCCTGCGCGGCAGGCGACCCGGGCCTGGAGAAGGAGGCGTGGGTCTCCCAGACGCTGCTGGAGTGGGGCTCCTGCGGCAAGCTCGTCTACGTCGACGGCATGCCGGCCGGCTTCGTCATGTACGCCCCGCCGGCGTACGTCCCGCGCTCGATGGCGTTTCCCACCTCGCCGGTCTCGGCGGACGCGGCGCTGCTGATGACGGCGCACGTGGTGGCCGCCTTCGCCGACGGCGGCCTGGGCCGGATGCTGGTGCAGGGCGTGGCCCGCGACCTGACCAAGCGCGGCATCAAGGCGATCGAGGCGTTCGGCGACGCCAAGTTCGGCGACGACGCGGACGATCCGGCGCGTGCGTGCGTGGCGCCCGCCGACTTCTTCCTGTCGGTGGGCTTCAAGACGGTCCGACCGCACCCGCGCTACCCCCGGCTGCGGCTGGAGTTGCGGACGGCGCTGAGCTGGAAGTCGGACGTCGAGTACGCGCTGGAGAAGCTGCTCGGCTCGATGAGCCCGGAGACGCTGCTGCGGCCGGTCCGCCCGGCGCCCGCCACCCGCTCGACGAGCTGAGCTGCGACTCAGTCGACGACGGTGCCGGCGGCGACGATCGCCCGTAGTTCGCTCACGTCGATCGAGCCGGTCGGCACGTCCCGCTCGATCGGCAGGTACATCCGCTGCACGCCGGCCACGATGGCCTCGACCACCCGGTCCCGGAAGCGCGGATCGACGAGCCGCGCCCGGTCGTCCGGTGAGGTGAGGTATCCGACCTCGACGCGTACCGCGGGCATCCGGGTGAGCCGGAGCAGTTCCCATGCCTTGGCGTGGGTACGGCAGTCGCGCAGCCCGGTGCGGGCCACGATCTCCCGCTGCACGAGACCGGCCAGGCGTTCGCCGGTCGCCGACGTGACGCCGTTGTCGGTGCCGTAGTGGTAGGTGGCCACCCCCTCGGCCTCCGGGTTGGCGTGCCCGTCGGTGTGCAGCGAGATGAACACGTCGGCGCCGAGGGAGTTGGCGAGCTGGGCCCGGTCCGCGTCCGGCAGACAGTCGCCGGGTGACGGGCCCCGGGTGAGCTGCACGCGTACGCCCGCCGCGGCGAGCCGCCCCTCCAGCCGGCTGGCGAGGTCGTGCACGAGGTCCGCCTCGCTCCAGCGCAGCGGGCCGTCGGGCACCACCACACCCGGGTCGGTGCCCCCGTGCCCCGGGTCGATCACCACGGTCCGCCCGACGAGCGTCGGCCCGGCCTGCCGGATGGCGTCGGACTCGCGCAGCCACTGCGGGCGCCCGCCGACCACCTTGCGGCCGAGGCGGCGCAGCGCGTTGACGGTGTGCGGCCCGCACGAGCCGTCCGGTTTCAGGCCCATCTCCCGCTGGAACTGCGCCACCGCGCGGGAGGTGCGGATGCCGTAGATGGCGTCCGCGCGGCCCACGTCGTACCCCATCTCCAGCAGGCGTTCCTGGAGCGAGCGGACGTCCTCGCCGGTAAGTGGCTCGGGTACGGCGTGG
Source organism: Micromonospora sp. CNB394 (assembly GCF_000374985.1). Classification (NCBI taxonomy): domain Bacteria; kingdom Bacillati; phylum Actinomycetota; class Actinomycetes; order Micromonosporales; family Micromonosporaceae; genus Micromonospora; species Micromonospora sp. CNB394. Next base: position 26,591 of record NZ_KB895857.1, on the reverse strand, counting down.
TAGAGCGCGCGGGCGCCGAACCGCCAGCGGGCCGCGTCGAGCGCCCGCCAGGTCTCGGCGCCGACCCGCCCGTCGACGCTGAGGCCGCGGGACTGCTGGAAGGCCCGTACCGCGCGTTCGGTCTGGGCGTCGTAGTCGTCGCCTCCGGCCTCGGCGGGAAGAAGCTCCAGGGCGGCGAGGACGGTACGGATCTCGGCCACTGCCGGTCCCTGGTCACCGGGTCGGATCGGACGCACGACGACCCCCTCTGCACGGACGTTGGCGGACCGGAACTCCGACGGACGCTTACGGAGCGTACCGTGGCCGATACCCACCGGGTTCCCGTTCATGCAGGTCAGGAAAGCCGCAACCCCGCCACCGGGCGTGGTGACGGGGTTGCGGCAGTTTCGGTACGGCTCAGAGCGCCGACTCGATGAGCTTGACCAGCTCGCCCTTCGGCTTGGCGCCGGCGATCGACTGCACCGGCTGGCCGTTCTTGAAGATGGTCAGCGTCGGCACCGACATCACCCGGTAGGCGCGGGCCGTCTCCGGGTTCTCGTCGATGTTGAGCTTGACGATGGTGACCTGGTCCTTCATCTCGCCCGCGATCTCCTCCAGCAGCGGCGAGACCTTGCGGCAGGGGCCGCACCACTCCGCCCAGAAGTCGACCAGCACCGGCTTGTCGGACTGCAGCACGTCGCTGACGAAGCTGGCGTCCGTGACCGCCTTGGTTGTTCCCACTATGAACTCTCCTCCTCCGAACCTTGCTCGTGGAACTCTCAGCCCTGAATGGTGGCGATGAAGCGCTCGGCGTCCAGCGCGGCGGCGCAGCCGGTGCCGGCCGCCGTGATGGCCTGCCGGTAGGTGTGGTCGACGACGTCACCCGCCGCGAACACACCGGGCACGCTGGTCCGGGTGCTGGGGGCCTGAACCCGCACGTACCCCTCGTCGTCCATCTCCACCTGACCGCGGAACAGCTCGCTGCGCGGGTCGTGACCGATCGCCACGAACACGCCCGTGACGTCGAGCACCTTGCTCTCGCCGGTGTGCACGTTGCGTACCCGTACGCCGTTGACCTTGCCGTCGTCGCCGAGGATCTCCTCGACCACGGTGTTCCACTCGACCTTGATCTTCTCGTTGCTCAGTGCCCGCTCGGCCATGATCTTGCTGGCGCGGAACGAGTCGCGGCGGTGGAGGATGGTCACCGACTCGGCGAAACGGGTGAGGAAGCTGGCCTCCTCCATCGCCGAGTCGCCGCCGCCGACCACCACGATGTGCTGGTTGCGGAAGAAGAAGCCGTCACAGGTGGCGCAGGACGACACGCCGTGGCCGAGGTATTCCTGCTCGCCCGGCACACCCAGCGGACGCCAGGCCGAGCCGGTGGAGAGGATGACGGCGCGGGCGCGGTAGGCGGTCTCGCCCACCCACACGGTGCTCACGGCGTCGGAGCCGATCTCGCCGGTGTCCTTCAGCTCGACCCGCGTCACGTCGTCGGTGAGGAACTCGGCGCCGAAGCGCTCGGCCTGCTTGCGCATGTTGTCCATCAGCTCGGGGCCGAGGATGCCGTCGGCGAAGCCGGGGAAGTTCTCCACCTCGGTGGTGGTCATCAGCGCGCCACCCGACTGCACGCCCTCGATCACCAGGGGCTTCAGGTTGGCGCGGGCGGCGTAGACCGCCGCCGTGTAGCCGGCCGGACCGGAGCCGATGATGATCAGGTTGCGGACCTCGTCCACTGCCGTCTCCAGATGTGTGTGTTCGTCACCGGCCGCACCGATGTCGATCCCGAGTGCCGGCGGCTCAGGGGCGCCGGCGCCTGACTTGCAGAACGTCATCGTACGAAGCGGGGATTCCCGAGCCGGTCATCCGGTGGGTCAGGTCACGTGACGGGACGAGCGTCGGGTCCGCGTTTTCACCCTACCCGCGTCCGGAACCGCGTGTCCGCGCCGGACCCGGGTACCCCGCACTCCGGCCCGCTCACCCATCCCCAGCGGGCGCCGCCCGCGTCCGCGAACGTCACCACGAGCGCCGGTGCGCCCTGGAACCGGGCGTAGTCGACCATGGTCACGGTGAGCGGCCCGGCGCCGTGCTCGGCCCCGATCGCGGTGAGGCACGCGGCGAGGGTTTCCGGCCGGTTCAGCCGATCCAGGTTGCTGAGGGCGCCGAGGCGCTCACTCTTGTACGGGCGCGTCTCCGCGCCGTCCTTCGCCGCGCCGGACGGCCCGGCCATGTCTCCCGGGATCGACTTCGCTCCGACGGGCACCCGGTCGGCGGCGAGGCGTTCCGGTGTCCAGTCGGTGCCGCTGCGCACGGCCGGTCCGGTGGTCCGGTACGGCGCGGCGGCCATGGGTGCCGCCTCCCCGCCCGTCCGGTCGGCCGTACCGACGCTGCCGTCACCCGGATCGGCCATCCGGCCGACACCGAGCCCCACCGCGGCGACCGAGGCCGCGGCCAGGGCCACCGGCCCGGCGATGCGGGCCCAGCGCCGGGGCCGACGGCCGGGGCCGCTGAGCCGGTCGAGGCGGGGGGGCGTGCCGGGTGGCCGACTCGCGCCGCCGGACTGCGCCGGCACGACCGGCGTACCGTCGCGCAGCGCGGGGCCGGCCCCGGCGAGCGCGGCGGTGATCCGGTCGGCCACCGCCTGCGGCATCTCCGGCGCGGGGGCTGCGGCCCAGCCGGCGAGGTCGGCTCCGACCAGGTCGACCGCGTCGGCGAGATTCTCGTACGCGGCACGCCACGCGGGGTCCTGCTCGACCAGCCGGGCCACGGTCGCCTGCTCGGGAGTGCCGTCCAGCGCCCCGCCGAGGTAGTCGGCGAGCAGGTCGTGGTCGACCTTGCTGAACTCCCGGGAAGTCACGGCTCCTCCTGGCTGACGGCCTGCCGGGACGCTCCCGACGAGGATCCGACGCCCTCGGGACGCCTGCGGTTCCCGGGGGTGAGCGGCGGCACGTCACCGGCCGGTGCGTCGGTGCCGGTCCGCAGGTGTCCGAGCAGTACGGCGAGGCGGGCGCGGCCCCGGGCGCACCGGCTCTTCACGGTGCCCTCGGCGACGTCGAGCATGCCGGCGACCTCGGCCACCGGGTAGCCCTGGACGTCGACCAGGACCAGCGCGGCCCGCTGCTCCGCGGGCAGCGCGGCGAGCGCCTGCCGGACCACGAGGGCGGTGTCGTGGTCGTGGGCGGGCGCTGCCGGTTCCGCGCCGCCGGTGTGCCGGCCCGGTTCGCCGTCGGTGTGCACGCCGTCGGGCAGCGGGACGGTGGCGTGGGTCTGCCGCCGCCGGATCCGGTCCAGGCAGGCGTTCACCACGATGCGGTGCAGCCAGGTGGTGACCGCCGAGTCGCCCCGGAACCGGGCCGCCGCGCGGTGCGCCGACAGCATGGCGTCCTGGAGGGCATCGGCGGCCTCCTCGCGGTCGCCGATCGTGCGCAGCGCGACCGCCCAGAGGCGGTCCCGGTGCCGTTGGAACAGCTCGGCGAAGGCGTCCCGGTCGCCTGCCGCGTGTGCCCGGAGCAGCTCCAGGTCGGAGCGGCCGGGCTGCGCGCCGTCGCGTTCGACCATCACCACATCCGGTGGAGGTGGCTCGGCGGGGACGGCGGCCGGGTCACGAGCCCTGGACCGTGATCTCCTGGACGCCGAGCTTCCAGCTGTTGCCGCTGTCCTTCGCCGGCAGCTTGGTGATCCAGAACAGCAGGTACTGGTACTTCTGATCGGGTTCGAACGCGTTGAAGATCATCTTGGTGCCGCCGTCCTCGTTCGGCGGTCCGACCACCGTCGAGTAGGCGTTCAGGAGCTGCTTGTCGCCGGAGGAGGTGGACGGGAAGTCGCCGCGGGTGCCGGTGCGAAGCTCGACGGTGGCGCCGGTGGCCGAGAGTGTGGCCTCCAGCTGCTTGACCGTGTGCGGGGCGCCCAGGTCGATCCAGACGCCCATGCCCTTCTTGAGGCCGCCGAACTTGGCGTTGGTGCGGTAGCTGTTTGTCTCCCAGCCGTCGTCCTCGTCGCCGTCGATGACCTTCTCGGCGTTGCGCACCTCGGCGCGGTCGCCCTCCGGGTCGATGATCCGTACGTCCTCGATGGTGAGCTTGCGGACCTGCGCGGCGGGTTCGGCACCGCCGTCGGTGGCCGGCGCGCTGTTCGTCGGCTGGGCGACCGGCTCCTTGTCGCCGTCGTCGCCACCACCGAGTGCGTTGATGCCGATGAGCAGCCCGACCAGGGCGACCGCCAGCAGACCGGCGATGCCGATGGCGACCTTGCGACCACCGGCCGCGGCCAGCGGGGAGGGCTCCTCGCCGGGGTCGGCGGTGAAACGCAGCGGACCGGCCTGCTCCAGGAACTGCTCGTCGGCCGGGATGTCGAGCCGGCTCAACTCGGCGGCCAGCACATCCGACGAAGGCGGGGGGATCTCCGGGTCGAGCAGGTCCATGGTGAGGTCGTCGAGGTAGGCCGGCACCCCGGCGCGCATCTGCCGGGGCGCGGCGATGGCGCCGCCGGCGTCCCGGACGGCGTCCGGCAGGGCGGCACGGCCGTGCCCGGCGGTGGCGCCGTGCAGCGGGGCCTCACCGTGCGGCCAGTGCCCGGTCAGGGCGAAGTAGAGCACCCCGCCGACCGCGCGCAGGTCGTTCTCCTGGCTGTCCGCGCCGTCGGTACGCGCGTCGGCGAGCACCACCCGGCCGTCGTCGCTGATCATGACGGTGCCGGGGTGGAGATTGCCGTGCACCATGCCGGTGGCGTGCACGGCGGCGAGGGCGCTGGCGACGGCGTTGCCGATCGCGGTGGCCCGGGCCGGGTCCAGCGGGCCGTCGGCGCCGACCAGTTCGCGCAGCGACTGCCCGTCGACCCATTCGCGGACCACGTAGGCCCGGTCGTCCTCGTCGATCGCGTCGTAGACGCCGACCAGGTTGGGGTGGATGACGCGGCTCGCGGCGACCGCGGCCTGAAGCATCTCGGTGGCGGAGTCGCCACCCGGGTAGCGGAGGACCACGGCGACGGGACGGCGGAGCACCACGTCGACACCGCGCCAGACCAGCCGGCCCGCGCTGTCGTTGTTGATGTGCTCGACCAGCTCGTACCGCTCGGCGAGCAGCTCACCGACCGTGGGAGCACCGAAGGTCACGACCGTAGGAGAGGTCTCCTCCGCTTCCTGACCCTCGCCGACCTGGGTCACCCGTCCTCCCTCGGTGATCGCGTCGATCGATGGACCCGTGCTGCTGGGCATGTGGCTTCCCGCTCTACCTTCGGTGGAACGGCCGCGGTGTCGACACCCGCGTCGATCCCGGTCGTACCCGTCGAGAGCGACCTTACCCGGGATGCCCGGTTCTCCGACATGTCATCTTCCCGCTGTGACCGGCCGGAAGGCCGGTCACAGCCGCTCCGGCCGGCTCGCCCGCCCACCCGACGGGCAAGCCGGACACACACCGTCAATCTAGAGGTTGGCGGCAACGTGGCGGCACAGGGGCGTACCGGTGTGGCGACGGGGAGGTTCCCCCGTCCCGGCCTGCGCTCCCTCGTCCGTACGGTTGGTTGTCCACAGGCCGGGAGGCCCGGTGGACGGCGGAATTCCAAGTTATCCACAGCCGTATCCCCAGCCTGGTGATCCTCGTTCACAGTCGGTCACCGAGGGGGTCAACGGCCGAGGCGCCGCCGGACCATCCCGACCACCTCGGTGATCTCGCCGATCCGCAGCACCATGGCGAGCCCGAGGTAGGTCGCGCCGATCGCCGCGCCGCCGATCACCAGCTGCACCGCCGCGGCGAGCCAGCTCAGGCTCGCCGGATCGCCGGGGAGCACCGCCACCACGAGCACGCCGACGAGCGCGGCACCGAGCGCCGCAACGACCACCCGGCCGAGCGTCCGCATGATCCCGCCCAGCCCGATCCGGCCCACCCGGGGCCGCAGCAGCATCGCCGAGATGATCGCCGCCGCCAGGTACGACACCGCGTTGCCGAGCATCATCCCGGCCGCCGCGAACGTGTTCGAGAAGATCAGGAACAGGCCCACCTGGAGCAGGACGCGCAGCGCCACCACCGGAATGTTGATCAGAGCCGGGGTCCGGGTGTCCGGCAGCGCGTAGAACGCGAACGTGAAGAGCTGGCTCACCGCGAACGGCACCAGGCCCAGCGCCGCGACCAGCAGCACGGTGGAGGTGGCCACCGCGTTGTCGCCGGTGAACGCGCCGTACCGGAACACCACGACCGAGATGGGGGCGGCCAGCACCGCGTAGCAGACCGCGATGGGCGCGAGCACGGCGCTGACCATCCGGGTGCCCCGGGACAGGTCGGCGGTGACGTCGCTGAACCGGTGCTCGGCGGCGGCGGCGCTCATCCGGGGCATCAGCGCCGTGATGATCGAGACGGCGATGATGCCGTGCGCCATCATCAGCAGCAGGAACACGTTGTTGTAGATCAGCAGGCCGGCGTTGTCGCCGTCGGCGGCGCGGGTGAGCAGGTTGACCACCACGAAGAGGCCGAGCTGGTTGACGCCGACGTAGCAGAACATCCAGCCGCCGAGCCGGGCCAGCTCGCCCAGGCCGAGCGCACCGAAGTCGAATCGCAACTTCCACCGGAAGCCGACCTTGCGCAGCGCCGGCAGCAGGCCGGCGGTCTGGACCGCGACGCCGAGCAGCGTGCCGCCGCCGATGAGCAGGATGCGGTCCCAGCCCATCTGTCCGGGCTCGACGATCTTGGCGCCGAAGACCGCGATGTAGAGCCCGCAGACGCCGATCACCACGACGTTGTTCAGGATCGGCGCCCACATGGGCGCGGCGAAGTGTCCGCGCGTGTTCAGCACCGCGGCGATCAGCGCGCTCACACCGGTGAAGAACAGCATCGGCAACATCAGGTACGACAGGCCGGTCACCAGGCCCCGGTAGTCCTGGTCCTTGCCGCCGGCGTAGATGGCGGTCAGCACCGGCGCGCCGATCATCGCGATCAGCGCGACGGCGGCGAGGGCCAGCACGGCCAGCGTCAGCAGCCGCTGGGAGTACGCCTCGCCCCGGTCCGGATCCGACTTGCGCCGCCGGACCAGCACCGGGATCAGCACGCTGGTGAGCACACCGCCGAGCAGGAACTCGTAGACCTGGTTCGGCAGGAAGATCGCGGTGGTGAACGCGTCACCGACCAGCGCGCCACCGAGCGCGGCGCCGATCATCAGGTTGCGGATGAAGCCCGTACCCCGGCTGACCAGGCTGCCGATGGCCATCACCGCGCTGTTCGCCGCGGCGCTGGTCTCGGCGACCACCTCCTGCGGGGGCGCGACGGCCTCGACGCCGGGCTGGTTCAGCGGCTCGGCGGAGATGAATGTGGCGCCGTCGTCCGGCGGCAGGCCGTCGCCGTGCGCGTTCGCGCTGCGGTAGAGCCCGCCGCTCATCTGCCAGCCTCCAGGGTACGTGGCGACCGGGCCCGGCCGGCCCCGCCCAACCGGAACCTTAGTCAACCCGGACCCGTTACCCGCGCCCGGCGCGGTCGATCCATCTCCGGCCCGATAGGCTGGCGATCCCATGTCCGAAGCCTCCGCCTCCCACGCCGCCGACCGCCGTGAACTGACCGCCGCGCAGCGCACCGCCGTCGCCGAACTCCTCCGAGTCTCACCGGTCGCCGACGAGCTGGGCCGGCGCTTCGCGCAGGCCGGTCACGAACTGCACCTGGTGGGCGGATCCGTCCGCGACGCGCTGCTCGGGCGGCTGGGCAACGACCTCGACTTCTGCACCGACGCCCACCCGGACGAGACCCTCAAGGTCATCCGCGGCTGGGCGGAGTCGATCTGGGAGACCGGACGCGAGTTCGGCACCATCGCCTGCCAGCGCGACGGCCTCAACCTGGAGATCACCACGTTCCGCGCGGAGGTCTACGACCAGGTCAGCCGCAACCCGGTGGTGCAGTACGGCACCAGCCTGACCGAAGACCTCAAGCGCCGCGACTTCACAGTCAACGCGATGGCGGTCAGTCTTCCCGACCACCGGTTCACCGACCCGTACGGCGGGCTGGCCGACCTGGCCGCCAAGATCATTCGTACGCCCGGGACGCCGCAGGAGTCGTTCCGCGACGACCCGCTGCGGATGCTGCGCGCGGCCCGGTTCGCCGCCCAGCTCCGCTTCGCCGTCCACCCGGACGTCCGCGCGGCGATGACCGGCATGGCGGGCGACCTGGACCGGATCACCGCCGAGCGGATCCGGGACGAGTTCACCAAGCTCCTCTGCGGCGCCGACCCGATCACCGGGCTGCGCCTGCTCGTCGACACCGGGCTGGCCGAGCGCTTCCTGCCCGAGCTGACCGGCCTGAAGCTCACCATCGACGAGCACGCCCAGCACAAGGACGTCTACGAGCACACGCTCACGGTGGTCGCCAACGCCATGTCGATGGAGTCCGACGGCTGCGACTTCGTGCTGCGGATGGCCGCGCTGATGCACGACGTCGGCAAGCCCGCCACCAAGGCGGTCGGCGCGGACGGCCGGGTCAGCTTCCACCACCACGAGGTGGTCGGTGCCCGGCTGACCAAGAACCGGATGAAGGCCATGCGCTACTCCAAGGAGATCACCTCCCAGGTGGTCAAGCTGGTCGGGCTGCACCTGCGCTTCTACGGGTACGGCCGGGGCGAGTGGACCGACTCGGCGGTGCGCCGGTACGTCACCGACGCGGGTGACCTGCTGTCCCGGCTGCACAAGCTGACCCGATCCGACTGCACCACCCGCAACCGGCGCAAGGCGGCCCAGCTCGCGGCCGATTACGACGCGTTGGAGGAGCGGATCGCCCGGATCGCCGCCGAGGAGGACCTGGCCCGGGTCCGGCCCGACCTGGACGGCAACGCGATCATGGAGCTGCTCGGCGTACCGCCGGGACCGGTGGTCGGTCGCGCCTGGCAGCACCTCAAGGAGCTGCGTCTGGAGCGCGGGCCGCTGGACCGCGACGAGGCCGAGGCGGAGCTGCTGCGCTGGGCGCGCGAGGAAGGCATCACCGGCTGAGACAGGCGCCGGCAGCGCCGGCACCAGCCAGCTCGTCGCCGGCCGGACCATCGACTGGAACAGCCCGACCCTCGGCCTGGGTGCCGGCGAGAAGTTCGTCGTCGCCGTGCTCTGACCCGTACCGCAGCGCGACGCCCGCCGGCTCCCCGAGGGGAACCGGCGGGCGGCGTCGTCATCGGGTGACGGCGCTGCCGTCCACCGTGGTCTTGCCGTTGTCCTGCGCGCTGCTGCCCAGCCGCGCCAGCAGTCCGGCCAGGTCGATACCGGTCAGGTCGCTGCCGAGCTGGAGACCCTGGGCGACGTTGCCGGCGACGGACTTGGTGAGCGACGACGCGCCGTCGGTGGAGATCACTGTCATCTTGTCGATCGCGCCGATCGGGGCACTCGCCGCGCCGACCACCTCGGGCAGCACCTTGACCAGCAGGTCCAGCACGGCCGCCTCGCCGTACGCGGCGAACGCCTCGGCCTTGCGGGCCATCGCGTCGGCCTCGGCCTGGCCCCTGGCGAGGATGGCCGCCGCCTCGGCCTGGCCCTCCCGCTCGACCGCCTCGGCGATCGCGGAACGGCGGCGCTGCTCGGCCTCACCCTCCTTGGCGCCCTCGATCGCGTTCGCCTCGGCCAGCGCGGCCCGGCGGGCCCGCTCGCCCTCGCCGGTGAGGCGGGCCTGTTCGGCGGAGGCCTGCGCGGCGGCGATGGTGGCCTGCCGCTGCGCGTCGGCGGTGAGCACCGCCGCGTTGCGGGCCGCCTCGGCCTCCTGCTCGACCTTGTACCGGGCCGCGTCGGCCGGCTTACGGACCTCGGTGTCGAGCTGGCGCTGCTTCAGCTCGGCGTTGCGCTCGGCCACCTTCTGCTGCTCGGAGAGGATCGCCTGGTCCCGCTCGGCCTGCGCGAGCGGACCGGCCGCTGCCGACTTGGCCTTCGCCGCGTCGATCTCGGCCTGGATGCCTGCCTGCTTGAGCGCCAGGTTCCGGTTCGCCTCGGCGATCGCCTCCTCGGCGAGCAGCCGCTCCTGCTCGGCCTGCTGCCGGGCCCGCGCCTCCGCGATCGCCGCGTCCTTGAGCACCCGGGCCGCCTCCGGCCGGCCCAGATCCTGCAGGTAGGAGCCCTCGGCGAGGATGTCCTGGAGCTGGAACGTGTCAAGCACCAGGCCCTGGTTGGTCATCGAGTGCTCGGCCTCCTCCGCGACCGCGCTGGCGAACGCCGCCCGATCCCGGATGATCTCCTCGACGGTGAGCCGGCCGACGATCGAGCGCAGCGCGCCCGCGAGTACCTCCCGGGTGAAGTTGTCGATCTCCTCCTGCTGGTTCAGGAAGCGCTGGGCGGCGGCGCGGATCGCGTCCTCGGTGCCGCCGACCTTGACGATCGCGACGCCGTGCAGCTCGGTGCGGATGCCCTGCTTGCTCACCGCGCCGCGGATGCTGACGTCGATCCGGCGGCTGGACAGGTCGAGCGACTGGAGCTTCTGCACCACCGGAAGGACGAACACCGAGGCACCGAGCACGACCTTCTGCCCGGACATGTCGGTGGCCCGGCCGCCGTCGGCGGTCTGGGTGGTGCGGCCCTTGCGGCCGGTGACGATGAACGCCTGGTTCGGCCCGGCCACCTTGATCCGGGACAACACGAAGAGGACGAGGACGACGGCGAGGAGGACCGCGCCGCCGATGGCGACGAGCAGGGGCATGGGCGTTCCCGTCTGTGTGGTGGTGTGTCAGTAGGTCTCGACGTACACGCTGGTCTCGCTCAGCGCTTCGACCACGAAGATCCGGGTGCCGACCGGGATCGGCCCGTCGGCGCGGGCGTTGAGCTTCACCGGCTGACCGGCGAGGCGGACCCGCACCTCGCCGTAGCCGCCGCTGGGGATCGGCGTCACCACCAGGCCGATCGCACCGGCCAGATGGTCGCGGGTGGGTGTGGCGTCGGTACGCATGGTGCGGGCCGCGCGGCTGAGCCGCGCCGCCAGCCAGCCGGTGGGCACGGCGGCGAGCGCGCCGCCGGCCACCGCCGCCGCGATCATGCCCGGGGTACGACCCCCGAGCAGCTCGTTGACGATGGCGCCGCCGAAACCGAACGCCCCGGTGAACCCGGCGGCCGCCTCCAGCGACACCGGCCCGTCGACGTCCGGCTGGCCGAGGTGGAGCACTCCCGAGCCGAGCAGGGCGAGAGTCAGCACGCCGACACCGACCCCGCCGATGATCAGGAAGATGAGCGTCCCGGTGGCCATGACCTGCACGGTATCGACGCCGTGCAACATCGACTTCGTCCAGCGGACGTTCAGCGGCGGGTCAGCGCGGCGCGATGGTCAGCGCGGCGCGATCGTCACCTCGGCGAGGGAGAAGTCCTCCGGCAGCGGCTGACGCACGAGTTCCCGGCCGGTGGTGTCGGCGAGCACGAAGTCTCGCGACCCGTACGGCCGCCGGTAGAGCAGGCGCTCGTCACCGACCCAGACGACGTCGGCCACCGGCAGCGGGTTCACCACCCGGCCGGTCGCCGCCTCCACGAGCAGCGGCTCCGTCTGCCCCTGCACCGCCACCAGTTTCCCGTCGGGTGACCAGGCCCACGGCCCGGCCGGGTCGCCCGGCAGCGGCTCGAACCGGGTGGGCCGGCCGCTGTCGGCGGCGAAGAACTGGACGCCCCGCCGCAGGTGCCGGGCCGACTCGGACCGGGGACGGCTCAGGTCGGTCTGCTGGAGCAGCACCTCCCGCCCGTCCCGGGTCCAGAGGAAGAAGCAGTAGTCGGTGCAGGGGTAGCGGGTGGTGTCGACGGCGTGGGATCGCGTGGTGCCGTCGGCGCTCAGCACGACGAAACCGGATTGACCGACCCGCTGACTGGTGAATAGCAGGCGGCGGCCGTCCGGCGACCAGTTCGGCGAGCCGAGCGCGCGGCCCGGCTCGTGCCAGCTGGTGGTTCCCCGGGCCAGGTCGACCAGGCCGACCTGCCGGGGCCGGTCGTCGTCCCAGACCGCCACCAGCGAACCGGCGGGCGCGGGCAGGACGGCGTCGTAGCGGGCGTTGCCGACGTACCGGCCGCGTCCCCGGTCGAGCAGGTACGACGGTCCGGCGGCGCCGGTCCGCGCCCGCGTGCCGGTGACCACCCAGTCGCCGGGCAGCACCAGCGGCCCGTCCGCCCAGTCCGGTCCGGGCGCCGACCGGACGACCGGCGACGGGGCGACGGTGACCGGCGCGGTCGGCGGCGGGGTGGGACGCGGACGGAGCAGGACGAACGGCAGGGTCACGGCGACCACTGCGACGAGCGCGGCAGCCGCCGCGCCCGCACGCCTGCGACGGCGCAGCCGGCGGCCCCGGCCGAGTGCGCGCGACGCCAGGTCCGGCGCGGGCGCGGCGCCGTCGGCGAGATCGTGTACGGCCGTCCGGAGCGTCTCGTCCAGTGACGTGCTCATCGGGTCACCTCCGTCCGGTTCGTCAGCCCGTCGAGTCCCGGTACCAGCTTCCGGAGCCGGGCCAGCGCCTTGGTGCTCTGGCTGGCCACGGTGCCGGGGCGGCAGCCGAGCAGCGCGGCCGTCTGCTCGACGCTCAGGTCCTCCAGATAGCGCAGGGTGAGCACGGCGCGCTGGCGGGGCGGCAGTGCCCGTAGCGCGTCGCGTACCAGCAGCCGCAGGTCGCTGTCGTCGCCGGCGGCCGGTCGCTCCGGCAGCTCGGCCACCGGCACCTCCGCCCGCCGCGCCCGCCGCCGCCAGCCGGAGACCTGGTCGTGGTAGAGGATCCGCTTCACGTAGGGCTCCGCGTCGCCGTGGATCCGTGGCCACCGGACGTACGCCTTGGCCAGCGCGTTCTGCAGCAGATCCTCCGCCGCGTGCTGGCTGCCGGCCAGCGCGTACGCGACCCGCAGCAGGGCCGCTCCCCGCTCGTTGACGAACGCGGTGAACTCCCCGTCGACCTCTGCCACCGTGCACCTCCGCATCTCCAGACGCTCGGGGCGGGGAAATCTTTGCCCGCCGCGCCACAATGGGTGACATGCGCTGGACCGTGCTCGACTCACCGATCGGGGAGTTCTCCGTCGGCACCGACGACGACGCGGTGCGCGGCGCGCACTTCGGCCGGGTGGACGGGGCGTCCGGCGAGCCCGGCGACGCGGTGGCCCGGTTGGCGGTGGCGGAGCTGCGGGCGTACTTCGCCGGCGAGCTGACCGAGTTCACGGTGCCGGTGTCGGCGCCCCGCGGCTCGGAGTTCGAGCGCGCGGTGTGGCGGGAGATGACCCGCATCCCGTACGGGGAGACGAGCACGTACGGCGAGGTGGCGAAGGCGGTCGGTGACCCGGGAGGCGCGCGGGCGGTCGGGGTGGCCTGCAACCGCAATCCGGTGCCGGTGATCGTGCCCTGTCACCGGATCGTCGGCGCGGGCGGCAAGCTGGTCGGCTTCGGTGGCGGGCTGCCGCGCAAGGTGACGCTGCTGGAGATGGAGGCGTCGGTGGCGCTGCGGCGAGCCTGGTCCTGACGTACGCGAAGGAGGAAGGCCGGGTCCGCGCGGACCCGGCCTTCCTCCTTGTGCTGGTACGGCGCGTCAGCGCTCGATCTCGCCGGCGATGAACGCCTCGACGGCGGCGTGCGCATCGTGGTCGGCGTACTGCTCCGGCGGGGACTTCATGAAGTACGAGGAGGCGGAGAGGATCGGGCCGCCGATCTTCCGGTCCAGCGCGATCTTCGCGGCGCGGACGGCGTCGATGATGACACCGGCCGAGTTCGGCGAGTCCCACACCTCGAGCTTCAGCTCCGCGTTCAGCGGGGTGTCACCGAAGGAGCGGCCCTCCAGGCGGATGTACGCCCACTTGCGGTCGTCCAGCCACGGCACGTGGTCGGACGGACCGATGTGCACGTCGCTCTTGCTCATCTCGTGCGGGATCTGGGACGTCACCGACTGGGTCTTCGAGATCTTCTTCGAGACCAGGCGGTTGCGCTCCAGCATGTTCATGAAGTCCATGTTGCCGCCGAAGTTGAGCTGGTACGTGCGCAGCAGCTCGACCCCGCGGTCCTCGAAGAGCTTCGCCAGGGCGCGGTGCACGATGGTGGCGCCGACCTGGCTCTTGATGTCGTCGCCGACGATCGGCAGACCGGCGTCGGTGAACTTCTTCGCCCACTCCGGGTCGGAGGCGATGAAGACCGGCAGGGCGTTCACGAACGCGCAGCCGGCGTCGATCGCGGCCTGGGCGTAGAACTTGTCGGCCTCCTCGGAGCCCACCGGGAGGTAGGAGACGACCACGTCGACCTGCGCGTCGCGCAGCGCCTGCGCCACGTCGACCGGCTTGGCGTCCGACTCCTCGACGATCTCGCGGTAGTACTGACCGAGACCGTCGTAGGTCGGGCCGCGCTGCACGGTGACGCCGGTCGGCGGCACGTCGCAGAGCTTGATCGTGTTGTTCTCGCTGGCGACGATCGCCTCCGCGAGGTCCATGCCCACCTTCTTGGCGTCCACGTCGAACGCCGCGACGAACTTCACGTCCGAGACGTGGTAGTCGCCGAAGGTGACGTGCATGAGACCCGGGACGCGGTCGTTCGGGTCGGCGTTCCGGTAGTACTCCACGCCCTGTACGAGGGACGAGGCGCAGTTACCCACACCGACGATGGCGACGCGGACGGAGCCCATAGCGTCTGCCTCCTTCTTCTTCATCACGGCCGCTCTGTCCTGGACGTTCCAGGCGTGGGCGGGCTGTCGTTGTCTCCTCGGCCACCGGCCGTCCCGGGTCGCGGGTCGGCCGGGGCCCGGCCGGAGCGCTCGTTGGCGATGAGCTCCTCCAGCCAGCGGACCTCGCGCTCACAGGCGTCGAGCCCGTGGCGTTGCAGTTCCAGGGTGTACGCGTCGAGTCGCTCGGCTGCCCGGCCGAGCACGTCACGAAGACCTTCGCGACGTTCCTCGATCTTGCGACGACGACCTTCCAGGATCCGGAGCCGGGTGGCCTGGTCGGTCCGGGCGAAGAACGCGAAGTGCACGCCGAAGCCCGTGTCGTCGTACGTCTCGGGTCCAGCCTGCGCTATGAGCTGGGCGAAGCGTTCCTTGCCCTCCGCGGTGATGGTGTAGACCACCCGACCGCGTCGGCTGGTCAGCGCGGGAACCTCCTCGGCGGTCGCGGGTGTCTCGGCGGCTTCGGTGATCCATCCCGCCGCCTGCAGCCGGCGCAGGGTCGGGTAGAGCGAGCCGTAGCTGATCGCCGCCCGGATGGCGCCGAGCTTGGCGGTCAGCTCCTTGCGCAGCTCGTAGCCGTGCATCGGCGCCTCCTGCAGGAGGCCGAGGACGGCGAGTTCGAGCACGGGCCATCCCTACTTTCCCCCTGCGCGGAGCACTAACCACCGCGATGTATCGGACCGATACATCGCACGTTAGCGGAGAGGTGAGGGTGGGGCAAACCCCTGCTTGTGCGACGCGTCCATCACGCATCGTGACCATGGTCGCCTGGGTCCGCGGGAGCGCGTACCCTTTGCCGCATGCGTACGTCTCGCCAGGTCGTCGACTACTCGCTTCAGAAGCGGGCTGTGCTGCGCGAACTCCTCGCCGGGCGGATCGGCACGTACGACGTCTGCGACGCCTCGCCGTACCTGAAGAACGCTGCTCGTTTCCACGGCGAGCCGACCGACCACCGCTGCCCGATCTGCCGCAGCGAGAACCTGATCCACGTCCACTACATTTACGGTGACGAACTCAAGCAGTCGGCCGGCCAGGCGCGTACCCGGGCCGAGTTGCCCGTCCTGGCCATGACGCTGCGTGAGTTCCAGGTGTTCGTGGTGGAGGTCTGCCCCGGCTGCGACTGGAACCATCTCGTCGAGCAGTTCCTGCTCGGCCGGGACGGTCTCGCGGGCGAGGCGGAGGGCGCGGACGAGTCGGTCGCGGCCAACGGCTCCACCCCTCGGCGAAGGCGAGAGGCGCAACGGTGAACGCGGCTGCCCCGATCGCTGCCGGCCCATTCCCCGGGCGGCAGGATCGACAGCTTTCAAGCGTAAATAGTCCGAATAGATCGGATTTGACGGGCGCGCGCCGGTACCGCCGGCGGGTAACGTCCCGTGTTCCAGCTCACGGCAACCCGGTGGCGGCGCCCCCGCGTCCCACCGCGACCGGCAGGGTGTGAGGAATGAACTACGGCGATCCCAGTTCTTCGCGTGGGCGGGCCCAGATCCCGGGCCCGAACGGCGACCCCGGTTCCGAAGGGAACTGGGGTGGGAACGGTTGGTCCGGCGCGGCGGAGGGCGGCGCCTCGGCGCGCGCCTCCGTGTCACCGTACGGCGCGGGTGGCCGGGCTTCGGTCGGCGGCGCCGCTCCGGTACCGCGCGCAGCGGCCGGCTCGGCCCCGGTGGGCCGGGCAGGCACAGGCGGCCGCGCCTCGGTGCCCGTCTCTCCGGCACCCGGCGCCTCCGGACGCGCGGGCGCCGGCCGGGCGTCGGTGCCCGCGTCCCCGGCGGCTCCGGCGGGACGCGCCTCGGTGGGCGCGGCGAGCGTGGGCGCGGCGGCGGTAGGCGGGCGGGCGAGCGTGGGTGGACGCGCGAGCGTGGGCGCGGCAGCTGTCGGTGGCCGCGCCCGGGTGCCCGGCGCCGCCGGTGGCGGCCCCGGTGGTCCCGGTGGTCCGGCCGGCCCCGGCCGGCGTGGCCGCGGCGAGGACCCGGCGCGGGCGAAGAAGCGCCGCCGGATCAACATGCTGATCGCCGGCTTCGCCGTGTTCATCATGCTCGCCGGCATCGGTGTGGTGAGTTTCACCTGGTACTCCACCAAGGTGGTGCTCCCGCAGGACACCATCCCGCCGCTGTCGACCACCATCTACGACTCGACCGGCAAGACCGCCATCGCCCGGATCGGCGACCAGAACCGCCAGCTCGTCACCATCGACCAGATCCCGGAGCACGTCCAGCACGCGGTCGCCGCGGCGGAGGACCGGAACTTCTACAAGCACTCCGGTGTGGACTACAAGGGCATCGCCCGCGCCGCGTGGAACAACCTCACCGGCGGCGACAAGCAGGGCGCCTCGACCATCACCCAGCAGTACGCACGCAACGCGTTCGAGAACCTGAACCAGGACACGTACGGCCGCAAGGTGAAGGAGGCGATCCTCGCCTCCAAGCTGAACGACAAGTACGACAAGCGCGTGATCATGCAGCACTACCTGAACGTCATCTACTTCGGCCGCGGCGCGTACGGCATCCAGGCGGCGGCGCGGACCTACTTCGGCAAGGACGTCAAGAGCCTCACAGTGGCCGAGGCCGGGGTGCTCGCCGCGCTGATCAAGCAACCGGAGCCGAGCGCCACCCACCAGGGTTACGACCCGGCGATCAACCCGACGGCCGCGCTGGACCGGTGGAACTACGTGATCAACGGAATGATCACGGAGAAGTGGCTTGACGCGCCGAACACGCCGGCGCACCCCACCGAGTACCCGAAGAACATCAAGCCGCCGACGAAGAACAGCGGCGGCGGCTTCGGCATCGACACCCCGTACGGCAACATCGTCAACTACGTCTCGCAGGAACTGCGCGAGATGAAGCTCTGCACCGACAACGAGGCCGAGGCGACCGAGAAGAAGCCGCTGTGCGCCAAGGCACTGAGCCGCGGCGGCTACAAGATCACCACGACGATCAACCGGAAGATGCAGGAGGCGGCGCTCGCCGCGGCCCAGCGGGCCAAGAAGGGCTCCGAGCTTGCCGGCCAGCCGTCGAACCTGATGGCCGCCGTGGTGGCCATCGATCCGCAGAACGGCCGGGTGCTCGCCTACTACGGCGGTGACAACGGCACCGGCACCGACTACGCCGGGAAGAACGTCGACAACGGCGTGGTAAGCGGCGGGCACTCGCCGGGTTCGAGCTTCAAGATCTACACCCTCGCCGCGGCGCTCAAGGAGGGCATCTCGCTCAAGTCCCGGTGGAAGGGCGAGGGGTTCACGCCGAAGGGCACCGAGTTCAAGGTCAGCAACGCCGGCGCGGACAAGGTCTCCTGCGGAAACTCCTGCACACTGGAGCTCTCGACGCTGAAGTCGCTGAACGTGCCGTTCTACTACATCACCGAGCAGATCGGCCCGGACAAGGTGCTCGACATGGCCAAGCAGGCCGGTGTCACCACCATGTGGCAGACCGACACCAACCCGGCCAAGGCACACGACCTGACCAAGGCCGACCCGAAGGACCTCGCGCCGTCGCCGTTCTTCCACGTCCTCGGCTACGGGCAGTACCCGATCACCGTGCTCGACCACGCCAACGGCGTCGCCACCTTCGCCAACCAGGGCGTCTACCACAAGGCGCACTTCGTCCGGAAGGTGGAGAAGCAGAACCCGGACACCGGCAAGTGGGACACGCTCGGCGGGGAGCAGCTCAAGGGGGTGCCTCGGATCGAGAAGGACATCGTCGCCGACGTCACCTCCGTGCTGAAGCAGTATCCGGGCCAGATCAACAAGAAGCTCGAGGACGGCCGGCAGGTCGCCGAGAAGACCGGCACCTGGGAACTCGGCGACAAGACGACAGCCAACGGTGACGCCTGGATGATCGGCTACACGCCACAGCTCGCCACCGCGGTCTGGGTCGGCAACGTCAAGGACCGCAAGGCGATCAAGTACAAGGACGGCCGGGACATCAGCGGCGCCCGGATGCCGGGTGACATCTTCCAGCGCTTCATGAACGACGCGCTCAAGGGCGAGGACAAGGAGGAGTTCCCGCCGGCCGCGAACGTCGGCGAGGACGACACCGGCAACGGCGACGCGCCCGCGCCGCCGCCGACCGAGCCCGGTCAGCCGGGCGGCCCGAACTGCGACCCGCTGGGCCTGTTCTGCCCCGGTGGCACGCCCGGCGGCGGCGACCAAGGGGGCGACAACCCCGGCGGCGGCGGACGTCCCGGTGGAGGCGGTGGCGGCGGGCTGCTACCGAGCACACCACCGACACGACAGAACTGACGCACACCACGGCGGCGGCCGGACCCGAGCGGTCCGGCCGCCGCCGCGTTTCGCGTACCGGAATTTCTCCGCGCGCGACGGGACGGCGACCCCCGCTGTACGGCAGGATGCCTCTCCATGAGCACCCAGTCGCCCGCAGGCATCGATGAGCCCGGCGCGTCCGAGGCGGCGCCACGATCCGGGGAGACGGCGGACCACCCCTCCCGCTCGGACTGGTTCGTCCGGGGCACCTCCGGTCTGATCGGCGGGCCGCTCGGCGACCACGCCGTCGCCCTGGACCGGCCCGCCGGCCGGGAGAGCCGGTTCTGGACCGCGAGCCGGATCGTGCTGGCGCTGGTGTGCCTGACGCTGGCCCTGCACTGGGTGCAGAAGTCGCCCTGCCAGGACGGCGCCTGGCAGAACAACATCCAGTACACCCGGATGTGCTACACCGACGTGCTGGCGCTCTACTACGCCGAAGGGCTCAACGAGGGCAAGGTCCCCTACGCCGACCACCCGGTGGAGTACCCGGTGCTGACCGGCTACTTCATGGGCGCGCTCGGCCTGCCCGTGCACGCCCTCGGCGCCGACAACCCCGGCATCAACCAGGGCCAGTGGTTCTACAACCTCAACGCGCTGGTGCTCGGCGCGCTCGCGGTCGCCACCGTCGCGGTGATCCTCAGCCTGCGCCGACGACGACCCTGGGACGCCGCGTTGTTCGCGCTGTCCCCGGCGCTCGTGCTCACCGCCACCGTCAACTGGGACCTGCTCGCCATCAGCCTGGCCGCGTTCGGCCTGCTGGCCTGGGCGCGCGCCCGGCCCGACCGGTACGCGCTGCTGCTGCCCGGCGTGGCAGGCGTCCTCATCGGCCTGGGCGGCGCGGCCAAGATGTGGCCGCTGTTCCTCCTCGGCCCGATCCTGGTCCTCGCGCTGCGCGCCGGCAAGCTGCTCGCCGGGCTCGTCGCCACGGCGACCGCACTGGTGACGCTCGTGGCGGTGAACCTGCCGGTGGCGATCCCGTACCGGGAGAACTGGGAACGCTTCTTCGACCTGAACACCACACGCCCGATCGACTGGGGCACGCTCTGGTACATCGGCCGCTACCTGGACGGCCGGATCAGCCCGTCCGCACCCGGTGAACTCGGGCCCTTCGAGTGGCTCAACGCGAACATCCCCACCCTCAACTGGCTGTCGTACCTGCTGTTCGGCCTGGCCTGCCTCGGCGTGGCCGGGCTGGCGCTGCTCGCGCCGCGCCGCCCCCGGCTGGCCCAGCTCGCCTTCCTGGTGGTCGCCGCGTTCCTCATCTTCAGCAAGGTGTGGTCCCAGCAGTTCGTGCTCTGGCTGCTGCCGCTCGCGGTGCTCGCCCGGCCGCGCTGGGGCGCGTTCCTGGCCTGGCAGGTCGCCGAGGTCGGCTACTTCGCCGCGTTCTACGGCGAACTGCTCGGCACGGCCATGTCCCGGCCGGTCTTCCCCGAGGGCGTCTTCGTGCTGGCGTCGAGCCTGCGCCTGATCACCGTGGCGGTGCTCTGCGGGTTCGTGATCCGGGACATCATGCGGCCCGAACTGGACGCGGTCCGGCACACCTACGCCGACGACCCGGACGGCGGCGTGCTCGACGGCGCGCCCGACGCGCCCTGGCACCAGCGCTGGCGGGCGCGCGCCGCCGAACGGCCCGCCGAACCCGTCCCGGTGTGACCGGGGCGGTCGTCTCCCCGGTCTACAGCCGGAACACGACCGCCTCGCCGACCTGCTCCCGGGTCACGCCCGGCGTGTCGACCGGCCGGTCGAGCATCCCCTCCCACGGGGTGCCCGCCAGCTCGTCGCGCAACACCACCACGTTCTTCACGCCGATCTGCCGCAGGTAGTCGACGCTCGCGTAGTCCGGAAAGCTGACTGTCGCCTCGCGGATTTGGGCCTGCGAACGCGGCGTGAAACCGCTGCCGCCGTTTACCATCGGCTGGAACCGGTCGGTGGACCAGAGCATCACCGGCTGGTCGAGGTTCTGGCTGCTCGGCAGCACCAGCATCGGGCCGTCCACGGTCCGCATCGCCGCCGGCTGCCGCGGCACCACCGGCTGCGGTGTGGCATTCAGCCCTTCCACGAGGACCAGCGCCAGCGGCAGCAGGGTGGCCAGGCGCAGCCACGGGCCCGGCCACGGCGGCACCCGCTCGGCGGCCAGCTCGCGTACCCGCATGCAGAACGCGGTGACCGCGCCGGCCGCGAGCAGACCCAGCAGCAGCGTGGTCCACAGCATCATCCGGCCCGGCGTGCGCAGCCCGCTCCACCCCGGCAGGTAGTCGAAGAGCGGTGCGTAGGTGAACCGGCCGCCGAAGAACCGCGTCCCCATCGCCAGCGCCATCGTCACGAGCACGCCGGCGAGCAGGAAGATCCGGTGCCGGATCCGCCAGACCGAGAAGAACAGGCCACCGGCGGCGAGCGCGTAGAGCACGAAACCCGGCAGCAGCGTCATCTCCGGGTGCCAGGGCAACACGGCGCGGGCGCCCTCGTGCAGCCCGCCCCAGACCCGCGACTCGGCGGGCGCGGTGAAGAACCCGCTCGCCGGCGGCGAGTAGAGACCGATGTCCCCGAGCGTCCGCTCCGCGTTCGGGTGCAGCTCGGCAACCGTGAAGTACGGCACGGCCAGCGCCGCGCCCACCGCGGCGAAGACGAGCCCACCGAACAGGTCGGCCAGGAACAGCCGCCGGCCGAACGGTCGCTTCACCCGGCGCCGCCGCACGAACCACAGCACCACCGCGACCAGGCCGGTCCCGGCCAGCATGTACGCGAACGGCAGCCCGATGCCGAACCCCAGGCTGAGCTGCCACGCGGCCACCAGCCACCCGGCGAACGCCCAGCCCGCGTGCCGGCGGCGCGGCCGGTAGCCGTACCGCAACGACCAGCCGTGACCTCGGGCCAGCATGGCCAGCGCCAGCGGGATGCCGCCGTTTGAGAGGATGTGCAGGTGCCCGGCCTGGGCCAGCAGCCACGGCGCGTAGGCGAAGCTCGCCCCCGCCACCGCGCCGCCGATGCGGCCCGCGCCGAGCTGCCGGGCCAGCACGTACGCGCCGAACGCGGCCAGCGCGTGCGCCAACACGAACATGATGTTGTAGCGCAGCACGGCGTGCTCCGGGCCGACCCCGATCAGGCCGGCCGGGGCGTACCCGAGGAGCGTGTCGGAGAAGGCGAAGCTCCAGTTCTCCGGATAGAACGAGTTCGCGTGCCACAGCATCGCCGGGTCGGTCCGCAGGATGTGCCCGGACCACGCCATCTGCCACGCCTGCAGGCTCGGATCCCAGTAGTCCTGCGGCAGCGTGTGCCGCGGATAGCGCAGCGTGGGCCAGGTCATCGCCGCAGCCAGCGCCAGCGCGGCGAGGGCGGCGAGCGTCCACTCGTGCACCAGGAACCGGCCGACCGCGCGGACGGAGCGGCGGGCCCGGCCGAGCACCGGCTCCGGCGCGGGCCCGAACGCGGACCAGGGATCGGCGGGCTCGTCGCCGGCCGTACCCGTGGTGTTCTCGTCTGCGCTCGCGGCCTTCTCGGCGGCGGCGTCTGCGCCGTCGCCGCCCTTCGTCGGGGCGTCACCCTTGTCGGCGGACTCGTCCGCGGTGCCGGCCTCGGGACCGGCGTCCGCCTTGCCGGTGTCCGCCGTGCCGGTCGACTCGGCCTTGCCGTGGCCTGCCTTGCCGTCGCCTGCCTTGCCGGACTGGTCGGTCGTCACGCCGTCGCGCCCAACTG
This sequence comes from Micromonospora sp. CNB394, assembly GCF_000374985.1. NCBI lineage: Bacteria > Bacillati > Actinomycetota > Actinomycetes > Micromonosporales > Micromonosporaceae > Micromonospora > Micromonospora sp. CNB394. The sequence goes on along the minus strand of NZ_KB895857.1, from coordinate 4,078 downwards.
CCCGCGCAGGAACGCGATGTCGGCCGCCTGGCCCTCGACGCCGCCGGGGGTCTCCACGATCACCGGCGCGCCGGCCGCGCGGATCACCGCCACCAGCAGCTCCGGGTCGATGGTGCCGCCGGTGAGGTTGTCGTGCCGGTCCTGACCGGAGTTGAACGCGCCCTTGGAGTTGTTCGCGTGGACCAGGTCGATCCGGCCGGTGATCGCCTTCACCCGGTCGACCAGGCCCAGCAGTTCCTCGCCGCCCGCGTACGCGTGGCAGGTGTCCAGGCAGAAGCCGACCTCGTGGTCGCCGAGCGCGTCCCAGAGCCGGGCCAGGGAGTCGAGGTGCCGGGCGCAGGCGTTGTCGCCACCGGCGGTGTTCTCGATCAGCACCGGCAGCGGGAAGCCGCCGGAGTCAGCCGCGTACGCGAAGGTCTTGCGCCAGTTGTCGAAGCCGACGGCGACGTCGTGGCCGGCGTTGACGTGGCCGCCGTGCACGATCAGCCCCCTGGCCCCGACGTCGGCCGCGGCGGTGGCGTGGGCGAGCAGCAGCTTGCGGCTGGGGATGCGGATCCGGTTGTTCAGCGTGGCTACGTTGATCACGTACGGCGCGTGCACGTAGAGGTCGACGTCGGCGGAACGAAGGCGCTCGGCGTCCTCGCGCGGCTTCGGGGCCTTCCAGCCCTGCGGGTCGGCCAGGAAGAACTGGACCGCCTCGGCCTGCCGGGCGGTCGCCTCGGCCAGCGGGTCGGTCGGATCGACGTGGGCTCCGATTCGCATGCAGGGCAGCCTACGTCGCGCCTGCGACGGTCGGCGCGCTCGCGGGAGGCGCCCGGCGGGTCGGACGCGTCACCACCCGGCCCGGCGGTCGTTGTCCGAGGTGGGATCGATGGTCGACGCTCCGCCCGCACGTGGTCCACAGCACGGACGGGCGAGGGTGGACCCCCGGAAACGGGACGCCCCGCCGTGCGGCCCGGCACTGCGGGGCGGGATCCACTCGTCACCCGGTACGGGAGACCGGCAGTAGGACCAATTCCTCCATTTACCCCAAGTGGTGACGAGAGCCATTGTATGGTCAGACCAGGTGACAACACGATAAAGCTCCGCGGGGCGTCTTCGATCCAACCTCATCGGTGTGGTCGTTCCTCCCCAGGTCCCACCCAAGGAATGCGGACGGGACGCCCCGCGGTCCCGTGGACAGGGGTCCACCTGCCGGCTCGCCGGAGGTGGGCCCCTGTCGCCACACCCGGCTCACCGGGGCCGCCCGCCCGGCCATGATCGTCCGGACCGGCTATCCTGGTCCGGTTGTCCGTGTGTCCGATCGGGTTCCCCCGGCACCCGGCCGCGGGCAACGACGCACGACCTCCTGCCACGGAAGGACCGTGGCCGCTTAGCCCACAGGAGGTGAGCACGTCTTGCGTCATTACGAAGTCATGGTGATCCTCGACCCCAGCCTCGAGGAGCGCACCGTCGCCCCGTCGCTCGACACGTACCTGAACGTGATCCGGACCGCGGGTGGCTCGGTGGAGAAGACCGACGTGTGGGGCCGCCGGCGCCTCGCGTACGAGATCAACAAGAAGGCCGAGGGCATCTACGCCGTCATCGACCTCCAGGCGACGCCGGAGGCCGTTGGCGAGCTGGACCGTCAGCTCCGACTCAACGAGTCGGTGCTGCGCACCAAGGTCATCCGCCCGGAGATGCGCTGAGCATCTAGACCCGGCACGTCCGGATCACAAGCCTCATCCACGCTGTCGTACGGCTCTGAGAGCCTCAACGGCACAAAGATGAGTGCGCGAGGAGATGGTCATGGCAGGAGACACCACCATCACGGTCATCGGCAACCTGACCGATGACCCCGAGTTGCGATTCACCCCCTCCGGTGCGGCGGTCGCCAAGTTCCGGGTCGCTTCGACGCCCCGCTTCATGGACAAGGCCTCCGGCGAGTGGAAGGACGGCGAGCCGCTGTTCCTCTCGTGCACGGTCTGGCGCCAGGCCGCCGAGAACGTCGCCGAGTCGCTGCAGCGCGGCGCTCGCGTGATCGTGTCCGGCCGACTGCGCCAGCGGTCGTACGAGACCCGCGAGGGTGAGAAGCGCACCGTCATCGAGCTGGAGGTCGACGAGATCGGCCCGTCGCTGCGCTACGCCACGGCGAAGGTGCAGAAGATGTCCCGCTCCGGTGGCGGTGGCGGCGGCTTCGGTGGTGGTGGCGGCCAGGGCGGCGGCGGAGGCAACTTCGACGACCCCTGGGCCTCTGCTGCCCCGGCCCCCTCCCGCGGTGGTTCGGGCGGAAACTTCGACGAGGAGCCTCCGTTCTGATGGCGCCGAGCGCCCGCGATCGCAAACCAGGAGCACGAGCAATGGCTAAGGCTGCGGCACTGCGCAAGCCGAAGAAGAAGGTGAACCCGCTCGACAAGGACGGGATCACCTACATCGATTACAAGGACACCGCGCTGCTGCGCAAGTTCATCTCCGACCGCGGCAAGATCCGCGCTCGGCGGGTGACCGGCGTCACGTCGCAGCAGCAGCGGCAGATCGCCCGTGCGGTCAAGAACGCCCGCGAGATGGCGCTCCTGCCGTACACGGCCACGACCCGCTGAGAGGAGGCACGGACATGAAGATCATCCTGACTCAGGAGGTGTCCGGCCTCGGCTCTCCGGGCGACATCGTCGAGGTCAAGGACGGCTTCGGCCGTAACTACCTGCTGCCGCAGGGCTTCGCGATCGCCTGGACCAAGGGCGCGGAGAAGCAGGTCACGGTCATCAAGCGGGCCCGCTCGGCCCGCGAGATCCGCGACCTCGGCCACGCCACCGAGGTCAAGACCCAGGTCGAGGGTCTGAAGGTCAACCTGAAGGCCCGCGCCGGCGACGGCGGGCGGCTCTTCGGCTCGGTCACCCCGGCCGAGATCGTCGACGCCGTCAAGGCCGCCGGCGGCCCGACCCTGGACCGCCGCCGGCTGGAGCTGCCCGGCCACATCAAGGCGCTCGGCTCCTACCCGGTGAGCATCCGGCTGCACCCCGAGGTGACCGCCAAGTTCGACCTGAACGTGGTCAAGGGCTGACACCCGAAGCACGACGCGAAAGGCCCGCACCGGTCGCCGGTGCGGGCCTTTCCGCATCCTCGCCGCTCAACCGAGCGGATTACCCGTCACCGCGCTGATCACCACGGTGGACAGGCCACCACCCACCACCGCCGCCGCCAGCGCCACGGTCGCCGACCGCCACGTCGTCCCGACCTGCCGCAGCAACACCGCCACCACCAGACTGCTCACCATCGCCAACCCGAACCGCGGCGCCGCCGACACCAACGAATCCAGCGCATGCGCACGCGGCGGCTCACACCCACCACCGGTGATGTCGGTGACACACCCCGCCGGAGGCTGACCGCTCAGGAACAACAGACCGACCACGAGCAGCACCGCCGGAACCAGATAGCAGGCCGCCGTGTAGAACAGCGGCCGCAATGGACCACCCGGATCCGGGTCCAGCAGGTCGTCCTCCAGCCGCCGGCCCCACGAGCCGCCGCCTATCGTCTCCACCCGCCGCCGCAACGTCGACGCCGCCGGCTCCACCGGGCGACGGTGCGGCACCGTACGCGCACGCGGCGCCGAGTAAGCCACCGCAGGCGAACGCGGAGCCGTCGACGGCGACTCCATCCACCGGGGGTCGTCACCGGACAGCCGGGTACCCGACCAGAACGCCTCGGCCCGCGCCGGTGACGCCCAGCCCTCCCGCACCGGCGGCGCCGAACGGCCCCACGGATCTGGCTCCGCGTACCGGCCGTCGGCGTGCCGCACCGGCTCCAGGAAACCGGTGTCGGTGAACCGGTCCCACTCACCCGTGTGCTCCGTACGGTCCCAGCGGCTCGCGGGCACCGGCCGCTCCCAGGCGTGCACGCCCGACGCCTCCCACGGATCGACAGCGGGCGGCTCCACCGGCTCACGCTCGGCGCCCCGGCGGCGCTGCCACGGATCCGCCGCCGCCCGCGACCGCGCCGAGTCCGACGGCGTCGTCCGTCCCCAGGTCGGCTCTGCCTCGGTTGGCGTCGTCCGTCCCCAGGTCGGCTCTGCCTCGGTTGGCGTCGTCCGTCCCCAGGTCGG
>NZ_KB895856.1:0-61505 GCF_000374985.1 Micromonospora sp. CNB394 | reverse complement strand
CGTCGGAGCGGTTCGCGTGGGCCGGTTGACCTCCCGGGCCTGAGCGGTGGCGGTGGGTGGTGTCGGCACGCCCGACACCACGCACCGTTTCGTGCATCGACTTGCGGCTGCCGTCGGGCAAGGTCTTCGACGACCGGGTGGAGCCTGCGGCAGCCCTCGCACCGGCAGCGAGCTGCGTGAGTCCGGCTGGTACCTCTCCGGCCACACGATCGCGCAGCTCATGGCTGACCGGGATCCGCACGGACGAGGGCAAGCGCCATCCGGTCGCCGTCAACGGCCTGCGGATGCATCGTTCTACCACCCACCCGGGCTGATCTGCGCGGTCCCGGGGTTCCGTGCCTGGCCGTCTTCCGGCGTCGGGGGCCCGAAGAGGGGCGAACGCGCCGCCGTTCATTGCAGAGAATCCACGTTCGCTGATACCGTATCGGCGCTGACCGGTGCATCGATACACTGAGGAGTTTGCCGCAGTTCGGCTCGAAGCACGCCGTCCCCGGACTTACCAGCACGAGGTGTTTCGAGCCAGGCACGGACCACTTCGGTGTTCCCGACTCCACAACCGGGAGGCCGCGCCTTCCCAGACACACCCCATCCACCAGAAGAGAAGGGCATTCACCTCGTGAGAACAGCTCATCGGCGCGCGCTTTTCGTGGCGCGCGCCACTGTCGTCGGTCTGATCACCACAGTCGCCTTCGGGGCTGTCGCCGCCACCGCGAGCGCCGACACCGGCAGCCTGGACAACCCCGGCTTCGAGCGGGGCCGCCTCGCTGGTTGGGAGATCGTCCGAGCCAAGGACGTCGCCCTCTCCGACATCGGCAGGTCCGGCGACCATTCGGCGAAGATCGAAGGGAGGAAGGGGCAGATCCGGCAGGAAGTCGCTGTGCTGCCCGAGACCTCCTACACCCTGACGGCCTACGTCCGCGGCGAGGGGGTCATCGGTGCCACCGTCGGCGGTGAGGACATCACCGCCTCCGGTGGTGGCCGAGAGTTCGAACAGGTCAGCGTCGAGTTCAACTCCGGTAGCGCTGGTGTCGTCGAGATCTTCGCGGCCTACGGCGGCGAGACCGGCCGGTTCGACGACTTCAGCCTGAGCGCGACGCCGTCCCCGCGCGCCGGCTTCGATCCCACGGTCTGGGATGACTCGGAGGCGGGCGACTACATCCGGTCCAGCGATCCCTACGTCTTGCGCTTCGACGGCCTGGAGCGGTTCACCGTCACTGGCAGCGGCGGCGGACCTCGCGACGAGCTGAAGACACCGCAGGCCGCCAGGATGCCGTCCGATGAGATCTATGAGTCCTTCTCGGCTGACCTCACCCTCGACCTCGACGACGGTGTCAAGCTCATCGCCCACCAGGTCCACGCCGGTACCGGCGCCGGGTTCTCCACCCAGGCCAAGCTCTACATCCAGGACTCCAGCCCGCTCGGGATCTTCAAGGGCGAAGGCGAGTCCGGCTTTACGATCGACGACTATCCGCTGCTCGAGGGGGTGCCCAGTAACGGCGTCTTCGACGTGTACGTCCGTGTCCAGATCCCTGGATTCGTGAGTGGCGACGGCGAGATCAACGAGAAGATCTTCGACCTCGGCACCATCCGGAGCGGCAAGACCATGAGGTACGAGTTCATCAACGACCACGGTGTGGTCACCGTCAACTCGACCATCGGCCGGAAGTCCGTCAGCTTCACGTACGACATGCAGGACTCTGCCGCGTCCTACATGAAGTTCGGCAGCTACGTCCAGGCTCAGGATGCCGAGAGCGGCTGCAACGTCACCAATGATCTCAACTGTGAATACCCTGGCTGGGTGCCGTACGGCGTCGCTGCCAATCCGGCTGAGGCGGAGGTGCTCTGGCGCAGGTACTTCGCCGACTCCAACATCGATCGGGCCCGGGTGACCTTCCGCAATGTGGTGCACGAGGGGGGCCCGCTCCAGTAAGACCTGCCGCGCAGGCCGGGTTTCGGTCCTGGCGGCCCCTGATCGCTTCGTCTGTCGCTCGGCTGCACCCCTCCCGCCGGGGAGGGGTGCAGCCGAGTTTCGCTGCTCAGCATCGACGGCGGCACTGGGTCGTTAGACGGGTAAACCGTCTGGATGGACATTCCCCCCGGAGGCGTGACATTGACATCATTCTTGGCATTTCGGGCTCCAAGCATCAGGCTCCGCCGACCGGGACTCGCGACCGCGTCGAGACTGGCTGCGGTATCGCTCGTGTTCGTGGCGTTGGGGACGGTGCCGACCGGTGTGTCGCACGCGGCCGGTCCGTCGCCGACCGCAGGTCCCGCCGGCACCGGGCTGGCATGGGGTTTCAACGGCTTCGGTCAGTTGGGGAACGGCACCAGCGGGCCCGGCACCGACAGCGACGTGCCCGTCCCGGTGGACCTGCCGGCCGGCACCACGATCACTGACATCGCCGCCGGCAGCAGCCAGAATCCGGGCCCGCACAGTATGGCGCTGACGTCCACCGGCGCCGTACTCGCTTGGGGCAACAACTTCTGGGGCCAGTTGGGGAACGGCGCCAGCGGACCCGGTACCGACAGCGACGTGCCCGTCCCGGTGAAGCTGCCGACCGGCGTCACGATCACCGCCATCTCCGCGAATGGGTCTAACAGTATGGCGCTGACGTCCACCGGCGCCGTACTCGCTTGGGGCAACAACTTCTGGGGCCAGTTGGGGAACGGCGCCAGCGGACCCGGCGTCGACAGTGACCTGCCCGTCCCGGTGAAGGTGCCGGCCGGCGTCACGATCACCGCCATCGCCTCGGGTGGGGCAAACAGTATGGCGCTGACCTCCACCGGCACCGTGCTCGCCTGGGGCAACAACTATTACGGCCAGCTGGGAAACAACGTCTTCGGAGGCATCAGCGACGTGCCCGTGCCGGTGAAGCTGCCGGCCGGCGTCACGATCACCGCCATCGCCGCCGGCGGCGGACACAATCTGGCGCTGACCTCCACCGGGGCCGTGCTCGCCTGGGGTCGGAACAGGTCCGGCCAGTTGGGAATCGGCACCAGCGGGCCCGGCACCGACAGCAGCGTGCCCGTCCCGGTGATCCTGCAGCCCCGCACCACAGTCACCGCCCTCAGCGGCGGCTACGAACACAGTCTGGCCGTGACCTCCACCGGTGCCGCACTCGCCTGGGGCAACAACGCCTCCGGTCAACTGGGAAACGGCACCAACGGACCCGGCACCGACAGCGACGTGCCCGTCCCGGTGAACCTGCCGGCCGGCACCACAGTCACCGCCGTCGCCGGAGGCGGGGCACACAGTCTGGCCGTGACCTCCACCGGCGCCGCACTCGCCTGGGGCAACAACGCCTCCGGCCAACTGGGAAACGGCACCTACGGACCCGGCACCGACAGCGACGTGCCCGTCCCGGTGAACCTGCCGCCCCGCACCACAGTCACCGCCATCGCCGCCGGCGGCTGCCCGTGCGGACCGACCAACGGCCGGGACGTGAACTTCCACAGCCTCGCTGTCGCAACAGCGTCGGCTGCGCCGACGTCAACCACCACCGTGCGAATGTCTCCCGCAGACCCGCGGCCCGGCCAACCCGTCACCTTCACCGCCACCGTGACCTGTGATGCCGGCACCCCCGCCGGAACGGTGACCTTCCTGGACGGCACCACGGCCCTGGGCAGCGCATCCCTGTCCGGCAGCCCCACCGCCACGGCGACATTCACCGTCGAGAGCCTGACACCCGGCAACCACACGATCCGTGCCCGCTACCACGGCGCCGGAGACTGCTCAGCCTCGGAATCCAGCCCTCTCGCCGTCACGATCCCCAGGCCCGCCCTTCCGGTGACGGGAGCCAGCCTGCCCGCTGCCCTGGCCACCGGCATCCTGCTCGTACTCGCCGGCACCACTCTGGTCCTCACGGCTCGCCGACTCCGAACGCACCACACGTCCGACTGACCGCCGGGAACCCGGCAGCCAGCGCGCCAACCCTCGTACCGGTCTCCTGGACGAGGGTTGGCGCGGCAGGGCGAAGGGCTGCCGGGGGACCGATAACGATCATGTAACGGACGCGAACCTTTTCTGGGGCGTCACCGCTCTCTCTCGGCATCGGCCCGCCGGGGCCAGGAGAGGACGTCGGATGAAGCTGGTGTGGAGGCGGGCGAAAGAGGCCCGAGGGCTGCTGCTTGCTGCCGCTGTCGCGGCACTCGTCGCGGTCGCGCTTGTCACCGGGCTCTCCGACTACAACCGCCGGGCGGTGGAGGCCGGCGCCCGCGCCGTGCTCGACGCCGCGCCGGCCGAGGAACGCAGCCTGCTGATCAGCGGCTCCGGCGGCGCCGACGCCGTCGCGTTCGCCGAGCGGGACCGCGCGGTCCGGGAGCAGTTCGCCGACGGGCTCGGCGGCGCCCCGGTCACCGTGGCCGCGACCCGCTCCGGGACCGGCCGGGAGCTGACCGGTGACGTGGGTGCCGCCCGTACCGACGACGACCCGATGTTCGCCAACCTGGCCACGCTCGACGACCTGCCCGCGCACGCCGAACTGGCCGCTGGGGCGTGGCCGGTGCCCGGCAGCAACCCGTTGCAGGTGACGGTGCCGGAGAAGGTGGCCGCGCAACTGGGCCTGGAGGTCGGGGAACGGGTGCCGCTGTACGACCGGGGTGCCGAACGCGCTGGCACCGTGGTGGTCGTCGGCACGTGGCGCCCACGGGACGCGACCGCGGCGTACTGGCGTCTCGCCCCCGGGGTGGGGGAGAGCCAGGGCGACGCGGAGGTCACCTCGTACGGGCCGTTCGCGCTCGACCCGGCCGACTTCGCCCGCACCTTCCCGGGCTCCACCTCGGCGGCCTGGGTGGTCGACCCCGACCTGGTGGCGGTCGAGCCGGCCCGGCTGTCCGCCGTGACCACGGCGCTGGACGAGATCACCGGGAAGCTGCCCGAGGCCACCGGCCTGGGCTCCTCGACCCAGCAGGTCAGCCACCTGGACCGGCTCGTCGACCGGCTCAGCCGGGCCGACCTGGTGGGCCGGTCCGCGCTGCTCACCCCGCTGCTGCTGATCGTGGTGCTCGGCGGGTACGCACTGGTGCTGGTGGCCGCGCTGCTCAACGAGGACCGGCGGGCGCAGACCGCGCTGCTGCGGGCCCGGGGCGCCGCCCGGGGGCAGATCGCCGGGCTGGCCGTACGCGAGGCGACGCTCGTGGTGGCCCCGGCGCTGCTGCTGGCCCCGGCACTGACCGGGCAGGCGATTCACTACCTGGGCGCGGACCTGGGGCTGGCCGGCGGCGACCTGGCCCGGGTGTGGATGGTGGCGGTCGGCGCGGCGGTCGGCTGCCTGCTCGCCATGACACTGCCGGCGATGCGCCGGGCCGGCACGTACGTCGCGGACATGGCCGCCCGGTCCCGCCCCTCCCGAGGGGCGGCGGTGCAGCGGGCGAGCGTGGACGTGGCGCTGGTGGCGCTCGCCGTGCTCGCCTGGACCCAACTGCGGCAGTACTCCTCGCCGCTGGCCGGCGCGAACGGCAGCCTCGGCATCGACCCGCTGCTCGCCGCCGCGCCCACCATCGGCGTGCTGGCCGGTGCGGTGATCGCGCTGCGGCTGCTGCCCCCGACCACCCGGATCGCGGAACGCTTCGTCGACCGGCGGACCTGGAACGCCACCATGTTCGGCATGTGGCAGGCGGGCCGCCGCCCACACGCCGGGCCGGTGCTGCTGCTCGCGCTCGCCGTCGGCGGCAGCACGCTCGCCTGGTCGCTGGTCGCCTCCTGGGAACGCTCGCAGCGCGACCAGGCCCAGCACACGGTCGGTGCGGACCTGCGGCTGACCGAGCGCAACGGCACCGCCCCGGCCGACCGGGCCGCCGCGCTCGCCGCCGTGCCCGGCCTGGCCCGGGTGCTGCCCGCCTGGCGCGACGACGCGCGCCTGGGCCGCGAGGCCCGGCAGGCGACGGTGGTGGCGGTGGACGCCGCCGCCGCGAAGGGCATGATCCGGCTGGACGACGCCGACGGCGGCGCGTCCGCCGGGGCCCTGCTGGACCGGCTCGCCGAGGGCCGGGCCACGCCGGTCGGCGGTGTCCTGCCCGCCGGGGCGAAGACGCTGTCGGGCACCGTCCGTACGCCGGTCGAGAGCATGTTCGACACGCCCCAGGTGGTGGTGACCGCGCTGCTCACCACCGACGCGGGGGCCACCTGGCGGGTCCGGCTGGCCGAGGCCGGCGGCGAGGGACGGCCGGTGCGCTTCTCCGTGCCGCTGCCGGACACCGGCGGCGTCCCGCTGCGCCTGGCCGGCTTCGAGGCCGACGGCGGCGACGCCACCGGCAGCTCGTACCGGCTGCTCCTGGACGAGCTGCGGCTCACCGACGCCTCCGGAGCGGCCCTGCCGGTGCCGGTGGAGGGGGCCTGGCGGGTGATCGACCCGGGCAGCGGCCCGCGCCGGGACGCGCGGGCGACCCCCACCCGGGTGGACGCGACGCAGAGCTTCGATGTGCCCGAAGGGCTGTTGCAGTTCGCCCGCACACCCTCGTCCCGGTTCGCCGTGGTGCCCCGGGCCGAGGATCCGCCGGTGCCGGTGCTGATCACGCCGGGGGTCGCCGCCGCGCTGAGCGTGCAAACCGGGGACACCGTCAAGCTGTCCGTCGCCGAGGTGACCCTGGAGGTCACGGTGGCCGGCCAGATCGCCGCGATTCCCGGCACCACCGGCGACGGCGTGCTGCTGGACCTGCCCACCGCCACCACGCAACTGCTGGAACGCAGCGGCGGCGTCCGGCCGGTGGCCGAGTGGTGGCTGGACACCACCCCCGGCGGGCACACCGCCGCAGCCGACGCGCTCGCCTCGACCCGCGGCACGGTCCTGCTGGACCGGCGGGCGGTGGCCGCCGAGGCCGCCGAGAGTCCGTACTGGCAGGGTGCGCGCACCGGCCTGCTGGCCGCCGCGCTCGGCTCGGCGCTGCTCGCCCTGGTCGGCCTGGCGGTCGACGTCTGGGCCACCACCCGGCGCCGGCTCACCGAACTGGCCGTGCTCAACACGCTCGGCGCGAACACCCGGCTGCTGGCCCGCGCGTACCTCGCCGAGCAGACCTTCCTGGCCGCGATCGGCGTCGGCGTCGGGATGCTGGTGGGCGCCCTCGTCGCGGCCACCATGGTGCCGCTGGTGATCCTCACCCCGGCCGCGGGACGGCCGGTGCCCGAGGCGGCCTTCACCGTCCCGTGGGTGCCGATCGGGACGACAGCCGCCGGGCTGCTGCTCGCCGCGCTCGCCTTCGCCGCCCTCATCACCACCGGCATCCGCCAGCGGGTCGCCGCCGTGCAGCTCCGGATCGGAGGAGAACGATGAGCCTTCCTGGTGCCGCGCGCCGGGTCCGCGCATACGGGGGACAGTTCCTGCTGCTCGCCGTCCTGACCCTGGTGACCGCCCTGCTGATCACCGGGGTGCCCCGGGTCGCCGACCGGCTGACCGGGCAGGGGCTCACCGAGTACGTCGCCGGGCAGCCGGTGGCCCGCCGCGACCTCACGTACAGCACCGCGCCGACCGTCGTCCCGCCCGCGGAACAGCCCGTCGTCGCCGGCCGAGGGGCGCAGCTCGCGGCGATCGAGGAGAAGATGCCTGCCGAGGTGCGCGCCACGATCGGCGAGCGCTGGTTCGCGGCGCAGACCGTGCCCGGCCGGCTGGTCGGTCCGACGTTGCGCGACGACAAGGGACTGATCGACCTGCACCTGCGGGCCGGAACCGGCATCCGGGAGGCGGCCACCCTGGTCGACGGCCGGTGGCCCGAACGCGGCGTCACACCTGCCGGTGCGATCGAGGTGACGCTCGCCGAGACGATCGCCACCACTCTCGGCCTGGCGGCCGGTGACCGGTTCCGCTTCTCGCTGCTGAACGCCGACGGCAACGTCCTCAAGTCCCGCCCGGTCGACCTGGTCGGTGTGTGGCGGCCGAACGACCCGGCCGGTGGTGTCTGGGACACACTGCCGTCGATGCTGAAGCTCGCCCCGCCGGAGAACGACGGCGACCCGTTCGTGGGCGTCGCGTACACGGCCGACGCGGGCCTCGACTCGATCACCGGTCAGGGCTGGCCGGTGACGTTCGGCTGGCGTTACCGGATCGCCCCGGACCGGCTCGAACCGGGCCGCCTCGACGCGCTGATCGCCGACGTCGACGGGCTGGACCGGGCCCGGCCCACCGAGATCGAGATGGCGCTCAGCCAGGGCGTGGACATCCCGCTTCGGCGCTTCGCCGACTCGCTGGCCGCCGCGCAGACCCTGCTCGCGGTCATCGCGGCCGGGCTGCTCGCCACGCTGGCCGGGCTGACGCTGCTGGCCGCCCGGCTGGCCGCGCGCCGCCGCCGCGCCGAGTTCCACCTGATCCGGGCGCGCGGCGGCTCGACCGGCGCGGTGCTGCGCCGTGGCCTGGCCGAGTCGCTGCTGGTACTGCCGGCCGCGGCCGGTGTCGGCTGGCTGCTCGGCGGGTTGCTGCCCGGCTCCGGGGCGTCGTGGGGCTGGGTGCTGATCGCCGCGCTCCTGGCCACGCTGCTGCCGCCGCTCGCCGCGCTCGCGGCCGGCCGCGCCGGTGGCCGCTCCGACCTGGGCGGCCGGTCGCCGGCCGTCCGGCTCACCGTCGAGGTGGTCGTGCTCGGGCTCGCCGTGCTCGGCGCGTTCCTGCTGCGCCGCCGTGGGCTCACCGCCGGTACGGTCGACCCGCTGCTGATCTCCGTGCCGGTGCTGCTGGCGATCGCGGCGGCGCTGCTGGTGCTGCGCGCGTACCCCTGGCCGTTGCGGCTGGTGAGCCGCCTCGCTGCCCGGGCGCGCGGCAGCGTCGCGTTCCTCGGCACCGCCCGTGCGGGCCGGGCCGCGAGCACCGGGCCGCTGGTCGTCGTGGTGATGGCCGTCGCCACCGCCGCGTTCTGCGGCGTGGTGGCGACCGGCATCGAGACCGGCCGGGACACCGCCGCCGCCCACGCCGTGCCAGGTGACCTGCTGGTACGCGGGGAGCGCTTCACGCCGGACACCGCTGGGAGACTGGCCGAGCTGCCCGGGGTACGCGCTGTCGCGCCGGTGCTGACCATTCCGGCCGAACGTCCGTACGCCGACCGGGCCGGACGCCCCGCCCCGATCACCGAGCTGCGCGTGGTGCTCGTGGACGGGGAGCGGTTCGCCGAGGTGGCGCGGCAGGCAGACGTACCGGTGAGCGTGCCCGACCCGGTGCGGGCCCGCACCGACGGGAGCACGCCGCTGCCGGCGCTGGTGTCCCCGGCGGTGGCCGGGGAACTGGCCGACGCCGGGCTCGCCGACGCGCAGGGTGACCGGCCCGCCTGGCTGGACGTGCAGGGCAACCGGCTGCCGGTGCGGACCGCCGCCACAGTCGACGAGTTCGCGCTCGTGGGCGAGGACGTACGCCGGTTCGTGGTGCTGCCGTGGCCGGCGTTGCCGGCCGACGCCCCGCACCAGCTCGCGCCCACCGGTTTCGTGCTCGCCGGATCCGGTGTCGACGCGGCCGAGGTGGACCGGGTGGCGCAGGACGGGCAGCGGCGCTACCTGCGCATCGGCGGGGTCGATACCGGGGACAAGGCCCGCGCGCCCGAGGTGACGACCCGTTCGGCGGTGCGCGCCGACCTGGGCGGGGCCGGCGTGAACGGCCTGCTGGTCTTCGGCTTCGTGCTCGGCGCCGGCGGCGGCGCCGCGCTGGGGCTCCTGGGGCTCGCGCTCGCCGTGCTCGCCGGGGCCCGCTCGCGCGGGCAGGTGCTGTCCCGGCTGCGCACCATGGGCCTGTCCCGCCGGCAGTGGCGCGGGCTGCTGATGGTGGAGCTGACGCCGCTGGTGCTGGTGTCGGTGCTCACCGGAGCGGTGGTCGGCGCGTTGCTGCCGCTGCTGCTCACACCGGTGCTCGGCCTGCCCGCCTTCACCGGGGGCGTGGAGGTGCGCCCGAGTTTCGAACCCGGCCTGATGGCCGGGGTGTCGGTCCTGGCCATGCTGGCCCTCGGCTTCGCGATCACCGTGGAAGCCGTGAACAACCGCCGGTTGCGCCTCGGTGAGGTGCTACGGCTCGGAGAGGAGAGCTGACATGACCGCGACCGCTTCCGGCCATCCGGGTCCGGCGCGTCTCACGCCGCGCGGCGAACCGTCGCCCGCCGTACCGGATCTGGCGTCGCTGCAACAGCGGGCCGCCCAGCGCGCCGCCGAACGGGCCGGCGGGCGCGACCGGCTGCGCGGGCACATCGTCTGCGACGGCCTGGTGCGCATCTTCAAGACCGAGGGCGTCGAGGTCGTCGCGCTCCAGGGCCTCGACCTGGTGATCGACCGGGGCGAGCTGGTCGCGATCGTCGGCGCCTCCGGTTCCGGCAAGTCGACGCTGCTGAACATCCTCTCCGGCCTGGACACCCCGACCGCCGGTATCGCCCGGGTCGCCGACTACGACCTGCTGTCGCTGTCGAACAAGCGGCGGCTCGCGTACCGGCGCGACGTGGTCGGGTTCATCTGGCAGCAGACCGGCCGCAACCTGCTGCCGTACCTGACCGCGCTGGAGAACGTGGAACTGCCGATGAAGCTGGCCGGACGGGCCGGCGGCGGACGCAAGCGGCGGGAACGGGCCCGTGAGCTGCTGGACATGGTGGGCGTCGGCTACTGCGCGGACCGCCGGCCGGGTCAGATGAGCGGCGGCGAACAGCAGCGCTGCGCGGTCGCCGTGGCGGTCGCGAACGACCCGGAGATCCTCTTCGCCGACGAGCCGACCGGCGAGCTGGACGAGGCCACCGGCGCCGAGGTCTTCGCCGCGCTGCGCACCATCAACGCCGAACTGGGGGTCACCATCGTGGTGGTCACCCACGACCACGCCGTGGCCGGGCAGGTCCGCCGCACCGTCGCGATCCGCGACGGCCGGACCGCCTCCGAGGTACGCCGGACCGCGCGCGTCACCGCCGACGGCGGCACCGAGATGGTCAGCGAGGAGTACGCGGTGCTGGACCGCACCGGCCGGATGCAGCTGCCGGCACAGTTCGTGGAGGCGCTGTCCCTGCGCGACCGGGTCCGGCTCAACCTGGAACCCGACCACGTCGAGGTGCGCCCCGGCGACCGGGCGCACGGCGAGGAGAGTGAGTGATGACCGACCAGACAGTGGCGCTGCCGGCCGTGCCGGCGTCGGCCGTCGAGGACGTGGTCCGGGTCGAGGGGGTGAGCCGTACCTTCGGCAAGGGGAAGCACGCCGTCCACGCCGTGCGGGACGTCTCGTTCACGGCGGGACGCGGTGAGCTGGTCGCCGTCCGGGGCCGCTCCGGCGCCGGCAAGACCACGCTGCTGAACCTGGTCGGCGGCCTGGACCGGCCGGACGCCGGGCGGATCCGGGTGGCCGGGCACGACGTCACCGCCGCCGGTGAGCGGGAGCTGCTGTCGTTGCGCCGGGGCACCATCGGGTTCGTGTTCCAGACGTTCGGCCTCGTGCCGATCCTGTCCGCGGCGGAGAACGTGGGGGTGCCGCTGCGGCTGGCCAGGGTGCCGGCCGCCGAGCGGGAGCAGCGGGTGGCGGTGCTGCTGGAACTGGTCGGGCTGGGCGGGCACGCGGCGCAGCGCCCGTACGAGCTGTCCGGCGGCCAGCAGCAGCGCGTGGCGGTGGCCCGGGCACTGGCGAACGAGCCGGACCTGCTGATCGCCGACGAGCCGACCGGTCAGCTCGACTCCGAGACCGGGCGGTCGATCATGGATCTGCTCCGGGCGGTGGTGCACGCCCGGGGCATGACCGCGCTGGTCGCCACGCACGATCCGGCGCTCATCGAGCTGGCCGACCGTACGCTTACGCTGCGCGACGGCCGGTTGGTGCCGGAGGACTGATCCGGGTGACCGGGCCGTCACCGGCGGCGGCCCGGTGCTCGGTGCGGGGTGGCGGCCGGGTCAGAGCGCCAGCTTCATGCCCTCGTGGCTGGCGACGAAGCCCAGGTCGCGGTAGAACCGGTGCGCGTCGGTGCGCTGCTTGTCGGTGGTGAGCTGCACCAGGGCGCAGCCGCGCTCCCGGGCCCGGTCGATCGCCCAGCACATCATCGTCCGGCCCAGCCCCCGGCCGCGCCGGTCCGAGCGGACCCGCACCGCCTCGATCAGGCACCGTTGCGCCCCGTGCCGGCCCAGCCCCGGGATGTACGTGAGCTGGAAACAGCCGACCAGTTCCCCGCCGTCGTCGGCGACGATGAGCTGGTTGCGCGGGTCGGCGTCCAGGTCCGCGAAGGCCCGCTCGTACGCCTCGTCCACCTCGGGCAGGTCGCGGGTGCGGCCCAGCACGTCGTCGGCGAGCAGCGCGAGCACGGCGGGCAGGTCGGCGCGAACCGCCTCCCGGAAGATCACCTCGGTCACCCGGCCAGCCTGGCACAGTGCCTCGCCCCGCTGTGGCCGGGGCGGCTTCCCGCCCCGGCCGCCCGCGCACCGTCACCGGCGTCCGGACCCCGGCCGCGCCGTCACCGGGCGGGGCAGCGCAGCCCCTCCCGGGGGACGGTCAGCGAGATCAGGTACGCGTCGACGGCCGACGTCACACACGACGTCTGCGGGTAGGCGGTGTGCCCCTCGCCCTCCCAGGTCAGCACGCGCCCGACCCCGAGCATGGACGCGAGCGCGGGCGTCTGCTCGTACGGCGTGGCCGGGTCGCCGGTGGTGCCGACCACCAGGATCGGCGGGGCGCCGTCCGCCCGGCCGGTCGGGTAGGGATCCCGCTCGCCGGGCCACTCCACGCAGCTCAGCATCCCCACCGCCAACGCGGGACCGAACAGCGGATATTTCTGCCGCCACTGCGACTGCAACGAGCGGACCTGCTCGCGGGTCGGCTTCTCGGTCTCGTCGGCGCAGTTGACCGCCAGATTGGCGTCGAACAGGTTCGAGTAGTGCCCGTCGGGCTCGCGGCCCGCGTACGAGTCGGCCAGCTTGAACACGCCGTCCGGGTCGCCGCCCTGCAGCTCGTCGATCGCCCGGGCCAGCTCCTGCCAGCCCTGCTCGGTGTAGAGCGACGAGATCACCGCGTAGAAGACCCATCCGGCGGTGGCCTCGCGGCCGTCCTGCGCGCGTACCGGGGAGGCCTTCGCCTTGGCGATCGCATCGGTGACCGCGCCCCGGGCGTCCGGGGCGATCGGGCAGCGACCCGCGTTCGCCGCGCACCACCTGGTGAAGTTGTCGAACGCCCGCTCGAAGCCCTTGGCCTGGCTCTCCGACCCGGCGATCAGGTTCTGCCGCGGGTCGACCGCGCCGTCGAGCACCAGTGCGCGCACGCGCTGCGGGTAGAGCTGCGCATAGGTGGCGCCGAGCAGTGTGCCGTAGGAGTAACCGAGGTACGTCAGCTTGTCGTCGCCGACCGCCGCGCGGACCGCGTCCATGTCCCGCGCCGCCTGCTCGGTGGCGTAGAGCGGAAGCTGGTCGCCGTACTTCGCGCCGCACCGCTCGCCGATGCGCCGGTTGAGGCCGACGAAGCCGTCGAACGACGACTGGCTCTCCGGGTCGGGGTCGTAGCCGAAGCTGGCGTCCAGGTCGGCGTCGGAGATGCACTTGACCGGGCTGGACCGGGCCACCCCGCGCGGGTCGAAGCCGACGATGTCGAACCGGTCGGTGATCGCCGTCGGCAGGCCGCCGAACGCCGGCCCGAAGGACAGGTAGACGGCGGTGTCGACGCCCGACGCCCCGGGACCGCCCGGGTTGATCACCAGCGAGCCGATCCGGTCACGCTGCTTGGTCGAGCGGGCCCGGATCAGCGCGATCTCGAACGTCTCCCCGGCGCCCGGCCCGGCGGTCGCGCCGGTGGTGGCCCCGGTGCCCCAGTTGCGCGGTACGGCGATCCGGGCGCAGTCGTAGCGCATGTCCGCCGCGCCCCGGCCGACCAGCTCGTCGGGCACCTCCGGGCAGGCCCGCCACTGCGGGGCGGTGCCCGGCGCAGCGGCCTCGCCCTCGCTCTCGGCGCGCGGGGCGAACGCCGGCAGCGTGCAGCCGGCGGTGAGCACCACCGCCGCGACGAACGCGGCCAGGGCGGGCCGGAACCGGCGGGGCCGGTCGGGGAAGCGGGTCACGTGGACGCCCTCCATGATCGTGTCGACCGTCAGGTTACGCCCGGCCGCGGGTGTCACCGGCCGTCGCCGCCGGGTCGCCGCGCAGCACCTCGTCGACGTCGTAGCGGATCGGGCGGTCGAGCTGGCCGTAGTCGCAGGAGCGGGGATCACGATCGGGCCGCCAGCGCAGGAACCGGGCGGTGTGCCGCAGCCGGTCGCCCTCCATGGCGTCGTACGCCACCTCGACCACCAGTGCCGGACGCAGCGGCTCCCACTCCAGGTTCTTGCCGCCGGTCCACCGGCTCACCCCGCCCGGGATGCGCTGACCCCGTTCGTGGTCGCCGTGCACCCACGGGTGCTCGCCGCCGACGTCGCGGTAGGGCTCCAGCTCGTCGAGCAGCTCCTTGCGGCGGGCCATGGTGAACGAGGAGCTGACGCCGATGTGGTGCAGCACGCCGTCGTCGTCGTAGAGGCCGAGCAGCAGCGAGCCGACCACCGGACCGGACTTGTGCCAGCGGAAACCGGCCACCACCGCGTCCATGGTGCGCGCGTGCTTGACCTTGAACATGAGCCGCTTGCCCGGCTCGTACGGCAGGTCGGCCGGCTTGACGATCAGCCCGTCCAGCCCGGCTCCCTCGAACACGTCGAACCAGCGGCGAGCCGTCTCCGGGTCGGTGGTCACCTGCGTGACGTGCACCGGCGGGCGCACCCCGGACAACGCCTGCTCCAGCCGCTCCCGGCGCCGGGGGTAGGGTTGATCGACGAGCAGCTCGTCGTCGATCGCCAGCAGGTCGAACGCGACGAAGTCGGCCGGGGTGGTCTCGGCCAGCAGTTTCACCCGGGAGGCGGCCGGATGGATCCGCTGGGCCAGCAGCTCGAAGTCGAGCCGCGGCTGGCCGCCCGGGCCGTCCCGGCGGATCACGATCAGCTCGCCGTCGACCGCGCACCGGGGCGGGAGCTGCCGGCGGGCCTGCTCGACCACCTCCGGGAAGTAGCGCGTCATCGACTTGCCGCCCCGGCTGGCCAGCTCGACCTCGTCGCCGTCGCGGAAGACGATGCAGCGGAAGCCGTCCCACTTCGGCTCGTAGGTCAGGCCGTGATCGGTGGGCAGCTCGGACACGCTCTTGGCCAGCATCGGCTCGACCGGAGGGTTGATCGGCAGGTCCACGGCGACCAGTCAACCAGACCCCACCGACAGTGGTGAGGCAGATCACCGCCGGTGGCCGGGTGTCGTGTCCCGTGCCGGCCGCGTTCGTCACCGCCGCCCGAATGGTGAAACCGCAGGTCAGAGCTACCGTCGCGGCGTGCCGGAGTGGAGTTGCGGATGCTGCGGGCGCTGGCGGGTCAGCGTCGAGATGATCCGTGGCCGGTACCGCTACCGGCTGGCGCACCGCTACCCGCCCGAGCACGGCGGCGGGGCGAACGTCCTCGGCGAGGTCGGCTCGGTCACCGAGCTGGAACGCCTGCTGAAGCGGTATGCCCCGGTCACCCTGGCCGACCTCCGCGAAGCCGCCTGACAGCGCGCCGCCTGACCTCCGCGCCGCCTGCCCCGGACCTCAGCTCACCACAGCGCTCCCGGGCGGCCGTACCCTGGCAGGGGTGTTCCCGTGACCGAGGAGGTGACCGGCGTGCCGGAGCTGACGTACCCGGAGGTGGGCGCGACCCGCGACGGCGGCCGGCCGGCCGGTTACCACCATCTGCGCCACCGGGTCCGGCTGCCGGACGGCGCTTTCCCGGTCGCGGCGGACGCGGTGCTCGGCTGGCGGCTGCACCGGGCGGCCGGCGTGGTGATGCGGACGGACGCGCCGCGCGCCGCGCCCGGGGTACGGGTCACGCCGGGACTCGGTGTCGGCCCGCTGCGGCTGTGGGGGCCGACCGAGGTGGTCTGGACGGTGGACGAGCCGGACCGGGCCGGGTTCGGCTACGGCACGCTGCCCGGCCACCCGGAGGTCGGCGAGGAGGCGTTCCTGGTGACCAGGGGCGCCGACGGCGTCTGGTTCGAGGTGACCGCGTTCAGCCGCCCGGCCCACTGGTACGCGCGGGCCGGCGGGCCGGTCGTGCTCGGCTTCCAGCGGGCGTACGCCTGGTGGCTGGGGCGGACGCTGCGGCGGCTGTGCCGGCGGCGCTGAGCGGTCAGTAGCGGGCGAAGGAACGGATCGGGGCGCGCGGGCCGTACTTCGGGGCCTGCACGCCTGCCGCCTCCAGCAGCACGCACACCCGGCCGCGGTGCCCCCGGAACGGCTCCAGCAGCGCCAGCATCCGGGCGTCGTCGCCGCGGGGCTCCCCGGCCAGCGCCCAGGCCACCGTGTTCGGCACATGGTAGTCGCCGACGCTCACCGCGTCCGGATCCCCGTACGCGATCCGCACCACCTCGGCGGCGGTCCACGGCCCGATGCCGGGGATCGCGGTGAGCCGCCCGGTGGCCTCCGCCGAGTCGGCGCAGCGTTCCAGCCGATCCGCGACGGCCGCCGCGCGGCGCAGCGTGTCGGCGCGCCGCTGCTCGACCCCGAACGGATGGAACACCCAGTACGGCGTGGCCGCCACCGCGGCGGGCTCCGGCGGCAGCAGCAGTGGTTGCAGCGGGCCGGGCGCGGGCTCGCGGAAGTGCCGGACGGTCGCGGCGTACGCCCGGTACGCCTCCTTGCCGGTGACCTTCTGCTCGAAGACCGCCCGCAGCAGCCGGGGAAAGATCTGGCCGGTGGCGGGCATCCGCAGCCCGTGGTGGGTGTGTGCCAGCCGGGCCACCAGCGGATGCGCGGCGGCGAGCGCGGCGAACCCGGTCAGGTCGTCGCACAGCCCGGCGATCCGGTCGGCCCGGTCGACCACCCGGGCCGCGCCCGGACCGTACCCCTCGGCGAGCAGCTCGCCGGCTTCCGGGCGCAGCGCCAGCGTGGCCGGGCCGTCCGGGGTGCGGGTGGCCCACCAGAAGGTGCCGGCGGCGATCCGCGCGCACGGATCGTACGGGCTGAACGTGAGCGCCCGCACCGACGGGGCCAGGCGGTAGCCGGCCGGCGGGCGCAGCGTGCGGCGGGCGTCGGGCGAGGTCACCGGGTCACTCTGCCACGCGGCCCGGCCGTGACGCCGGGCACGCCCGGCCGGGAGGCGGGCCGATGCCGGTACGGCCCACCTCCCGGGGTTCGCGACGGTGACCGGCCGCGCCCTCCCCGGCGGCGACCGGTCACCGTGTCCTGGTGCGTCAGTACGAGTAGTCCGAGCCGCCGCCGGAGCTGTCCGAGCTGCCCGCGGCGGGCGGCGCGACCGGCTTGGGGGTGCCGGTCGGCAGGCAGGTCAGGTTCTTCTTGCCGTTCGGGTCGACCACGAACCAGGTGCCGCCGACGCCCTGGCCCTTCCACTGGCCGGGCTCCTTGTCGCCGATGTAGCGGTAGACCGGCCAGCCGCCGATGGTGAGCTGCCGGGTGCCGTCCTGGCGGGTGATGGTGCCGACCTTGTCGTCGGAGACGCCGCGCAGCTGCGGGTTGCCGTCGGTGAGCGACGGCGGCCACACCTCGGCGCACTGGTCCACGCAGTTGGACTGCGGCGGGTCGTCGGAGTCCTTGTCGAACCGGTACAGCACCCAGCCGTCCTGGTCGGTGACGACGGTGCCCATCCGGGGCAGCTTCTTGCCGACCAGCTCGTCGGTGATCTGCACGTCGGACGGGGGCGCCTGGTCCGCGACCGGCTCCTGCTCGGGAGCCGCCGACGCCTCCGGTTCGGCCGCCGCGGTGGGTTCGGCCGCGGCGACGGCGACCGGCTCGGCCGCGCCCGAGTCCGCCCCGTTGTAGCCTGCGGGGGCGCAGGCCGTAAGTGCGACCATCGCGCTCGCGACGATGACGGTCGTCCGCTTGTGGTGTGCCACGTGCCCTCCTCGTTCTTGGCAGTTCGCCGAGTAGTACGGGCGCGGCACTGTCAAGGTTGAACCCGCAATGGTGGCACATTTCACAGTGGACCGATTGAACCGATGGACGCCGGCGTGCGTACGTCAGCACGAGGGGGTCCATCGGCCCGGGCACGACACGACGGCGCCGGGTGGCTCAGCCACCCGGCGCCGTCGTCGTACCGGATCAGATGCCGTCCACCGTCACCAGCGGACTCGCCACGCCGTTCGCGTCGACCGACTGCACCTGGAGCTTGTCCATGTCACGCACCGGTGTCGAGGTGGTGATGGTCAGCTCCAGCGGAAGCTGGTTCTGGTTCGTGCCGTAGCCGCCGACCGGCACCGACCAGGAGGAGACCACCTCGCTCGTGGCGTTCTTGCGGACCATCACCAGCCGGCACGTGCGCGGCCCCGGCAGGCGGCTGAGCTGCACCGCGATCTGCGTGCCGTACTCCTTGCGGGCCAGCCACATCGTGGTCTGCACGCCGGTCGCAGGGTCGGTCGCGTTGTGCTGGTCGCCCTCGATCCCCTCTTTCCCGCCGACGCCCGGGTCGTTCGGGTCGCCCGGCTCTCCGCTCGGCGCCACCGTCGGCGCGCCCGGCGTCGGCACCGCCTGCGGCGGCGCCGGCTCGTCGCCGAGCATCCCGGCCGCCGCCGCGCTCACGCCGCCGAACACCACCACTGCCGCCGCTGTCGCCAGCAACTGCCGCGCCCGGGTACGACGCCGGTCCCGCCGCACCGCCATCAGCGTCCGGTCCAGCAGCGCCGGATCGGTGTGCGTCTGCTCCAGCGCGGCCATCGCCTCGCCGTCGATGCCGGAGAGCAGCCCCACCACCGGGACCATCGTCTCCAGTTCCGCCGCGCAGGCCCAGCAGGTGGCCAGATGCTCCTCGAACCGCTCCGCGTCCTGCGCGTCCAGCACGCCGAGCGCGTACGCGGCGACGTCCATGTGATCGGCCCGGCTCATTCGGTCACCCCCCTCTCCTGCAGAGCCGTGCGCAGCGCGCGCAGCGCGTAGTAGACCCGCGACTTGGCGGTACCGAGCGGAAGCCCCAGCTCCTCGGCCGCCTCCGGCACGGTGCGCCCCCGGAAGTACGTCGCCACCAGGATCTCCCGGTGCGACTGGCTCAGCGTACGCAGCGCGTCCGCCACGGTCATCGTGCGCAGCACCCGGTCGGTGCTGTCCGACTCGGCGAACATGGTCAGATCCCGGTCGTACGTCTCGGGCGGGCGGGCCTGCTCGCTGCGGTGCTCGTCGATGGCGATCCGCCGGGCCACCGTGACCAGCCACGGGCGCAGCGAACCCTGCCCCTGCACACCGAGCCGGTGCGCGTTGCGCCAGGCCCGCAGCAGCGTCTCCTGCACGATGTCCTCGGCGCGCTGCCGGTCCCCGCCCGTCAGCCGCATCACGAACATCAGCAGCGGGCCGGCGTGCTCGGCGTACAGCAGGCGGATCAGCTGGTCGGAGTGGCTCGCCTCGGTGGAGGTCGCCTGGTGGCGTCCAGGAGCGGGTCGCGGCGGCACCGGGTCATTCTGGCGGTCGGTGGACCGGGCGTCGACCCCCCGGCCCGAACGCGAGGTGCGCGAGTGTGGTTGTGCCCGGGCGGACATCCACTCGGGCCGCGCCATCTCGCCGTGCCAGCCGGCCGCCACCGCATGCATGCAGACCTCCGCTGTCCAATGACATCAGCCGGCCCCCACGGGCATGGCCGCCCGGTGATACGCAGCGACCAGCCGATCGGATCAACGCTCGACCGAAAAAATTCCCGGCGGCGGGGGAGTGGAGTCGACGGCGTCCGCATCGTGGACCACCGCGGCACCGCTGGTGAACCGGTCCAGCTCCGGGCCGGCCAGCACCCGGCCGGGGAACCAGTCGCCGGCCGCCCGCCGGGTCAGCTCCGGCACCGGCGGCTCCACCCGGGACGCCACCAGCACCAGGTTGCCGTAGCGCCGGCCGCGCAGCACCGCCGCGTCGCCGACCAGGCAGGCCCGGGGCAGCACGGTCCGCACCGTCGCGACCTGCCCGCGGGCGTGCCGCAGCGGCGGGCCGTCCGCCACGTTCGCCAGGTAGCTGCCGCCGGGCGCGAGCACGCGGGCCACCTCGACGGCGTACTCCACCGAAGTCAGATGCGCGGGGGTACGGGCACCGGCGAACACGTCGGCCACGATCACGTCGTACGCGCCGTCCCGGCTCGACGTCAGCGTCGCCCGCGCGTCGGCCACCCGGACCTTCAGGCGCGGATCCGACGGCCACGGCAGCTCGCGGCGCACCAGATCGACCAGCGCCCCGTCCACCTCGGACACCCGCTGCGCCGAACCGGGCCGGGTGGCCCGCACGTAGCGGGGCAGGGTGAGCGCGCCGCCACCCAGGTGCAGCACCCGCAGCGGCGCCCCGGCCGGCGCCACCAGATCGAGCGCGGCGGCCAACCGCCGGACGTACTCGAACTCCAGGTGCGCCGGGTCGGTCAGGTCCACATGCGACTGCGGCGCGCCGTCCAGCAGCAGCGTCCAGGAGCCCGGGCGGTCGGCGTCCGGCACCAGCTCGGCCCGGCCGGTGTCGACGTCGGCCACCACCCGGTCGGAGTCGCGTCGCCGCCCCATCAGCGCCGCATCCCGCGCGCCGCGGCGGTGAGCACCCGGTGCAGCAGCCGCGCGTCGCCGAGCATCCCGCGCAGCCGGCGTTCCAGCCCGGCGATCGGCACCAGGTTCTGCGGGGCGCGCGGATCCTTGTACGGGGTGGAGGCGAACCGGGGCAGCGTCACCAGCGACAGGTCGGCCAGCGCGATCGCCTCCGGCACGGTCAGGTCGGCCGAGCACTCCACCCGCACGATGCCCGCCCAGGGCGCGCCCGCTCGCACCGGCAGCCGCAGATACCACGACCAGCCGCCCCAGGCCGTGCCCAGCCGGAACACCGGGCACCGCTCACCCGGCGCCAGCCCGGTCACCACGGCGGTGAGCCGGGCGTCGAGGTACTGGCTGTGCTGCGTCTTGATGTACCCGAGCGTGCGCGGCAGGTTGCGCCGGCTGCGCAGCGGGCCGTCCACCACCAGCAGGTCGCCGTCGGTGCGCACCGCGTCGGACACGGCCACCTCCAGCGCGGTCAGCGGCGCCTGCACCGCGGCCGGCAGCTTGCTCAGCTCACCGGTGCCGCTTACCCGGTGCACCGGGTAACGGACCGACCCGGCGATCACGTCCTGCGCCGACGGGCTGGCGGTGAACAGGCCGCGGCCCACCCGGGAACCGGCCATCTCGGCGGCGCCCCGCTCCAGGTCGCAGCGCACCACACCGGCCGCGTACGAGGCGGCGATGCCGGGGAACGAGCCGCCGTCCTCCTCGGCCGTCCAGACGCTGGCGTCGATCCGGCGTACCCCGTCGACGAGCAGCACCACGTCCGGCACCCGCACGTCCGCGCGGGGACCGATCGCCCGCCAGTCGGTGGCCGGCAGCTCGACGTCGGCGTCGACCTGGGCACTGCTCGGCGCGGCCGGCCCGGACCCGCCCGCCGCCTCGAACGACGCGCCGTACGCCGGATCCCAGGCGTCGACGAAGAACGCCGGCGACGGCCCGGTCACGCCGCGCCCCGCCGGAGCGTGCCGGTCACAGGCCGGTCCGTTCCACGCGGGCCGTCCGCGCGTCCTTGCGGACCTCGAACCGGACCGGGATGCGCTCGGCCAACGCCGGCACGTGGGTGACCACGCCGACCATCCGGTCACCCCGGGCGGCCAGGTTCTCCAGCGTCGCCGCGACCGTGTCCAGCGTCGCCGCGTCGAGCGTGCCGAAACCCTCGTCCAGGACGATCGACTCCAGGCTCGCGGCCGTGGTGGACATGCCGGCGAGCTGCTCGGACAGCGCCAGCGCCAGTGCCAGCGACGCCTGGAACGTCTCCCCGCCGGACAGCGTGCGCACCCCGCGCCGCAGACCGGCGTCGTGGTGGTCGACCACGAAGAACTCACCCTTGTCGTGCACCAGGTCGTACTGCCCCCCGGACAGCTCCCGCAGGATCCGCGACGCGCCGTCGACCAGCAGGTCCAGCGCCTCGGTGAGCAGCCAGCGCTCGAAGTTGTTCGCCCGCAGGTGCGCGGCGAGCGCCCGCGCCACCCGCGCCTCGTGCTCGTGCCCGGCCCGCTGCTCCCGCAGCCCGGCGGCCTGCTCGCGGCGCTCGTCGAGGCGGCGCAACTCCGCCTCGGCCCGCTCCACCGCCACCGCCACGTCGCGCGGCGCGTCCCGCGGGGCGTCCAGCCCGGCGGCGGTGAACGACGCGGCGATCCCGTCGGCGACCTCGGCCGCGGCCCGCTGCGCCGCCGCCACCGAGTCGGCCAGCCCGTCCCGCTCCGCGCGCCGCGCCCGCGCCTGCTCGCCCGCCCAGCCGGCCAGCGCCGTCCACGCCGCCGCCACGTCGTCCCGGTCGGCGGCCGGCGGCCCGAACCGGGCCAGCCCGTCGCGGACCGCGTCGAAGTCACGCCAGGCCCGGCGCAGCCGCTCCTGCGCGGCGTCCAGCGCGCCCCGCGCCCGCCGCGCCGCCTCCCGGCCGGCCCGCACCGCGCCCGCCGCCTCATCCAGCGCGGTCCGCAGCCGCGCGTGCTCGGCGAGCGCCTCGCGCAACCGCTCCGGCGCGGGCGCGTCCGCCAGTTGCTCGTCCAGCTCGGCCAGGCGCGCGCCGAGCTGGTCGTGCTGGGTCCGGGCGCGCAGCAGCACCCGGTCCAGGTCACGGGCCGCGGCGTCGCGTTCCTGCACCAGCCGTTTGGCCGCCTCGCTCGCCGCCCGCGCCGCCTTGCCCGCCTCGATCGCCCGGCTCACCGCCGAACCCTCCGGCACCGCCGGCACCGTGCCGACCGTCTGCTCGCACACCGGGCACGGCGCGCCGCCGACCAGGTGCGCCCGCAGGGCCACCGCCTGATCGGCGGCCTTCGCCTCCTCGTGCGCGCGGAACGCCGACTCCAGCTCCGCCTCGGCGCGCTGCGCGTCCGCCCGCGCCGCCGCCAGCGCCGCCACCGCCGCGTCGTGCTCGGTCCGCGCCGCGTCCACCGCCGCGCGGACCGTCGCCGCCTCCGCGGTCAGCCGGTCCCGGTCCGCGTACGCCCTCAGGTGCAGCCGCACCGCGCTCTCGTCACCGGCGGCGGCCAGCTCCCCGCGCAGCTTCTCCTCGCGCTCCTCGGCCAGCCCGACCGCGCCCGCCGCCTCGTCGGCGGCCACCCGGGCCGCCGCCACCGCCCGCGCCAGCTCGGCGGTGCCGTCCGGCGGCCGGACCCCGGCCAGCACACCCAGTTCGGCGTCGAGGGCGGCCAGCGCCGCGGCCCGCTCACCCGCCGTCGCCCGGGCCCGCTCCCACTCGGGTACGGCGGCAGCGACCGCCGCGGCCAGTTCCCGCATCGCGTCCACCCGCTCCCGGGCGGCGGCCAAGGCCTCGTCGTCGACGTCGGCGAGCCCGCCGAGCATCTTGTCGACCGCCTCCAGCTTCGCCTCGGCCTGCCCGGCCCGCTCGACCGCCTTCTTCTGCACCGACTCGTAGACGCCCAGCCCGAGCAGGTTCACCAGGATCTGCTGGCGGGTGGCCGGCTTGGCGTGCAGGAAATCGGCGAACTGCCCCTGCGGCAGCACCACGCAGGAGGTGAACTGCTCGTACGGCAGCCCGACCGCGTCCAGCACCGCCTGTTCCATCTCGGCCGGGGTGCCCGCCACCACCTCGCCCAGATCCTCCGGGCTGAGCCCGGTGTCGAGCTTGGTGACGTCGAAGCCCGGCGGCATGAGCTGCAGCCCGGCGTTCGCCGTCTTCACGGTGCCCCGGCCGTCGCGGCGCACCACCCGGGTCGCCACGTAGCGGTCCCCGGCGGACTCGAAGACCAGCCGCACCCGCGCCTCGGTGGCCGACGGCGCCAGCGCGTTCGCCAGCCCCCGGGCGCCGCCCCAGCGCGGCACGGTGCCGTAGAGCGCGAAGCAGATCGCGTCGAGCACCGTCGACTTGCCCGAACCGGTCGGCCCGATCAGCGCGAAGAAGTCGGCGTCGGTGAAGTCGACAGTGGTCTCGTCACGGAACACAGTGAACCCGGCCATGTCCAGTCGCATCGGTCGCATCAGTGCTCCACCTCCTCGAGCAGCTCGTCGAAGAGTTCCCGGACACCATCGTCGGCGTGCCCGCGGCTGTCCAGGTAGTCGCCGAACAACTCGCCCGGCGACCGGCCGGCCCGCTGGGCGGTCCGCGTGCCGCTGCCCGGCGCGGGCATCAGCTCCGGGTCGATCCGGATCTCCAGCGCCCGGGGCAGCAGCTCCTGCACCTCCTCGCGCAGCCCGGCCCGGGGCTGCTCCCGGACGTAGACGCGCAGCCAGCCCTCCGGCGGCTCGACCTCGGCGAGCTGTGCCAGCGTCCCGCGTACCGTGCGCAGCGGCACCGCGCCCGGCACCGGTACCTCGCGGACGCGGGCGGCGGTCGTGGCGGTCACCTCCACGATCGTCACCGACCCGACGTTCTCCTGCTCGCCGAAGTCGACGGCGAGCGGGCTGCCGCTGTAGCGGATCGGGCACGGGCCGATGACCCGCTGCGAGCGGTGCAGGTGACCCAGCGCCACGTAGTGCGCGTTGCCGGGGAAGACGGTGGCCGGTACGGCGTATCCGAGCACGGTGTGCGCGTCCCGCTCGCCGCCGCCGGTGCTCGCCCCGACCACTGTGAGGTGCGCGGTCACCAGGTGCACGCGGTCCGGCTCGGTGAACCCCTCGGCGAGGCGGTCCAGCACCCGGCCCAGGTGGTCGGCGTACGTCTGGTTAGCCTCGGCCGGGGTGAGCGTGTACATCTCCACCGCGCGCACCGCGTACCGCTGGGACAGGAACGGCAGCGCGGCGAGCCGCCACCGCTCCCCGCCCGCGGTGACCCCGTCGACGACATGCTCGTCCGGGTTCTCCCGGACACTGCCGCGCAGCGTGATCCCGGCCGCCTCGGCCCACGGCCGCAGCGCGTCCAGCGCCGCGCCGTTGTCGTGGTTGCCGCCGATCGCCACCACGTCGGCCCCGGTACGCCGCAGCGCGGTGAGCGCCCGCGTCACCAGCCGGGTCGCCTCCGGGGCCGGCGCGGCGGTGTCGTACAGGTCACCGGCGACGATCACCAGGTCGGGCCGTTCGCGCTGGGCGATGTCGATGACCTGGCCGAGGACCTGCTTGTGCTCCTCGGCCCGGGACTGCCCCTTGAGGACCTTGCCGACGTGCCAGTCGGAGGTGTGCAGGATCTTCATGTGGGTGCCGCCTAGAACGGGATGTCGTCGTCGGAGGAGCCGGAGCCGACCACGGCGAACGGATCGGCGGCCTGGGTGATCGACCGTAGCGTCTCCGAGGGCGCGCGGCCCGCCTCCGAGACCCGGGTGGCCCACGCCGGGAACGGGAACTCCAGGCACAGCGGCACCGGGATGTCCGGCTGGTTGACGAACATGGTGCCGGGCTTGGCCAGCAGCGCCCGCTGCCGCTGGGCGGGCGGCAGGAAGCCGTACTCCGGGCGGGACGCCTCGGCCGGGTCGAGCCGGCCCACCACCCGGATCGCCGAGTTGGTGACGATCCGCCGCTCCACCTCGCTGGCGGTCTGCTGCGCGCCGACCAGGATCACGCCCAGCGAACGGCCCCGCTCGGCGATGTCGAGCAGCACCTCCTTGATCGGCGACGAACCCTCCCGCGGCGCGTACTTGTTCAGCTCGTCGAGCACGACGAACAGCAGCGGCTTGGCGGTGCCGGCCTTCTCCTTGCGCTCGAACTCGCTCTTGAGCGTCACGCCGACCACGAACCGCTGCGCGCGATCCGGCAGGTTGTGCAGGTCGACCACAGTCACCTGGGCGCTCTCCGCCGTGTTGATCGAGTGCGGGCGGCGGGTCGCCAGGTCACCACGGATCAACCGGCCCAGGTCCTTCTTGCTGCCGATCAGCCGGCGGGCGAACGCGTTCACGGTGCCCAGCCCGACCGCGCTGCCCGCCCACTCGCCGCGCGTCTCGTCGTCGTTGAGCTGCTCGACCACGTGGTCGACCAGATCGGCGTACGAGCCGAGCCGCACCCCGTCGATGCTCACCCCGCCGTCGGCGGGCTGGGCGTAGCGGGCCAGGTGCGCGGCCACCGAGTGGACCACCATCGTGTACTGCTGGCGCTCGTCGTCGGCGTCGGCGAACACGTACGGCAGCAGCCGGTCGGCGCAGAACTCGCTCAGCGTCCAGTAGAAGCTGTCCACCCCGGTGAGCCGGCTGCTCACATCCGGCGTGCCGGAGGAGTCGCCGACCCGGGGCGGGGCGTACACCCGCACGTCCGGGAAGGCGCCCGCGTCAAGGCCCAGCTTCGCGTACGCCGCCCGGGTCGGGTCGTCGAGCCGGGTGTTCGGGTGGTCGAGGAAGAGCAGGTCCTCGCCCTTCACGTTGAAGATCAGCGCCTTCGCGTTCACCGCGTCGCCGCCCAGCACGCCGGAGCGGAACACCGAGTAGAGCAGGAACGTGGCGAAGCTCGTCTTGGTCGCGACACCGGAGATGCCGGAGATCGACACGTGCGCGCCCCGGGTGCCGTCGAGGAAGTCGGCGTTGAGGTAGACCGGCACGCCGTCGCGGCCCATCCCCATCGGGATCCGCCGCTCCATCCGGTCGAAGTGCAGCGCCCGGGCCCGCGCGTCACCCTCGGCCCGGTGCACCACGGCACCCGGCGTGGGCGGCACGTAGAACTCCGGGTCGACCCGCGTGGTGGTCACCTCGGCGGCCTCCTGCACCTGCGCCGGCAGTGTGCCGTCGGCGATGGCGAAGACGTCGGAGTCGAACTGCGCCCCCTCGTGCCGGGCGCGCACCTGGGTCACCACCCCGGCGATCGTCACCGGCTCGCGGTCGGGCAGGTCGCGGCGGGTCACCACCACGTCGTCGAGTTGCAGGTAGCTGCCCGGCGCGACAGCCGTCCAGAAGGTGAGCGGGGTGGCGTCAGCGGTGCCGAGCACCCGGCCGACACCCTCGCCGGGCCCGTCGAGCTGATCGTCGGTCATCGGCGGTCTCCGGTCGGCTGGTCGTACCGTTGGCGGTGCACGTCGTGCATCCTGCCCGAGGGATGCGACAGGTTGCCACGCGACGCGGCGGACGCCACGTCACCCGTGCGCCGAACGGTAGCCACCCGAATCCGCCCGCTCACGATGCGTGCGTTTCCGCCACGTGCGCCCCTCCCGCCGCCCGGCGCCGTCACGCCGTCGCCGTGCCGCGCGCCGCGTCGCCAGCCGTGCCGTCGTGCCGCGCGCCGCATCGCCAGCCGCACCGCCGTGCCGCCAGCCGCACCGCCGTGCCGCCAGTCGCTGCCCGCCGGGTTGCGAGGTGTCCGCCCGGTGATCAAGCGGTGCCGTCAGGTGGTCCGAGGTGCTGCCCGGCGCCGTACGGTCGGGCCCGGCGGCTCGGTGGAACACCATGGGTGTCTCCGCGGGCCGATGACACCCATCGCGTTCCACCCATCGCCCGCCCACCGCGACCGCGCCGCTTCCCGTCCGTGCCCCTCCCGGCAGGCGGGAGCCGTGTCCCACCGGTCAGGACACCGCAGGAATCTTGGTAGGAAAGGGCCCCCATAGGGGCCGTCCGGTACCAAGATCTCGCGTGCCGCGTGCCGCGTGCCGCGTCAGGCGGCGGGGGCGGAGCCGGCGGGCGGTGTCTCGGCCAGGTCGCGGGCGTAACGCAGCATCAGCACCCCGTCGGCGGCGGCCAGCACATGGCGCAGCGGCAGGTGACGCGGGACGCTGGCGTCCCCGGCGGTGATCCGGCCCGGACCGGCGCCGGCGAGCAGCGGCGCCACCGTCAGGCACAGCTCGTCGACCAGGTCGGCCGCGGTGAGCGCGCCGAACAGGTGCGGGCCGCCCTCGCAGAGCAGCTGGTTCAGCCCGCGCCGGCGCAGCTCGGCCAGTCCGGCGACGAGATCGACCCGCCCGGCCCGCCCGCTGTCGTCGGCCCGCCCGGTGCCGCAGCGGACCACGTCGGCGACGTCGGTCAGCCCGGGCGGTGGGAGGGCGTCGGCGTGGGTGAGCACCACCGGCCGGACCGGCGCGTCGGCGAAGGCGGCCTGTGCCGGGTCGAGGTCGAGTGAGCCGGAGACGACCACCAGCGTCGGGAACTCGGCCAGTCCCTGCTCGCGGCGCCAGGCCCGGCGCTCCGGGCTCAGCCGGACCGCCCGGTAGCGCTCGTGCCGCAGCGTGCCGGCGGCCACCACGAGGCCGTCGCAGAGCATCCGCAGCAGCCCGAAGACCCGCTTGTCCGGCTCGCCGGACAGCCCGGCGGAGTAGCCGTCCAGAGTGACCGCGCCGTCGGCGCTGGCCACGAAGTTGACCCGCAGATGCGGGCCGGTGGTCCGGCAGTACAACGCGGTGAGCTGCGGATCGGTGAGCGCACCGGTGACGGGTGCGGGCCAGATCCGTTCGATCGGGGTTCCGACGCTCATTCGCCGGCCGGACCGGTGACCGGAGGGGTGGGTTCGGGGGTACGGTGCTGGCAGTCGCACCACTTCCGGCCAGGACAGTCGTCGTGCCGCCGTTCCCGGCAGGATCGGCAGATCATGCACCCAGCCTATGCCCAGGAAGGATGGGACGTCGTGTCGCGTCAAATCTTCCAGCTCATGGTGTCGTTGGCCGGCGTCCGGCCGCCGGTGTGGCGGCGGGTGCTGGTGCCCGGCGGCTACACGCTGGACCGGCTGCACCGGGTGATCCAGCACGCGATGGGCTGGCGCGACTGTCACCTGCACTCGTTCGACGTGGACGGCCGGCAGTACGGCGAGCCCGACCCGGACGGCGAACTGGCGCTGCGCGACGAGCTGGACGTCCGGCTGGACGCGCTCGTGGGCAAGGGCGACCGGTTCCGCTACACGTACGACTTCGGTGACTGGTGGGAGCACGACCTGGTGGTGGAGGACTGCTGCGCCGCCGACCCGGACGAGCGCTACCCGCTGTGCCTGGACGGGGAGCGGGCCTGCCCGCCGGAGGACGTGGGCGGCCCGGCCGGATACGCGGTTCTGCTGGCCGCGCTCGCCGACCCCGCACACCCGGAGCACGTGGCGATGCGGGAGTGGGTCGGCGCCGCGTTCGATCCGGCCGGGTTCGATCCCGGCCGCGCCACCGTCCTGTTGCGCCGCTGCTGTTGACCGGGCGACCCGCGCGCTGACCGAGCGACCCGCGCGCTGACCGAGCGACCTGCGCGCTGACTGAGCGACCCGTGCGCTGACCGGGCGACCGCCGCGCTGAGCGACCCGGGTGCTGAGCGAGCCACCCGTGTCGCTGACCCGGCGCCCCCCGCGCTGCTGATCGAAGCGACCGTCGCGCCGCTGGCCGAGCGGCCTTGGGCTGGGATCGGCCGCGGGCGCGGTAACGAAATGGGAACGCTCCCAGCGGTCTATTGACACGCCTGTCACCTCCCGGCAACCTCATGGGAGCGCTCCCGAGAGTGGTGCGGATCTCCCTCCTGCCCGCTCCGGCCCGCGCGACGCACCCCCCACCACACAGCAGATATCGCCTCACCACCGAAAGAGGGGTCTCGGATGAGCGTCCCAATCCGTCGTCGGCGCTTCGCGGCCATCGCGCTCGCGTCCGTCGTCGTGCTCGGCACCACCGCCGCCTGCGGCGACGACTCGGACAGCAGCGGCAGCGACGGCGGCCCGGTCACCCTGGTCGTCGACGTCTTCGGCGACCAGGGCTTCGGCTACGAAGAGCTGTACAAGCAGTACGAAGCGGAGCACCCGAACGTCAAGATCCAGGAGCGGGGCAAGGGCCTCGGCCTCGGTGACTACAACACCCGCCTCACCCAGCAGATCACCGCGGGCTCGGGCGCCGGCGACGTGGTGGCCCTGGAGGAGGGCACCATCGTCCAGTTCTACGCCCAGGCCGACAAGTTCGTGAACCTCGCCGACCACGGCGCGAACGACCTCAAGGGCAACTTCCTGCCGTGGAAGTGGGAGCAGGGCACCACCCCCGACGGCAAGGTGCTGGGCCTCGGCACCGACGTCGGCTCGATGGCGCTGTGCTACCGCAGCGACCTGTTCAAGGCCGCCGGGCTGCCCACCGACCGCGAGCAGGTCGGCGCGCTCTGGCCGACCTGGGACGAGTTCATCGCCGCCGGCCAGAAGTTCGCCGCGGCCGACAAGAGTCACAAGTTCGTCGACTCGGCGACCAACTTCTACAACGTGGTGCTGATGCAGGTCGCCGGCCAGGGCACCGGCTACACGTACTACGACAAGAGCAACAAGATGGTCATCGACCAGAACCCGGACGTGAAGACGGCGTACGACCTCACCACCAAGATGATCGCCGCCGGGCTGTCCAACAACCTCCAGTCGTTCTCGAACGAGTGGAACGCCGGCTTCAAGAACGGCACCTTCGCCACCATCGCCTGCCCCGCCTGGATGACCGGTGTCATCAAGGGCCAGGCCGGTGACGCGGCGGCCGGCAAGTGGGACATCGCCAAGGCGCCGGGCGCCGGTGGCAACTGGGGCGGCTCCTTCCTCGGCGTGCCGAAGTCGAGCAAGCACCAGAAGGAGGCCGCGGAGCTGGCCAAGTTCCTGACCAGCGCCAAGGGCCAGATCGGCGCGTACAAGGCGGTCGGCAACCTGCCCTCGAACCCGCAGGCGCTCACCGACCCGGCCGTGGCCGACTCGACAAACGACTACTTCAGCAAGGCCCCGGTCGGCAAGATCTTCGCCGCCGGTGCCACCGACCTGAAGCCGGTCTACCTCGGCCCGAAGAACAACGCGGTCCGCACCGCGGTGGAGAACAGCCTGCGCGCCGTGGAGCAGGGCAAGTCGGCCGACGAGCAGTGGCAGGCGGCCCTGAAGAACGGTGCGGCCGCCGGTAAGTGACCGGTTGAGCCGCCCGCGGGTGGCGTCGGCAGCCCAGGCTGCCGGCGCCACCCGCGGTGCCCGCAGAGTCCGGCGTCGCCCGTGTGGCGGGTGACGCCGGCTGAGGAGAAGGACTCCCCATGAGCCTCGACCTGCACGCCGCGGCGCCGCCCGAACCCGGCCCGCCGCGGGCCGCCCGTCACACGCGCAGCCGTGCCGCCTCACTGACGCGCCTGGACCTGAAGTACTCGCCGTACCTGTACGTCCTGCCGTTCTTCGTGATCTTCGCCGTGTTCGGCGTGTATCCGATCGCGTACACGGTCTGGATCGCGCTGACCGACCGGTCGCCGCTGAACTCGACGATCTCCTTCGTCGGGATGGACAACTTCGTCGAGCTGATCACCGAGGACCCGCAGTTCTGGAACGCGGTGGTCAACACGTTCGGCATGTTCCTGCTCTCCACGGTGCCCCAGCTGCTGCTGGCGCTGATGCTCGCCAACGCGCTGAACCGGAAGCTGCGCGCGCAGACGTTCTTCCGGATGGCCATCGCGATGCCGATCATCACCTCGACCGCCGTGGTCGCGCTGATCTTCTCGATGATCTACGCCAAGGACTTCGGCCTGGTCAACTGGCTGCTCGACAGCGTCGGCCTGGACCCGATCGACTGGCGGGCGAACCGCTTCGCCTCCTGGTTCGCCATCTCCACCATGGTCGACTGGCGCTGGGTCGGCTACAACGCGCTGATCTACCTGGCCGCCATGCAGTCGATCAGCAAGGACATGTACGAGGCCGCGGCGCTGGACGGCGCCTCCCGGCGGCGCCAGTTCTGGTCCATCACGGTGCCGCAGCTGCGCCCCACGATCATCTTCACGCTGATCATCTCCACCATCGGCGGCCTCCAGCTCTTCACCGAGCCCCTGCTGTTCACCAGCGGCTCGGGTGGTCTCTCCGGTGGTTCGGAGGGGCAGTTCCAGACCATCACGATGTACCTGCTCGACGTGATGAACCAGCGCTTCCGGTGGGGCTACGCCGGGGCGGTCGCGCTCGTGCTCTTCGTGCTCATCGCGTTGATGTCGGCGATCAACTACCTGCTCGCCCGCCGCATCAGCTCCGACAAGTGAGGTGACGAGATGACGACCACCGCGGTCCGTCCGCCCACCCGGCAGAGCCCGCCGGTGAAGACCGCCCACCGGGCCGAGCGGCTCTGGAAGGCCAGCCCGCTCACCATGATCGGCCTGATCTTCGGCGTGCTGCTGTCCCTGTTCCCGTTCTACTGGATGATCGTGATCGCCAGCCGGACGAACGACGCGGCCAACTCCTGGCCGCCGCCGTTCCTGCCCGGCGGCAACCTCGGCGAGAACATCGAGCGCGTGCTCGCCAACAGCGACGCCAACATCGTCAAGGGCCTGATGAACTCGTTCCTGGTCTCCGGGACGATCACCGTCGCGACCGTGTTCTTCGGCTCGCTGGCCGGCTTCGCGTTCGCCAAGCTGCGCTTTCGGGGCAAGAACGCGCTGCTGCTGATCATCCTCACCTCGATGATGGTGCCGATCCAGCTCGGCGTGCTGCCGCTCTACATCCTGATGGCGAAGCTCGACTGGCTGAACACGATGCCGTCGGTGACCGTCCCGTTCCTGATCGGCGGCTTCGGCATCTTCATGATGCGCCAGTACGCCGAGCAGGCGGTACCAAACGAGTTGATCGAGGCCGCCAGGGTCGACGGCTGCTCCACCTGGCGGGTGTACTGGCACGTGGTGGCACCCGCGCTGCGTCCGGCCGCCGCGGTGCTGGGCCTGCTGACCTTCATGGAGCAGTGGAACCAGTTCTTCTGGCCGTTCGTGGTGCTGGCGGACCCGTCCAACCCGACCGTCCAGATCTCGCTGCGCAGCCTCAACACCGCCTACTTCGCCGACAACTCGCAGATCTTCGCCGGTACGTTGATCGCGACCCTGCCCCTGTTCGTCGTGTTCGTTCTGTTCGGCCGCCAGATCATCGGCGGCATCATGGAAGGCGCCGTCAAGTCGTGAGCAACCCAGCAAGCCCGCCCGCCGTCGGCGTCCTCGACGCCGGTCCGGCCCTCTCCTTCCCGCCCGGCTTCCTCTGGGGCGCGGCCACCGCCGCCTACCAGATCGAGGGCGCGGCGACGGAGGGCGGCCGTGCCTCGTCGATCTGGGACACCTTCAGCCACACCGAGGGCCGGACGGTGGCCGGGCACAACGGCGACGTGGCGTGCGACCACTACCACCGGATGCCGGACGACGTGCGGCTGATGGCCGACCTGGGCCTGCGGTCGTACCGCTTCTCGGTGAGCTGGCCGCGGGTGCAGCCGGGCGGCACCGGCGGAGTCAACCAGGAGGGCATGGACTTCTACCGCCGGCTGGTCGACGAGCTGCTCGGCCACGGCATCGAGCCCTGGCTGACGCTCTACCACTGGGACCTGCCGCAGCCGCTGGAGGACGCGGGCGGCTGGCCGGCCCGGGACACCGCGGGCCGCTTCGCCGAGTACGCCCACCTGGTCGCCGAGGCGCTCGGTGACCGGGTGAAGTACTTCACCACGCTGAACGAGCCGTGGTGCTCGGCGTTCCTCGGCTACGGTTCCGGCGTGCACGCGCCGGGCCGCTCCGACGGCGCGGACGCGGTCCGGGCCGGGCACCACCTGATGCTCGGGCACGGCCTGGCGGTGCAGGCGGTCCGCGCGGCCCGCCCGGAGGCGCAGCTCGGCATCACGGTCAACCTGTACCCGGTGACCCCGGCGACCGGGTCGGCGGCGGACGCCGACGCGGCCCGCCGGATCGACGCGCTGGCGAACCGGTTCTTCCTCGACCCGGTGCTGCGCGGCGCGTACCCGGCGGACCTCGTCGCGGATCTGCGTCAGGTCACCGACATGGGGCACGTGCGCGACGGTGACCTGGCGACCATCTCCACGCCGCTGGACATGGTCGGGATCAACTACTACAGCCGGCACGTGGTGGCCGCGCCGGTCGAGGGCGCGGAGCCGGAGCCCTACTGGCGGGCGCCGTCCTGCTGGCCGGGCAGCGAGGACGTCCGGTTCGTCACCCGCGGTGTCCCGGTGACGGACATGGACTGGGAGATCGACGCCCCGGGTCTGGTGGAGACGCTGGAGCGGGTCCACCGGGAGTACACCGACCTGCCGCTCTACGTCACCGAGAACGGCTCGGCGTTCGTCGACGAACTCGTCGACGGCCGGGTGGACGACCCGGACCGGCTGGCCTACTTCGCCGCGCACCTGCGCGCGGCGCACGCCGCGATCGAGGCCGGCGTGCCGCTCAAGGGGTACTTCGCCTGGTCGCTCCTGGACAACTTCGAGTGGGCCTGGGGCTACACGAAGCGGTTCGGCATGGTCTATGTCGACTACGACAGCCAGGCCCGGATCGCGAAGTCCAGCGCCAGGTGGTACGCCGATGTGATCCGACGCAACGGTCTGCCCGCACAATAAGCTGGGCCAGCCAGTAACGGGCGGCCCGGCGCCGACGCCTCAGTCGGTGCCGGGCCCGTCCGACCGTCGGAGGAGCACAACGATGACAACGCAGCGCACCCGCTCGCTCGGGCGTCCGACCCTCGACGCGGTCGCGGCCCGCGCCGGCGTCGGGCGCGGCACGGTCTCCCGCGTGGTCAACGGCTCGCCGCAGGTCAGCCCGGAGGCCCGGGCCGCCGTCCAGCAGGCCATCGCCGAACTGGGGTACGTGCCGAACCGTGCCGCCCGTGCGCTGGTCACCCAGCGGACCGACTCGGTGGCCCTGGTGGTCTCCGAGTCGGGGGAGCGGGTCTTCACCGAGCCGTTCTTCGCGGCCATCGTCCGGGGCGTCAGCTCGGGGCTGGTGGAGACGCCGATGCAGCTCTGGCTGGCCATGGTGCAGTCACCGATCGAGCGGGAACGGGTCGAGCACCACCTGACCAACCAGCACGTGGACGGCGTACTCCTGCTGTCGCTGCACGACGCCGACCCGCTGCCCACGCTGCTGGAGGAGCGCGGCCTGCCGACGGTGCTCGGCGGCCGGCCGGCGCGGATGCTGCGCCCGAACGCGCAGCCGGCGTGGTTCGTCGACATGGACAACGTCGGCGGTGCGCGGCAGGCGGTGGAGCACCTGTTCCGCCGCGGTCGCCGGCGGGTCGCGACCATCGCGGGCCCTCAGGACATGGGCGCCGGCCTGGCCCGGCTCTCCGGCTACCAGGAGGCCGTCCGCGCGGCGGGCGGCCGGGTGGATCCGAGCCTGATCGCGTACGGGGACTTCAGCGAGGGCAGTGGTACCGCGGCCATGCGCCGGCTGCTCGACGCCTGCCCGGAACTGGACGCCGTGTTCGTGGCCTCCGACCTGATGGCCTTCGGCGCGTTGCGCGCGTTGCGTGAGGCCGGCCGCCGGGTGCCCGAGGACGTGGCGGTGATCGGCTTCGACGACGCCCCGATCGCGCGTCAGGCCGAGCCGCCGCTGACCACTGTGTTCCAGCCGGTGGAGGAGATGGGCCGGCAGATGGCCCGGCTGCTGGTGTCCCGTATCCGCGGCGACGAGGTGCCCTCCCCGCACGTGCTGCTGGACACCGAGCTGATCCACCGCGCCTCCGCCTGACCCGTCCGGCGGGGGAGCGGATCAGGACCAGCGGCGCAGCTCCCGGCGGGCCAGCGACGCGCGGTGCACCTCGTCCGGCCCGTCGGCCAGGCGCAGCGTGCGGGCCGCCGCCCACAGTTCGGCCAGCGGGGTGTCCTGGCTGACCCCGGCCCCGCCGTACGCCTGGATCGCCTTGTCGATCACCCACTCGGCCATCAGCGGCGTGGCGATCTTGATGGCCTGGATCTCGGTGTGCGCGCCCTTGTTGCCGACGGTGTCCATCAGCCACGCGGTCTTGAGCACCAGCAGGCGGGCCTGCTCGATGCGGACCCGTGACTCGGCGATCCACTCGCGGACCACGCCCTGCTCGGCGAGCGGGCGGCCGAACGCGATCCGGTCGAGCACGCGCCGGCAGAGCAGCTCCAGGGCCCGTTCGGCCATGCCGATCAGGCGCATGCAGTGGTGGATCCGGCCGGGGCCGAGCCGGGCCTGGGCGATGGCGAACCCGG
This sequence comes from Micromonospora sp. CNB394, assembly GCF_000374985.1. NCBI lineage: Bacteria > Bacillati > Actinomycetota > Actinomycetes > Micromonosporales > Micromonosporaceae > Micromonospora > Micromonospora sp. CNB394. The sequence continues at coordinate 25,833 of NZ_KB895856.1, read as the reverse complement.
TGCCCTCCTCGCCGACCAGGTTGTCGACCGGTACCCGGACGTCGCAGAAGTCGATCTCGGCGTGGCCGCCGTGCGGGGCGTCGCTGTAGCCGAAGACCCGCATCCCGCGGCGTACCGTCACGCCTGGGGTGTCCCGGGGGACCAGGATCATGCTCTGCTGGCGGTGCCGGTCGGCATCCGGGTCGGTCTTGCCCATCACGATGAGGATCTCGCAGCGCGGATCCATCGCCCCGGACGACCACCACTTGCGCCCGTTGATCACGTAGTGGTCGCCGTCGCGGGTGATCCGGGTGGCGATGTTCGTCGCGTCCGAGGACGCCACCTCCGGCTCGGTCATGCAGAACGCGGACCGGATCTCACCGGCGAGCAGCGGCATGAGCCACTGCTTGCGCTGCTCCTCCGAGCCGAACTCGGCCAGCAGCTCCATGTTGCCGGTGTCCGGCGCGGCGCAGTTGAGCGCCTCCGGGGCCAGGTGCGGGCTGCGGCCGGTCAGCTCGGCCAGCGGTGCGTACTGGAGGTTGGTCAGCCCGGCGCCGTAGCGGGCGTCGGGCAGGAACAGGTTCCACAGTCCGCGCTCCCGCGCCTGCGCCTTCAGCTCCTCCATCACCGGCGGGCGGGCCCACGGGTCGCCGGCCGCGAGCACCTGCTCGTGGTGCACCGGCTCGGCCGGGTACACGCACTCGGTGAGGAACGCCTCCAGCCGTTGCCGTAGCTCGATCGTCCGGTCGTCGTACGCGAACTCCATCTAGCTCTCCCTCACCGCGCGCAGCCCGTGCGCCACGAGCGGCGCCACCAGGTCGCCGATCCGGTCGAAACCCTCGCCCAGCGTCTGCCCGAGCGTGTGCCGGTAGTGGATGCCCTCGCAGATGACCGCGAGCTTGAAGCAGCCGAGCGCCACGTGCCAGTGCAGCGGGCCGACGTCGACGTCGCTGCGCCCGGCGTACCGCTCGATCAGGTCGGCGCCGGTCGGGAACCCGGCGCGCGGCCCGATGCCGTCGGCCACCGGGTTGCCGTCGCCGAGCACGTCCCAGTACGTCAGCAGCAGCCCGAGGTCGGCCAGCGGGTCGCCGAGCGTGGCCATCTCCCAGTCGAGCACGGCCCGTACCGTCATCGGGTCGACGGTGGCGAGCAGGTTGTCCAGCCGGTAGTCGCCGTGCACGATCCGGCCCGCGTTCGCGCCCTCGGGCACGCTGGCGGCCAGCGCGTCGCGCAGCTCGTCGATGCCGGGCAGCGCCCGGCTGCGGGATCGGTCGAGCTGGCCGGCCCAGCGGCGTACCTGCCGGGCCAGGTAGCCCTCCGGGCGGCCGAAGTCGGCCAGCCCCACCTCGGCCGGTTCGACCCGGTGCAGCGTGGCGAGCGTGTCCATCATCGCCAGGGCGAGGTCGCGCCGCTGCGCCGCGGTGAGCGCATCGGTCTGCTCCCGCCGCCGGTAGACCTCGCCGTCGACCTTCGCCATCAGGTAGAACGGCGCGCCGATGACGCTCTCGTCGGCGCAGAGCAGCAGCGGCTCCGGCACGGGTACGCCGGTCGGCGCGAGCGCCGAGATCACCCGGTGCTCCCGGGCCATGTCGTGCGCGGTGGCCAGGACGTGTCCGAGTGGTGGCCGGCGCAGCACGACCTCGCGGTCACCGGCGCGCAGCAGGTAGGTGAGGTTGGACTTGCCGCCGGCGATCAGCCGCGCCGACAGCGGCCCGCTCAGGTCCGGCCGGTGGACGGCCAGGTGGGCGGCGAGCCGGTCGAGGTCGAGCCCGCGCGGGGCCGGACCGGTCGAGGGCACGGCGACGTCGGCGGCCGGATTGGTCATCCGATTAGTTGATGGCAGCTCAGCTTTGTTGTCAAGGTCGGGGTTTTCCCGGCGGGACATGCCCCTGCAACAGGGGCGAAATGGTCAACCGGCAGGCTGGGCCCCAGCCTGCCGGCCGCTCGGTCGGCCCGCCCAGCGGAGGGGATCAGACATGCTGCTGAGAGTTCGGGTGACTCTGCCGGACCGTCCGGGCACGCTCGGCCAGGTGGCCCGGACACTCGGCGTCTCCGGCGCGGACATCGTGCAGGTGGTGGTGCTGGAACGGCTCGGCGGCCGGGCGGTGGACGACTTCACTGTGGTGTGGCCGGGTGCGGCGCGGGTGGAGCGGATGCTCGCCGGACTGGCAGCGATCCCGGGCGTCCGGGTGGACGGCGTGTGGCGGGCGATCGGCGCGCCCACCACCACCGGTCAGGACGCCGAACTGCTCGCCCAGGTGGCGGCGAACCCGGTCGACGGGGCGGCCACGCTGGTCGACGCGGTGCCGGGGCTGCTCGCCGCGGACTGGGCGGTGGTCGCCGTCGTACCACTGGACTGGGCTTCGCGCAGCGGCGAGGCCGGCGTGGCCGCGATCGGGCACGCGAGCTGGCGGGCGCCGTCCCCGCCGCGGCTGCCGGAGGTGACCCCGCTGCGGGCGCGCGCCATGACCAGCCCGGACGGGCACCACTACGCGGTGGCGCCGTTCGGGCGGGCCGGGCTGGTGCTCGTGGTCGCCCGCGACCACAGCGAGCCGCTCGCCGCCGCCGGGTTCCACTCCACCGAGGTGGACCGGCTCGCCCAGCTCGTCCGCGCCAGCGCGGTGATCCTCGGCGACCGGCTGGACCTGGTCGGCGCGCCGCCCGTGACCACCGTCACCTGACAGGACGGCCCCGCGTCACTCCGGGGCAACGGGACCGCAACAGGCAGACGGCATGGTCGGTGCTGAGGAAGGGAGACAACCATGGCGCTGTGGCGGATCCGAGCCACCGTGGACGACCGGCCGGGCTACCTGTCGGTGCTCACGGCGAGCCTCGCGTTGCGCGGGGTCAACATCCTCAGCGTGCAGGTGCACACCACCGAGGCCGGCGCGGTCGACGACTTTCTGGTCGACGCGCCTGAGCAGGTGACCGAGGCGGAGCTGTGGGCCGCCGTGGAGCGGGGCCGGGGACGGGACTGCTGGATCGCGCGCAGCGGGGCGCGCGGGCTGGCCGACGAGCCGACCCGGCTGCTCGGGCTCGCCGGGCGGCTGGTCCGCGACCCGGAGGCGACCGGGGAGGTGCTACGGACGCTGCTGGGCGCCGACACGGTGACCTGGCGTCCGACACCCGCCGCCTCGCCGGGCGGGGTGGGCGGCACGACGATGGTGCTCACCGACCCGGCCGGCGGCGCCCACGAGCTGCACCGCCGGGAGCCCAGCTTCACCCCGGCCGAGTACGCCCGTGCCCAGGCCCTGGTCGAGCTGGCGGCGACGCTGGCCCGGCGGGACGCCGACCGGGTCACGCTGGTGCTGCCGGACGGCGGCGAGGTGTCGGTGCGGGCCGCGACCGCCGAGGACGTGCCCGCCGTACGCGACCTGCACGTCGCCTGCTCGGCGCGCAGCCGGCAGCGGCGCTACCTGAGCGGGGCGGCGGACCCGTCGCCGGCCCGGCTGCGGCGGCTGCTGGAGCCGGCCCGGGGCGTGACCCTGCTCGCCACGGCGGGCTCCGGCGGGGCGGCGGAGCCGGTCGTGGCGATGGCGAACCTGCTCGGCGAGGGCGACGAGGCGGAGGCGGCGCTGCTGGTACGCGACGACTGGCAGCGCCGGGGCCTCGGTTCGGCGCTGCTGCGCCGCCTGATCGGCCACGCCGACCGGGCCGGGTACGCCGCCGTGCTGCTGCACGTGCAGTCGGAGAACACGGCGATGCTGCGGACGCTGCGCCGGCTGGACCGGCCGGTGGCGATGGAGCGCGACGGCAGTGTGCTGACCGCGGCGCTGCCGCTGTCCCCACGGCCGGCCGCGCGGGACGGGGCGATCATGCCGGCGCAGCGGCCGAGGTGAGCTGACGGCCGCCGGCCGGACCCCGCGGGTGCGCCGCAACGGCGCGGCGCAACCCGAGGGGTACGGGCCCGGCGGCCGGAACCGGCGCGGTCACGCGCCACAGGGGCCGGCCTCCGATACGGGGGACGGTGACACGGCGGGGCTCCCGATGCGGGGGCCCCGCCCGTCTGTGCGCGATCAGGTGGCCGGGTAGCTGCTGTAGTCGGGGAAGTTGCCGTAGAGCCGGCCGTCGCCGCCCACAGTGACCGCCTGCACGAGCAGGTCGCCGCCGACGAACGCGCCCTTCCAGGACGCGCCCCGGCCGCCGAACGGCTCGTCCCGGTCGCCCCGGGACCGCGGCTTGTTGATGCCCACCTTGAACGCCTGCAGGTCCACCGCCAGCTTGCCGGCGAACTCCTCGTCGTCGCACGCGAGGGACGCGACGAGCGCGCCGTTGGAGGCGTTCATCTGGGCCAGCAGCTCGTCGGTGGTGTCCACCACGACGATCGTGTCGACCGGGCCGAACGGCTCGGCGTGCATGAGGCGGGACCGGCCGGGCGGGGCCAGCAGCACGGCCGGGGCGACGTACGCGGAGGTGTCCTGCCCGTCCAGGAACGGCGCGCCGTCCAGCTTGCCGCGGTGCAGCGGCACGGCGCCGCCGCGTACCGCCTCGTCGACCTTGCGCCGCAGCTCCCCGGCCTTGGCGGCGCTGATCAACGGCCCGAAGTCCAGCTCGGGCAGCGGGTCGCCGGCCGACCAGTCGTCACCGACGGCGAGCGGGTGGCCGAATCGGATCGAACGGACCACGGGGAGGTACATGTCGAGGAACTCGTCGACCAGGTCGCGCTGGACCACGAACCGGGGGTACGCGGTGCAGCGCTGCTTGCCGTACTCGAAGCCCTTGCGCAGGTGCGCGGCGAGCGAGTCCCACTGGGAGAAGTTCCAGATGCCCCAGGCGTTGAGGCCCTCCTGCTCGATGAAGTGCCGCTTGTCGCAGTCGAGCAGCGCGGCGGCCACCTTGCCGCCGTTGGAGCGCCCGCCGACGAACGCCACCGCGCCGATCTCCGGCGCCCGGACGAGCACCTCGGACAGCTCCTCGCCGCTGCCGGACAGCAGCGTGGCGGGCAGCCCGGCGCGGCGCATCAGCGCGTGCGCGACGGTGAGGCAGACCGCGCCGCCCTGCGACGGGGTCTTGGCGATCACCGCGTTGCCGGCGAGCAGCTGCACCAGCTCGGCGTGCACCAGCACGCTCATCGGGTAGTTCCAGGAGGCGATGTTGCTGACCGGGCCGGGCAGCGGCTCCCGCCCGTCGGCGAGCATCCGCTCGATCTCCTGCACGTACCAGCGCACGCCGTCCAGCGCCCGGTCCACGTCGGCGCAGGCCAGCCGCCACGGCTTGCCGATCTCCCAGACCAGCAGCAGAGCCAGTAGGTCGCGGTGCCCGGTGAGCGCGTCGAGCGCGTCGGTGACCCGGGCGATGCGCTCGGCCAACGGGGTCTGCGCCCACTCCCGGTGCGCGCGGGCGGCGTGGGCCACGGCGGCGCGGGCCGTGTCGGCGTCGAGCCGGGCCAGGTGGGCCAGCACTGTGGCGTCCACCGGGGTGCGTACCGCGGTGGGCGTGCCGAGCGCGCGCCAGTCGCCCTGGACGAGGTTGTGCAGGGTGGTGGTGCCGTCGGGACCGGTGCCGAACGCCTCGGGCGTGGCGGCCACCGCCCGGGCGAGCGTGTCGGACCAGGAGGTGCCCTCGGCGAGTCGTCGAGCCATCGCGATCTCCTCAGTGTCGTCCGGGGAGCGGCGGCATCGACGGCACCGCAGGTGAGGCGTAACTGTCCCGCGGGGCCGAACGGCCGGGCAACAGTACGTTCGTATGCCAGGACGGCCGAGCCGTCGCCGACGCCCTCGAAGGCGCGTTCACGACCGCGGCAAGCTCGTTGAGCTGGGACATGACGCCCCAGGCATCGGCCTCAGTCGATTATGTGATCCAGCTCCCGATGGTCGCCCGGGTGCCCCGGGTCGGCGCGGTCTTCCGCTGTGGTGAACGGCGCATTACATTGTCGGTTGTCCATGGGAGCGCTCCCGGGCCTCCTGTGGACACCCCACCACCACCGCCACGCGGCAGCCGGAGCCCGAACCCGTTTCCGCTCCGGCTGCCGCCCGGCACCAGCCACAGGAGCTCGCCATGCCCCGTCCGATCCCGCCGCCCGGAGGCCGGTCCCGGCTCCGCCGGCTGTTCGCCACCGGCGCCGCGCTGGCCGTCGGCCTGGCCGCGGCCGTCGCCGCCCCGACACCCGCGTCCGTCTCCGCCGCACCGGCCGCACCCGCGTTCAACTACGCGGAGGCGTTGCAGAAGTCGCTGTTCTTCTACGAGGCGCAGCAGTCGGGTCGCAAGCCCTCCTGGAACCGGGTCTCCTGGCGGGGCGACTCGGCGCTCACCGACGGCGCCGACGTCGGCGTCGACCTCACCGGCGGCTGGTACGACGCCGGCGACCACGTGAAGTTCGGCTTCCCGATGGCGTTCAGCGCCACCATGCTGGCGTGGGGCGCGGTCGAGTACCGCGACGGGTACGCCGCCTCCGGCCAGCTCACCCACCTGCTGAACAACCTGCGCTTCGTCAACGACTACTTCGTCAAGGCGCACCCGGCCCCGAACGTCCTCTACGGGCAGGTCGGCAAGGGCGACGACGACCACAAGTGGTGGGGTCCGGCCGAGGTGATGCCGATGGCGCGGCCCGCGTACAAGATCGATGCGAGCTGTGGCGGCGCGGACCTGGCGGGGGAGACGGCGGCCGCGATGGCCGCCTCCTCCATGGTGTTCCGGCCCACCGACGCGGCCTACGCGGACAAGCTGCTCGGCCACGCCAGGCAGCTCTACACGTTCGCCGACACCGTGCGGAAGAACTACCACGAGTGCATCACCGACGCGACGAGCTTCTACCGGTCGTGGAGCGGCTACCAGGACGAACTGGTGTGGGGCGCGATCTGGCTGTACCGGGCCACCGGCGACACCGCCTACCTGGCCAAGGCCGAGAGCGAGTACGACAAGCTCGGCACCGAGCCGCAGTCCACCACCCGCTCCTACAAGTGGACCATCGCCTGGGACAACAAGCAGTTCGGCGCGTACGTGCTGCTGGCGAACCTGACCGGAAAGCAGCGCTACGTCGACGACGCCAACCGGTGGCTCGACTACTGGACGGTGGGCGTCAACGGGCAGCGGGTGCCGTACTCGCCCGGCGGGATGGCGGTGCTCGACTCCTGGGGCGCGCTGCGGTACGCCTCCAACACCGCGTTCGCCGCGCTCGTCTACAGCGACAGAACCACCGACGCCACGCGTAAGGCGCGCTACCACGACTTCGCCGTCCGGCAGATCAACTACGCGCTGGGCGACAACCCGCGCAACTCCAGCTACCAGATCGGCTTCGGCGCCAACTCGCCGCGCAACCCGCACCACCGCACCGCACACGGCTCCTGGTGGGACAGCCAGACCGTGCCCACCGAGACCCGGCACGTGCTCCACGGCGCCCTGGTCGGCGGCCCGTCGGCGGCCAACGACGCGTACACCGACAGCCGGTCGGACTACGTGATGAACGAGGTGGCCACCGACTACAACGCCGGCTTCACCTCCGCGCTGGCCCGGCTGACGAACGAGTACGGCGGCAGCCCGCTCGCCGGCTTCCCGGTCGCCGAGACGCCCGACCTGGACGAGCTGACCGTGGAGACCACTGTGATGCAGGCCGAGCCGCGCGCCACCGGGCTCAAGGCGGTCATCTACAACAAGTCGGCGTTCCCGGCCCGGGCGCTGACCACCGGCAAGTTCCGGTACTTCTTCCGGCCCGACGGCACCGGCCCGGTGACGGTCACGCCCGGATACACCCAGGGCTGCCCCTCCCCGTCGACCGCGAAGCAGTTCTCCGGCGACATCTGGTACGTCGAGGTCGACTGCACCGGCCACACCATCGCGCCCGCCGGGCAGTCGCAGCACCGGATGGAGGTCCAGTTCAAGATCGGGGTGCCGGAGGGCGGCACCTGGGATCCGGCGAACGACCCGTCGTACCAGGCCACCGCCGGGCCGAACCGGAAGGTGCCGCTCTACTCCGGCGGCGTACGCGTCTGGGGCGAGGAGCCCGGACCGGCCACCCCGGACACCACCGCGCCGACCGCGCCCGGCACGCCCGCCGCGTCCGCCGTTACGTCGAGCGGGCTCACGCTGACCTGGGCCGCCTCCACGGACACCGGCGGCAGCGGCCTGGCCGGCTACGAGGTGACCCGTACCTCGGCCGGGGCCGACCCGGTCGTCACCGTCTCGGCCGGCACCACCCTGGCCGTGACCGGGTTGGCGCCGGTGCGGACGTACCAGTTCACCGTGCGGGCGCTCGACGGCGCCGGCAACCGGTCCGCGTCGTCGGCTGCGGTGAGCGTCACGACGCCGGCCGCCCCGGCGCCGGACACCACCGCGCCGACCGCGCCCGGCACGCCGACTGCCTCGGCGGTCGGCCCGACCGGCCTGACCCTGACCTGGGGCCCGTCCACCGACGCGGTGGGCGTGACCGGGTACCGGGTCTACCGGGGCGGGAACGTCCTGGTCGGTACCGCCACCGGCACCACGCTGGCGGTGACCGGGCTGACCGCCTCCACCGCGTACACCTTCACGGTGGTGGCGGTGGACGCGGCCGGCAACGTCTCACCGGCGTCGCCCGGCGTCACGGTGACCACCACGGCCCCGCCGGCCGGCGGCGGCTGTGCGGTGACCTGGACGGCGAACACCTGGGACACCGGGTTCACCGCGAACATCACGGTCACCAACACCGGCACCACGGCGATCAACGGCTGGACGCTCGCGTTCACGTTCGGCAGCAGCGGGCAGAAGGCCGGGCAGGCCTGGTCGGCGAACGTGAACCAGACCGGCGCGGCGGTGACCGCGTCGAACCTGTCCTACAACCGGACGCTGGCGCCGGGGGCGTCGACGAGCTTCGGCTTCAACGGCACCCACACCGGCACCAACCCGAAGCCCACCTCCTTCACGCTGAACGGCTCCGCCTGCACGACGTCGTAGCCGGTCCCTAGCTGATCTTGGCGAGTTGTCGTTCACCGTGAACGACAACTCGCCAAGATTCACATCTCTGCGTTCCAGCCGGCCGCGATCAGAGCGCGGCGGACGGTGGCGGCGACCTCGTCGGGGCGGCTGCGGAGCAGCCAGGCGGGAAACCGCAGGATCCGGTCCCCGGCGGTCCAGACGTCGTTCTGCCGCTGCATGTCCGCCGCCCAGTGGCGGACATCCATGTGATGGGCGCCGTCCACCTCCACGTGCAGCCGCCACCGCCGCCAGTACGCGTCCAGGAAACGGAGACGGCCGGACTGGTCCCGGCGGCGTTCCTGCAGGTCCGGCACCGGCAGTCGATGCCGCCGGCAGAGCGTCAGGAAGTCCAGCTCGGACAGTGCCTCGGCCCCGCCGGCGATGTCAGCTGTCGTTCGCCGGATCAGCTCGCGTCGCGGTGCCCGGGGGAGCACATCGAGCACGGCGAGGATCTCCTCCGGTGACACCCGGCGCTGCTGACACGCCGCCGCCAGCACCGACCGGGCCTCGTCGTCGGAGCGGGCCCAGCCCGCGCCGTCCACCACCGCCCGCGCGGTCGTCGTGCGAGGAGGGCGTGCGACCTGCCGGTGCGAGTCCGGCAGTACCGACGACCGGTGCACCACGACACCGGTGACGTCGAGCGGGAGCCGGCGCAGCAACGTGGGCGGGTGGCGGCCGGCGGGAACGAGCACATGCAGCGGCTCCCGCCGCAACCCTCGGACACCGGCCTCACCGGCTGCGGTGACACCGGCCAGCACCGCCCCGGATCCGGCGGCGAGCACCGCCACCCACAACTGCTGGTCCCAGGTCAGCCGCCCGTTGCCGGTCACCAGGATGCCGCGGCAGATCGACCGCCAGCGACCGGAACGGACCAACCCCCGCACCGTGCCCGGGGTGAGGAGCGCGGTCGCCTGCGCCCACGTCACCACGCCCGCCTGGTCGAACGCCAGCCACTCCAACCGGCCCGCGTCGTGCGCGGGCAGCCACCCCATCACCCGCCCGAGTCTCCCGGCCGCGAAGCGGTGGCGTCGCCCCGTCCACAGGGCACGGCGCAATCTTGGCGAGTTCTTGTTCCGTCCGAACCACAACTCGCCAAGGTCCGCCGCCCGCCGCCCGCCGCCGCCGCCCGCCGCAGGAGCGCGGTCAGCCGGACAGATCCTCGGCGAGCAGGTCCATCAGCAGCGCGTCGTGCCAGCGCCCGTCCGCTCCGCGCTCGTAACGCCGCATGATGCCCACCGGGCGGAACCCCACCTTCGCGTACGCCCGGATCGCCGCCGTGTTCGCCGCCGCCGGGTCGATGGTGAACCGGTGGTGGCCGTACTCGTCGACCAGGTGCCGGACCAGCGTACGGATCGCGTCGCCGCCCAGCCCCGAGCCGCGTACCGCCGGGTCGAGGAAGACGTCCAGGCTGGCGTGGCGGTAGTCCGGGTCGGTCTCGGCGTACCACTGGATCGCGCCGACCAGCCGGCCGTCGTGCTCGACGGCGTAGACCGTCAGCGCGTCGTCGGCCAGGTCGGCCCGCACCGACGCGGCCAGGTCGTCGCCGCCGCGCCACCAGCGGCGCACCTCAGGGGTGGCCCGGATCGCGGCCAGGGCGGGCACGTCGGCGTCGGTCACCGGCCGTAGCGTCACCGCACGCCCCCGCAGCACGTCTCAGCCCCGCCGCTCGCCGTGCTCGACGCAGACCGCCGACCACCCGGCCGGTACCACCTGCACCTTCATCCGCCGCCGGCAGGACGCGCACCAGCGCGGCGGCTCCCAGGCACGGGCCGCCTCGCACGCCGGGTGCGGCCCGGTCGCCACCGACTCGCCGCACCTGTCGCACCAGCGCACGGCCGGGAGGGCCGCCGTGGCGGGTGAGGATTCGGTCACCGCTGCCTCACAGGGTCGCCGAGAGCGCCTTCACCGGCATCTTCAGGTCTTCCAGCAGCTCCAGGTCGGCCGTCGCGGGCCGGCCCAGCGTGGTCAGGTAGTTGCCGACGATCACCGCGTTGATGCCGCCGAGCAGACCCTCGCGGGTGCCGAGGTCACCGAGGGTGAGCTCGCGGCCGCCCGCGTACCGCAGGATGGTGCGCGGCATGGCCAGCCGGAACGCGGCGATGGCGCGCAGCGCGTCCTTGCCCTCCACCACCGGGCGGTCGCCGAGCGGCGTGCCGGGGCGCGGGTTGAGGAAGTTCAGCGGAACCTCGTGCGGGTCCAGCTCGGCGAGCTGGGCGGCGAACTCGGCGCGCTGCTCGACCGTCTCGCCGAGGCCGAGGATGCCGCCGCAGCAGACCTCCATGCCGGACTCGCGGACCATCCGCAGCGTCTCCCAGCGCTCCTCCCAGGAGTGCGTGGTGACCACGTTCGGGAAGTAGGAGCGGCAGGTCTCCAGGTTGTGGTTGTAGCGGTGCACGCCCATCTCGACCAGCTCGTCGACCTGCTCCTTGGTGAGCATGCCGAGCGACGCGGCGACCTGGATGTCGACAGCGGCACGGATGGCGGCCACACCCTCGCGCATCTGCTTCATCAGCCGGGCGTCCGGGCCGCGCACCGCGGCCACGATGCAGAACTCGGTGGCCCCGGTCGCGGCGGTCTGCTTCGCGGCCTCGACCAGCGCGGGAATGTCCAGCCAGACCGAGCGCACCGGCGAGGTGAACAGGCCGGACTGCGAGCAGAAGTGGCAGTCCTCCGGGCAGCCGCCGGTCTTCAGCGAGACGATGCCCTCGACCTCGACCTCCGGACCGCACCAGCGCATCCGGACCTCGTGGGCCAGCTGGAGAGCGGCGGGCAGGTGCTCGTCGGGAAGGTTCAGCACCGCGAGGATGCCGGCCTCGTCGAGGCCGACGCCGTTGCCCAGCACCCGCTCCCGGGCCTGGTCGAGGATCTCTGGCATGGCTCGTAACCTAACAGGCCACCGTGAGCGCGGGAAACCGCCGCTGCCGGCCCTGCGGCGAGCCGGGACCGCGCCACGCCGGGGCCCTCGGCGCGGGTGGTAACTTCGCCCCGCGGAAGCGCCCGGCGGGGCGGGGAGAGTCGGCGGGAGGGGACGGCACGGTGGCGGACTGGCTGGCGGCCCTGGACCGCCGCGCCGAGCTGCGGGCCCGGGCGGGGCTGACCCGCACGCTGCGCCCCCGGGCCGCCGACGACGCAGTGGTCGACCTGGCCGGCAACGACTACCTCGGCCTGGCCACCCACCCCGAGGTCACCGCCGCCGCGGCGGAGGCCCTGTCCGCGTACGGGCTGGGCGCCACCGGGTCGCGTCTGGTGCGCGGGTCCACCGACGCCCACCACGCGCTGGAGGACGACCTGGCCGACTGGCTCGGCGTCGACCGGGCGCTCGTGTTCTCCTCCGGCTACCTGGCCAACCTCGCCGCCGTCCGGGGGCTGACGCAGCCGCGTACGCTGCTCGTCTCCGACGCCCACAACCACGCCTCGCTGATCGACGGCTGCCGGATCTCCGGCGCCGAGACGCTCGTGACGCCGCACGCCGACGTCGCCGCGGTGGCCGCGGCGCTGGCCGCCGCGCCGGGCCGCCCGGCGGTGGTGGTGACCGAGTCGGTGTTCTCCGTCGACGGCGACCTGGCCCCCCTCGCCGAGCTGCACGCGGTGGCCCGCCGCCACGGCGCGCTGCTGCTCGTCGACGACGCGCACGCGCTCGGCGTCACCGGCCCGGCCGGCGCCGGCGGGGTCGCCGCCGGCGGGCTCGCCGGCGCGCCCGACGTGGTGGTCACCGCGACGCTGTCCAAGGCGCTCGGCGGGGCCGGCGGCGTGGTCGCCGGGCCGGCCGAGTTCGTCCGCCACCTGGTGGAGACCGGCCGCACCTTCATCTTCGACACCGCGCCGCCGCCCGCGGTGGTGGCCGGGGTGCACGCCGCGGTACGGCTGGCCCGCACCGGTGACGCGCTGCGCACCGAACTGGCCGACCGGGTCGCGGCGGCGGTGCGCCGCCTCGGCGGGGCCGGGCTGTCCGTGTCCGCCCCGGACGGCGCGGTGATCTCGGTGACCGCGCCCGGCCCGCAGCAGGCGACTGCCTGGGCGGCCGCCTGCCGGGACCGCGGCGTCGCGGTCGGCTGTTTCCGTCCCCCGTCCACCCCTGACAACCGGTCCCGGCTGCGGCTCACCGTCAGCGCCGGCGTGGACCGGGCCGACTTCGACCGGGCGCTGGACGTGATCGTGGAGTGTGCGCCATGAGCTTCGGCGACGCCTGGACCGGGCCGGTGCTGGTGACCGGCACCGACACCGAGGTCGGCAAGACGGTGGTGACCGCCGCCGTCGCCGCCGCCGCGCAGGCGGCCGGCCTGCGGGTCGCCGTGGTCAAGCCGGGCCAGACGGGTACGGCGACAGGCGAGCCCGGCGACGTCGACTCGGTGACCCGGCTGGCCGCCCCGCTCACCGGTCGGACGCTCGCCAGCTACCCCGATCCGCTGGCCCCGCTGGCCGCGGCCCGGGTGGCGGAGCTGCCGCCGCTGGAGCTGTACAGCGCCGTCGACGCGATCCGCGAGGAGGCGGACAAGCACGACCTGGTGCTCGTCGAGGGCGCGGGCGGGCTGCTCGTACCGATGGGGTTGCGCCCGTCCGGCGAACCGTGGACGGTGGCCGACCTGGCGGTGTCGCTCGGCGCGCCGGCGGTGGTGGTGGCGCGGGCCGGGCTCGGCACGCTCAACCACACGGCGCTGACGCTGGAGGCGCTGGAGCGGCGGGCCGTCCCGGCCGGTGTGGTGATCGGCGCCTGGCCGGCCGAGCCGGAACTGGTGCACTGGCTGAACCTGTCCGAGCTGGTGCCGAACCTGCTCGGCGCGGTGCCGGCCGGCGCGGGCGGGATGGACCCGGGCGTGTTCCGCCGATCAGCGCCCGGCTGGCTCACCCCAGCCCTCTACGGCGTGCTGGACGACTGGCGGGCCTGGGCCGAGGAGACCTGACTTTCGTCGGTGCCCGCCCCGGCCGGGCGTGGGTAGCGTGACCGCCGTGGAACCCCGCGAACGCCAACGCCGGGCCGGTGACCTGCTGCTCTGGGCCGTACTCGCGGCACCCGTCGCGTACGGCCGGCTCACCCCGCCGCAGATCGGTGAGCTGCCGCCGCTGGCCGCCGCGCTGGCGCTGCTCGGCGTGGCGGTGTGCATCGGCCGCCGGTGGCCGCTGGTCGCGGTGCTCGCGGTGGTGGCCGGCTCGCTCGTCGACGGCAACGTGGTGTTCGCCATCCCGGTTTTCGGCTACCTCGCCGGACGGCGCAGCGACCGGGCCGCACCGGCCGCCGCCGTCTTCGCCGCCATCGCGGTCACCGGCTCGGTGCTCAACCTCGGGCTGCTCGGCACCGAGCCGTCCACCTGGTTCCTGCTCGCCTCGGTGCTTCTCTTCGCCGGGGTGTTCCCCTGGCTGCTGGGCCGGTTGCGGCGGCAGCACCGCGCGCTCGCCGACGCCGGGCTGCGGCACGCGCGGGCCGAGCGCCGGGCCGAGGTCGAACGGGTACGCCTGCGCGAGCGGGCCCGCATCGCCCAGGACATGCACGACTCGCTCGGTCACGACCTGAGCCTCATCGCACTGCGGGCGGGCGCGCTGGAACTGGCGCCGGACCTGTCCCCGGCGTACCGGGCGGCGGCCGGTGAGCTGCGGGCGAGCGTCGCCGCCGCCACCGAACGGCTGCACGAGGTGATCGGCGTGCTGCGGGAGGAGCGCACGCTGCGGCCGCCGGGGGAGACGGTCGCCGACGTGGTCGACGGCGCGCGCGACGCCGGGATGACTGTCGACCTGCGCGCCGACGAGGCGGACCTGCCGCCGCTGCCCGCGCACGCCGTGCACCGGGTGGTCCGGGAGGCGCTCACCAACGCCGCCCGCTACGCCCCCGGCGCCCCGGTCACCGTCGCTGTGACGCGCGAGGCCGGTGCGGTGACTGTCGCGGTGGTGAACGCGCCACCACCGGGCGGTCCGCTGCCCGGGCCGCCGTCGCACGGCTCCGGGTTGCTGGCGCTGCGCGAGCGGGTACGCCTCGCCGGCGGCACCCTGGACGCAGGCCCGCGCGACGGCGGCTGGGCGGTCACCGCCCGCGTCCCGCTCGCCGACGCGGCCCGTCCGGGCACGCCGCCGCCCGGCCGCGCGGACGCCGGTTCATCGGTCGCCGGCCCGATCCGGGCCTCCGGGACGTCGGCCCTCGCAGACGCCGGTCCGCCGGTCACCGGCCCGACTGACGGTTCCGGGGCGACCGCCCCGCGACCCGGCGACGACGACCTCGCGGAGATCGACCCGCTCGACCCCGGACGCGTCGGCGTACCCGGCCGGGACGGACACGGGGACGCGGAGCGGCGGCTGCGGGAGGCCCGGCGGCGGGTGCGGCACAGCCTGCTCGTCGCGTTCGGCGCGCCCGCCGGGCTGGCTCTGGTGCTGGCGGGCGTCTACTACCCGCTCGCCACGGCCGGCGCGGTGCTCGACCGGGCCGGCTACGAACGGCTGCGCCTGGGTGAGCCGCGTGCCGCGCTCGGGCTGCCCCGGCGGGAGGCCGACCCGCCCGCCACCGGCGCGGTGCCGGGCTGCGAGTTCTACACCGACGGCAACTTCCCGTTCGCCCAGGCGACCTGGCGGCTCTGCTTCGCCGACGGGCGGCTGGTCAGCAAGGAGCGGATCGGATCATGAGCGACGACCACGGGCGTCCACTGCGGGTGGTGCTCGCCGACGACGAGGCACTGGTCCGGGCCGGGGTCCGGGCGATCCTGGCCGCCGACCCCGGCATCGAGGTGGTCGGCGAGGCGGGCGACGGCCTGGCCGCGGTCGAGCTGGTCCGCGCGCACCGGCCCCGGGTGGCGCTGCTGGACATCCGGATGCCCCGCGGCGACGGGCTCAGCGCCGCCGCGCAGATCCGCCGGCTGGTGCCGGAGACGGCGGCTGTCATGCTCACCACGTTCGGCGACGACGACCTGATCGCCCGCGCGCTCGGCCACGGCGCCGCCGGGTTCCTGCTCAAGTCCGGCGACCCGCGTGAACTGCTGGCCGGGGTGCGGGCGGTGGCCGACGGCGGGGCGTACCTGTCGCCGCGGGTGGCCCGCCGGGTGATCGAGTTGAGCGGCGGCCGGCTGGCCCGTGGCCCGTACGCGCGGGACCGGCTGGCCGGGCTCACCGACCGGGAACGCGACGTGTTGGCGCTGGTCGGCGCGGGGCTGTCGAACGCCGAGATCGCCCGCCGGCTGCACCTGGTCGAGGGCACCGTGAAGAGCTACCTGACCAGCATCTTCACCCGGCTGGACGTGCGCAACCGGGTGCAGGCGGCGATCCTCGCGTACGAGGCGGGGCTGGTCCCGCCCACCGGCTGACCAGCCCCACCCCGCTCAGGCGTCGCGCCGGGCCAGCGCCCACCGGCCCAGCGCCAGCGCGGCGGCGGTCCAGGCGGCGAGCAGCAGCAGCCCTGCCGCCGCCGGGTACGGCTCGGTGTCCCCGGCGAGGAAGTGGTTGCCGGCCACCCCGGGGAACGCATCGGCGATCCGGGTGAGCACCGTGATGTCCGGCTCCTGCAACGACAGCGGCACGATCATCAGCAGCGCGAACAGCACGGTCAGCGTCAGCACCGCGCCGCGCAGCGCCGCCGCGAGGCCGAGCGCCAGCACGCCGACCAGCGCCAGGTACGCCGTGCACGCGACCACGTCGGCCACCGTGCCGCCCAGCGGGGCGCGGCCCCACTCGCCCAGCACCGGCCGGGCCACCACCGCGCCCACGGTGCCGAGCAGCAGCCCGAGGCCGAACGTCACAGCGCCCACCACCGACGCCTTGGCCGCCAGCACCCGTCCCCGCGACGGGGTGCACCGCAGCGTGGTGCGGATCGTGCCGGTGGCGAACTCGCTGGTGATCGCGAACAGGCCAAGCGCCAGCACCACGTACTGGGTCAGCTCCAGCGACCCGGCCACGATCTCGCCGACGTCCACCACGCCCGAGTCGTTCGCCGGGTCGTCGTCGGTGTTGCCGTTGCGCGCGTAGATGGCGAGCTGGACGCTGGTGGCCGTCATGGTCAGCACCGCCGCGAGCAGCGTCCACCACGTGGAGCGGACCGACCAGAGCTTCGTCCACTCGGCGGCCACCGCCCCGGCGAGCGGATGTCCGGCCGGGGCGGGCCGGGTGGTCCGCCGGGCCGGGTCGAGCGTGGACTGTGCGGTCATCGGGTGTCACCTCCGGTCGGGCCGGCGGCGTACTCCACGCTGTCGGCGGTCAGCTCCAGGAACGCCTCCTCCAGGGAGGGGGCGACGGGGGTCAGCTCGTGCAGGCGTACCCCCATCTCGTACGCCAGGTCGCCGACCCGGCCGGCGGTGCTGCCGGCGACGGCCATCCCGCCGTCGGCGGCGGTGACCGTCGCGCCCTCGGCGGCCAGCCGGTCGCCGAGGGCGGCGAGCGCGGCCGGCTCCGGCCCGCGTACCCGGACCGACGCGGCGGGCCGGGCGGCGATCAGCTCGGCCAGCGGCGCGTCGGCCACCAGCCGGCCGCGCCCCAGCACCACCACCCGGTCGGCGGTCTGCTGCATCTCGCTCATCAGGTGACTGGAGACGAGGACGGTGCGCCCCTCGTCGGCGAGGCGGCGGGTGAACCCGCGGATCCACCGCACGCCGTCCGGGTCGAGCCCGTTGACCGGCTCGTCGAGCAGCAGCACCGGCGGGTCGCCGAGCAGCGCGCCCGCGATGCCGAGGCGCTGACCCATGCCCAGCGACAGCGCCCGGCCCGGCTTGCCGGCGGCGCGGGCGTCCAGGCCCACCAGGTCGAGCACCTCGGTCACCCGCCGGGCCGGTACGCCGTTGCTGTGCGCCATCGCCCGCAGGTGCGCCACACCCGAGCGGGCCGGGTGCACGCCTGTGGCGTCGAGCAGCGCGCCGACCTCGTGCAGCGGGTGCCGCAGCGTCCGGTAGTCCCGGCCGTTCACCAGCGCCTGCCCGGCGGTGGGGCGGTCCAGGCCGAGCACCATCCGCATGGTGGTGGACTTGCCCGCGCCGTTCGGGCCGAGGAACCCGGTGACCTGCCCGGGGCGGATGTCGACGGTCAGGTCGTCGACGGCTGTCACGTCGCCGAACCGTTTCGTCAACGCACGAAGTGTGATCATGCGGCGACGCTATGGGGCGACGGGGGTGCCGCACCGCCGTCGAACGGCAGCCACCCGCCCTGACTTTCGTAAGGAAGGGCCCCTCGTTAACGCCTCCGGTAGAGGAAGGGCCCCTTGTTAACAAACACCCGCAGCGCTCAACCGCGGCGGACCACGAACGCGTCCGGCATCCGGAAGGTGAGGTTGTCCGGGCACCACGGCGGTCGCACCACAGTCACGCCGTCGAGCAGCGCTGCCGCCTCGGCGACCACCACAGCGGCCTCCATCCGGGCGAGCTGCGCCCCGACGCAGCGGTGCGGCCCGGCGCCGAACGCCAGGTGCCGCCGCGAGCCGGGCTGCCCCGGGCGGAACTCGCCCGGCGCGCCCACCACGGCCGGATCACGACCGGCACGGGCCAGCCAGGCCACCACGCTGGTGCCCGCCGCCACCGGCACCTCGCCGAGCGTGGTGTCGACTGCCGCCACGCGCCGCCAGGTGACGATCGGCGGCTCCAGCCGCAGTCCCTCCTCGACCACGTCGTCCACGGCGACCGTGCCCGCGCGCAGCCCGGCCCGTACCGCCGGTTCGCCGGACAGCCGGTGTAGCAGCAGGGTGAGGAACTGCGAGGTGGTCTCCTGCCCGGCGACCAGCAGGAAGAACAACGCGCCGACGACCACGTCGGGGGAGTGCCCGGCCTCGCGCAGCCGCGCGGCGAGCCCGCCCCCGGTCGCGGCGAACTCCCGCAGCACGGTGTGGAACCGGCCCACCTCGGCGGCCAGCGTGAGCTGCCGGGCGGAGTCCAGCGGCGCCCAGAACAACTCCAGCGCGGCCCGGGCGAAGTCCTTCACCGCGCCGACCGGGGCCTCCGGCAGCTCCACCAGCCGGGCCAGCACCAGCAGCGGCAGGTCGGCGGCGAGACCCGCGTACAGGTCGACCGGTCGGCCCGCGTCCAGCGCCGCGGCCAGCCCGGCTACCCGCTCCCGGACCAGCCCGGTCAGCCACTGACGCTGGGCGTCCACCCGGTGCGGGTGCAGCGCGTCGGCGACGATGCCGCGGATCTCCGGGTGACCGGCGCCGCCGTTGTTCGCCAGCGTCGGCGGCAGCCGGAACCGGTGCCCGGCGAGCACCCGCAGCGCGGCCACCGGGATCGGGGTGACCGCGTCGAGCGCGTTGTCCGGCCGGAACGTCGCCGGATCGGTGAGCACCCGGCGTACGAGCGCGTGCCGGGTCACCACCACGTGCGGCACGCCGACGTGGTCGACCACGGTGGCCGCGTCGGGCCACGGCCCGTCGACGGACTCCCCCCAGCCCCGGAACAGCACGCGGTAACGCTAGCGGCGGGCGCCGGGCGGGTTCGGGTCCAGCTCCCACACGGTGGTGTGCTTCACCCGTACGCTCTCCAGCGCCTCCGACACCGGCACGTCGTACGCGGCCAGCTCGTGGAACCGCTCGCGGGGCAGGAACGCCCGGCCCGGGTCGCCCACCAGCACCCGGGCGCCGGCACGGGCGGCCCGGAGCAGGAAACGCAGCATCCGGCGGGCCATCGCCTCGCTGTAGAAGACGTCCCCGGCCAGCACCACCTCGGCGTCACCGGCGTCGGAGTCGAGGATGTCGGCGAGTTCGGCGTCGACGCGTACCCCGTTGGCCTCGGCATTGAGCGCGACGGCCGCGACGGCCCGCTCGTCCACCTCGACCGCCCGGACGGCGGCGGCGCCGGCGCGGGCCGCGGCGATGGCGACCAGGCCGGAACCGGAGGCCAGGTCCAGCACCCGGTGGCCGTCGACCAGCTCCGGATGGTCGGTGACGTAGCGGGCCAACCCCTGCCCGCCGGCCCAGGCGAACGCCCAGAACGGTGGCGGCTGGGCGCTGCGGAACTCACCCTCGGTCAGCTCCCAGAGGCCGATCGGCTCGTCGGCCTGGTGCAGCCGCACCTCGGGAACGAACGCCACCGGGGCGAGGCGGGCGTGCAGCCGGACGAACGCGGCGGACAGCTCGGACACCGGAGAATTGTGTCCCACCGGGTGTCCGGACCCGCATCCCGGGCGTGTCACGGCGCGGTCGTGACCGGTTCACCACGGTCGGTGAAACAGCCCCCCTGTTGTGGCGTTGGATGCGAACACGCCCGTCTACCGGCCCGCCCGGCGGGCTTCTAGCGTTGCCTGTGGACACGACCGAGAGCGAGGAGGCGTGGTGAGCGGGTGGCGGCACGCGCTGCGGATCGGACTGGTGCTGACGTTCGTGGCCGGGACCGGGTACGGCGGAGCCCTGCCGGCGCGGGCGGCGGCGGCCTTCTCCACCGAGTTGAGCGGTCTGCCGGACGAGTTCACCGCCGGGAACCGGGTGGAGACGTTGTCCGCCGTGGTGTCCCGCTCGGACGGGGGCGGCTGTGTCAAGGTGCGCTGGTCGATGCTGGTGCGGGTGCAGGGCCTGCGCCTGGACCAGTTGAAGGTGGACCGGGTGGAGGACAACGGCTCGTTCCCGCTGGAGATCCGCACCGAGGAGGACACCGCCCGGCTCACCGACCGGCAACTCGACCCGGGTGTGCTCTGCCCCGGCCGTACCGTGACCGCCCGCTACCGGGTGGCGTTCGCCGAGGACGTCGGGCGCGGGCGGGTGAGTTTCGCCGCCGAGGCGTACGACCCGCAGTTGCGGCTGCTGGCCCGGCGTACCGCCTCCCGGGAGGTGGTGGGGGAGGAGGCGCCGACGCCGGCACCCACCAGCGCGGAGCCCACGGAGACGCCGACCGGCGAGCCGCCGGCCGAGGAGCCCACTGACGAGCCGACCGACGCCACGGTGGTGGAGCCGCCCGCGCCGGGTGGCGTGGCCGGGCGGCCGGTGGCCGACAGCGGCGGATTCGGCATCGTGCAGGCCGCGTTCCTGCTCGGCGGGCTGCTGCTGTTCCTGGGGGCCGGTCTGCTGCTGCGGATGCGCCGCTTGCTGCGCCCGTCCGCCGACCCCTCCTTCGAACGCCCCCGCCCACGCTGGCACTGACGCTCGCCGCCTCGGCCCCCCACAGGCTGACCCTCCCCGTCGCCCGTCCCGGTCGCCTCTCCCCGTTGATCAAGGGGTTTGCGTTCTCTGCCGACCGGGATGGGGACGCAAACCCCTTGATCACCGGTACGGGCGGGCCAGGGCGGGCGGGCCAGGGCGGGCCAGGGCGGCGGGGCGGGGTGGAGGGGAGCAGGCGGTCAGTCGAGCTGGCTGGGTTCCAGGCCCAGTTCCCGGGCGGCCACCAGGCGGATCCATTCGGCGATCTGCCGGCGGGTGATCACCCGCTCGTGCACCGCGATCTGGACCGCCAGTCCGTCCATCACCGCGCTGATCCGCCAGGCCGCGCCGGCCGGGTCGGGGCAGTCGAACGTGCCCTCGGCGACCCCGGCGGTGATCACCGCGGCCAGGTCCTGCCGCCACCGCAGGTCGAGGCGGCGGGAGAGTTTCTCCAACTCGGGCGTACGCAGCGACTCCGCCCAGCCGTCGATCCTCATCGACCAGGAGGTGGCCCGGCCGGTCGGCGTGTAGAGGCGCAGCATCCGCCGCATCTTCGCCAGCGGCGGGGCGGAGGAGCGCAGTACCGCGTCGAGGCGGGCGAGATCCTGCTCGACCGCGTACGCGAAGGCCTGCGCGAGCAGCCGGTCCTTCGTCGCGAAGTGGTAGAAGACGAGCGCCTGGCTGACCCCGGCGGCCTCGGCCACGTCCGCGGTGCGGGTGTTGGCGAGCCCTCGTTCCGCGATTACCTCGCAGGCCGTACGCAATAGCGCGTCCAGGCGGATCTCGGCGGCTCGTCTCGTCACGGCGTTACGGTAACCCATCCTCATGACCACAGGGAGTTACCGAAGCGGCCGGTCGGCGGTGGGACAGTCGGATGCCGGACACTCGGCTCGCCGAGCAAATTCCGCAGGTCGCGGCCCTGCCTGCGGGCCTGCGGGGGCATCCGCCCAGGCTCCTAGGAAGCCTGCGCGCTGCGGCGTCGGCGACATCGGGACGCGCCGGAACGGCCCCCGATTTGGCAACCGTTCCCGGGCTCGGCTAAAGTTCTCATCCGTCACCGGATAACACCCGGGGGCGTGCGGACGTAGCGCAGCTGGTAGCGCATCACCTTGCCAAGGTGAGGGTCGCGGGTTCGAATCCCGTCGTCCGCTCGGAGATGCCGCCACGCAGTTCGGGGGCAACCTCGGTGGAGTGGCCGAGAGGCGAGGCAACGGCCTGCAAAGCCGTGTACACGGGTTCAAATCCCGTCTCCACCTCGGCATTGGACGAGGGCGATTGGCGCAGTGGGAGCGCGCTTCCTTGACACGGAAGAGGTCACTGGTTCAAACCCAGTATCGCCCACCAGCGGAAAGGCCGTGTCGATCATTCGACACGGCCTTTCTCGTCGTCATCGACCAGTCCAGTACCGCGCCGCTGGCCATTGCCGTGACCGGACGACCCCACCCAGACTGGCCCGGTGGACGATCAGCAAACCCGAGCCCGACAGTTCCGTGCCCTGCACCTGCCCGGTGAGCCACTGATCCTGGTCAACGCCTGGGACGCGCTGAGCGCCCGGCTCGTCGCCGCGGCCGGCGCCCGGGCGGTCGCGACCACGAGCGCCGGGGTCGCGTGGAGCCGCGGCGCCCCGGACGGCGACGCGCTGGCCCGGGACACCGCCGTCGACGTGATCCGCCGGGTGGCCGACGCGGTCCGCGTGCCGGTCACCGCCGACATCGAATCCGGGTACGGCGACAGCCCCGCCGAGGTCGCCGAGACGATCACCGCGGTGCTCGCCGCCGGGGCCGTCGGCGTCAACGTGGAGGACTCCTGGCACGACGGCGGGGGACCACTGCGCCCGGTCGACGAGCAGGTCGCCCGGCTCGCCGCGGTCCGGGCCACCGCCGACCGCGCCGGCATCCCGCTGTACGTCAACGCGCGGGTCGACACCTGTCTGCGCGGGGCCGGTGGCGTACCGGAGACGGTCGCGCGCGCCGAGGCGTACCTGGCGGCCGGCGCGGACGGGATCTTCGTACCCGGAACCGTGGCGCCGGAGACGGTGGCCGCGCTGGCGGCGGCGATCCCGGCGCCGCTGAACGTGCTGGCCGGGCCGGGCGCGCCGCCGATCGCCGAGCTGGCCCGGCTCGGCGTGGCCCGGGTGAGCATCGGGCCGGCGGTGGCCGAGGTGGCGTACGCGGTGGCCCAGCGGGCGGCGGCGGAGGTGCTCGGCGCCGGGACGTACGGCGCACTCACCGGCGGGCTCGACTTCGACGCGCTGAACGAGCTGATGCGCGACTGACCCCGCCACACGCCGACGGGGGCGCCGTGTGGCGCCCCCGTCGGGTCGGGGACCGATCAGCTCCGTCGGCCCCCGGGTGCTGTCACATCGGCGGCGCGACGTCCCGGCGCTCCTCGACCCGGCGGTACTCCACCGGCTGCTCGGCGTCGGTGGTGACCACCTGACGACGGCGGCCCCGGACCAGCGTCGTCATGATGAGGCCGAGCACGCCGGCCGCCATCAGGATCCAGCCGACGACGTCGAGGTCGATCCCGCCGACGCTGGCGTTGAGCGCGAACGTGAGGATCGCGCCGACCGCGATCAGGAAAATGCTCGTACCGATACCCACGACAGCCTCCTTCGGGGGATGGTTGTGCTGTCACCGGCCTCAGTACCCCGGCGGTGAACAGCGCAACCACACGGCCACCCGACGCGGCGGGGGCCTGCCGCACGGCGATCTTGGCATCGGGTAGAGTTCACCCCGTCGCCGGCGCGAACCGGCGGCACGCGGACGTAGCGCAGCTGGTAGCGCATCACCTTGCCAAGGTGAGGGTCGCGGGTTCGAATCCCGTCGTCCGCTCGCGATTGCCCGGGCGATTGGCGCAGTGGGAGCGCGCTTCCTTGACACGGAAGAGGTCACTGGTTCAAACCCAGTATCGCCCACCGAGAGTCACCCTCCCCGCCCGCCGGTGCCACCGGTCGATCGGCGGACGTAACCCACCGGACTGTTCGTGCCGGCCACATCGGTCACCCGGCTCCGCCGTGCGGGTTATTCAGCTGCCGCCACCACGCGTGTCACTGTGATGCCCGATACGCAGGAGGCGGTCACATGCACACGATCGAGCGGGGACGGTGGCGGCGGACAACCGTCCGGTTGGGGGTGGCGGCTGTCGTCGCGGCGGCCGGGGTGACGGTCCCGGCCGCGCCCGCGCAGGCCACCGCGACGCGGACGGTGGCGTTCTTCAGCATGGACGAGCCGGCGGCGTCGACGATGCTGACCGACTACAGCGGCAACGGCCGCCACGGCACGATCGGCGGCGAGGTGGTCGCCGGCGCGCTCTACGCCGGGGCGACCGGCCACCGCTTCGCCACCCACCTGCCCACCGACAAGGAGTACGTCCCGGGTCACGTCGACCTGGTGCCGCACAGCACCGACTTCAACCCGGACGCCGGAGACTTCTCGGTGACCATCCGCTACCGGACCACGTACTCCTTCGGGAACATCCTCCAGAAGGGACAGGGCAACACGGCCGGCGGCTACTGGAAGTTCGAGGCCCCGAACGGCAGACCGAAGTGCCTGTTCCGGGGCGCGGACGGTGCCTCCCGCACCGGCTACACGGACGTGCCGATCTCCGACGGCCAGTGGCACACGGTCACCTGCAACCGCACGTCGGCGTACGTGGAGATGTACGTCGACGGCGTCCGGACCAGCCGCCTGAACGGGCCGACCGGCACCATCGCCAACACATGGCCGCTGTCCGCCGGCGGCAAGAGCCAGTGCGACGGCACGAAGGTCACCTGCGACTACTTCGCCGGCGACATCGACTACGTGAAGATCCTGAAGGGATCGGGCGGCCCGGCCAACCAGGTGCCGGTGGCAGCGGTGACGCCCACCTGCTCCGGACTGGTGTGCTCGTTCTCCGGCGCGGCCTCCACCGACGCCGACGGCGCGATCCAGGACCACAGCTGGAGCTTCGGCGACGGGGACACCACCGGTACGGCCTCCGTGCCGACCACGTCGCACACGTACGCGGCCGCCGGCACCTACCCGGTCACGCTCACCGTCACCGACGACCGGGGCGCCACCGGCACCGCGACCGTCGACGTGACTGTCGCGCCCGTACCGCAGCGGATCTCGTTCGTCGGCCAGGCCACCGCGAACGCCAACTGGACCAGCCACACAGTCACCGTTCCGGCGGGCGTGCAGGCCGGTGACACGCTGCTGCTTCTGCTCAGCCAGAACACGCACACCGGCACCGGTGAGCCGGCCGGGGTGACCGGCTGGACCAGGCTCGACCGCGTCGACGGCGGCTTCGCCACCACCACCGCCTGGTGGAAGACCGCGAGCGCGGGTGACGCCGGCACGGCGGTCCGGGTGACACTGGACAGTCAGGCGAAGGGCAACCTGGTGCTGGCCGCGTACCGGGGGGTGGCACCGGGCGCGCCGGTCTTCGCCGGGGCCACCGACCCGGCGAGCACCGCCACCCGGATCACCCCGTCGGTGCCGGTGACCGCCGTGCAGAGCTGGGCCGTGTCGTACTGGCTGCACGGCGACAGCACCTCCGCCGCGCTCACCCCGCCGTCCGGCGTGGCGGTGCGCAGCAACACCTCGCAGACCGGCGGCGGCCGGGTGACCGGCCTGCTCGCCGACTCGGCGAGCGGCGTGCCGACCGGCAGCTACGGCGGGCTCACCGCCATCGGTGCCGCGGCCAGCACGACCACCACCACGTGGACGTTCGTCCTGCCCCCGGCCTGACCCATCGGGTACGCGTGCAGGCCGGCACCCCGTCGTCGGGGTGCCGGCCTGTCTCGCTTACTTGTTCCAGTGTTCGGCTACCAGGTCGGCGGCCTGCTGCTCCCACTGGGCGTAGTGGTCGGGGTAGGCGGACACCTGGACGGTCTGGGCGGCCTTGGTCAGGGGCATGTCCTGCCAGCCGTCGACCTGCTTCAGACCCTTCAGGAACGCCAGGGTGGAGTA
>NZ_KB895855.1:0-61946 GCF_000374985.1 Micromonospora sp. CNB394 | reverse complement strand
CCTGCCTCGGTGGCGTGGATGGTGGTGACCAGTGGCACGTCCAGGTGTTCGCGCAGTGTCATCGCGGTGTGTGCGACGAGCCAGTCGTGGGCGTGGATGACGTCGTAGGTGCCGGTTTCGGTGGCGCGTAGTGCGGCCCGGGTGAGGGTGTGGTTGAACGCCATGGTCCAGGCCAGCAGTGATGAGGTGGCGAGGGGGAACGTGACGGGGTCCTCGGCGGCGCGGACGATGCGGACGCCGTCGGCGTACTCCTCGAGGGGGGCGCCCTCGGCGTGGCGGGTGACGACTGTGACCTCGTGTCCGGCGGCGGCCAGGGCGACCGACAGGGCATGGACGTGGCGGCCGAGGCCACCGACGAGCACCGGCGGGTACTCCCACGACAGCATCAGGATGCGCCGTGTCCGGGGCGCGGCCCCGGCCGGCGACGGCGGGGTCGGGCGGGAGGTGAGAGTGGGCCGGTGGAGCCGGTCCGTCGCGGTGGCGGGCTGGGCGCCGACCCGCAGAGTGGTCACGTGGATCTCCGTCCGTGCAGGGTGAGACACGCCGGCTTCGGTGGCGGCGACAGGCGGTGGTGAGGGTGGTGAGGGGGGTGGTGAGGGATGACCGAACGGCCGGGCGGCCCGCGCGCGGGCCCGGATCCAGGAAAGTCCATCCGGCGCCGGTCCGCATCTCGAAAAGGGCGATCGTGACGGATGACACCCGAACGTCTATCCGGACTCAGGAGGGTGGATTCGGTTACGGTCCGAACGGGTGGATTGGCGGAGGGTGCGGCGGGGCATCACCGACGTGCGCATCGGCGGTTCCCCTGTCCGGTGTGCTCACGATCATGGGCCGAAGGAGCGACATGCAGGTCTGGCCGGGCGAGAGTTACCCCCTCGGCGCCACGTACGACGGGATGGGCACCAACTTCGCGATCTTCTCCGAGGTGGCGGAGAGGATCGAGCTGTGCCTGTTCGACGAGTGGGACATCGGCACCGAGCGCCGGGTGGAGCTGCGCGAGGTCGACGCGTACGTCTGGCACGCCTACATTCCGGGCGTCGGGCCCGGCCAGCGCTACGGCTACCGGGTGCACGGCCCGTGGAACCCGGCCGAGGGGCTGCGCTGCAACCCGCACAAGCTGCTGCTCGACCCGTACGCGAAGGCGGTCGACGGGGAGGTCACCTGGCACCCGTCGGTCTACGACTACGAGGTGGGCGGCGACCCGGACGTGATGAACACCGCCGACTCGGCGCCGTACATGCCGAAGTCGGTGGTGGTGAACCCGTACTTCGACTGGGGCAACGACCGGCCGCCCCGCACGCCGTACCACCACTCGGTGATCTACGAGGCGCACGTGCGCGGCCTGACCATGCGCCACCCCGGCATCCCGGAGGAGTTGCGCGGCACGTACGCGGCGATCGCCTCCCCGGTGATGATCGAGCACTTCAAGCGGCTCGGCGTGACGGCGGTGGAGCTGATGCCGGTGCACGAGTTCGTGCACGACCACCGCCTGGCCGACCTGGGGCTGCGCAACTACTGGGGTTACAACACCATCGGCTTCTTCGCCCCGCACCACGGCTACTCCGCGCTGGGCCGCCTGGGCCAGCAGGTGCAGGAGTTCCGGGGCATGGTCAAGGCGCTGCACGCGGCAGGCATCGAGGTGATCCTCGACGTGGTCTACAACCACACCGCCGAGGGCAACCACCTCGGGCCGTCGCTGAGCTTCAAGGGCATCGACACCCCGAGCTACTACCGGCTCTCCGAGGACGACAGGCGCTACTTCGTCGACTACACCGGCACCGGCAACAGCCTCAACGTGCGCAGTCCGCACTCGCTGCAACTGATCATGGATTCGCTGCGCTACTGGGTCACCGAGATGCACGTCGACGGCTTCCGGTTCGACCTGGCCGCCACGCTCGCCCGCGAGTTCTACGAGGTGGACCGCCTGTCCACGTTCTTCGAGGTGGTGCAGCAGGACCCGGTGGTCGGCCGGGTCAAGCTCATCGCCGAGCCGTGGGACGTCGGTCCCGGCGGCTACCAGGTCGGTAACTTCCCGCCGCAGTGGACCGAGTGGAACGGCAAGTACCGCGACACCGTACGCGACTTCTGGCGCGGCGAGCCGGCCACGCTCGCCGAGTTCGCCTCCCGCATCTCCGGCTCCGCCGACCTCTACCAGGACGACGGCCGCCGCCCGTTCCACAGCATCAACTTCGTCACCTGCCACGACGGGTTCACGCTCACCGACCTGGTCTCCTACAACGACAAGCACAACGACGCGAACGGCGAGGACAACCGGGACGGGGAGAGCCACAACCGGTCCTGGAACTGCGGCGTCGAGGGGGACACCGACGACCCGGGCGTACGCGCGCTGCGCGCCCGGCAGCGGCGCAACTTCCTGGCCACGCTGATCCTGTCCCAGGGTGTGCCGATGCTCGGTCACGGTGACGAGCTGGGCCGCACCCAGGGCGGCAACAACAACGCCTACTGCCAGGACAGCGAGATCGCCTGGGTCGACTGGGAGCGGGCCGACGACGAGCTGCTGGACTTCGTCCACCGGCTCACCGCGTTCCGCAACCGGCACCAGGTGTTCCGCCGCCGCCGGTTCTTCACCGGCCTGCCGGTGGGCGGCCGGGCCGCCGGCTCCGGGCTGCCGGATCTGGCCTGGTACACCCCGGACGGGCGGGAGATGACCGGCGAGGACTGGGGCAACGACTTCGGCCGCTCGGTGGCCCTGTTCGTCAACGGCGACGGCATCGGCGAACGCGGCCAGTACGGCCAGCGCCACCGGGACAGCTCGTTCCTGCTGCTGTTCAACGCGCACGACGCGCCGCTGGACTTCACGCTGCCCGGTGAGGAGTTCGGCACCCGGTGGGAGCTGGTGATCAGCACTGCGGAACCCGATCCGGAGAAGACGACGCTCGTCGAGGCGGGCGGCACGGTCTGCGTGCCGGACCGCTCGCTGCTGGTCCTGGAGAGGACGGCCTGACCGATGCCCGACACCCCTCGCTCGACCTACCGGGTCCAGGTGCGTCCCGGCTTCGACCTGGACACCACGGCCGAGCTGGCGGGCTACCTCGCCGCGCTCGGCGTCACCCACCTCTACACCGCGCCGCTGCTCACCGCCACCCCCGGCTCCGCGCACGGCTACGACGTGGTCGACCACCGCGCGGTCAACCCGCAGCTCGGCGGCGACGCCGCCCGGGTGCGGCTGGTCCGGGCGCTGCGCGCGGCCGGGCTGGGCCTGGTCGTGGACATCGTGCCCAACCACGCCGGAGTGGCCCGGCCGGAGGCCAACCCGGCCTGGTGGGACGTGCTGCGGCGGGGACGCGACTCGGCGTACGCGCACTGGTTCGACATCGACTGGGACCGGGGGAGGCTGCTGCTGCCGGTGCTGGCCGACACCGCCGACGCGCTCGACGACCTGCAGTTCGTCGACGGGGAGCTGCGCTACCACGAGCACCGCTTCCCGGTCGCCGACGGCACCGGTGAGGGCACGCCCCGCCAGGTGCACGACCGGCAGCAGTACGAGCTGGTGAACTGGCGGCGCGGCGACGCCGAGCTGACGTACCGCCGGTTCTTCGCCGTGTCCGACCTGGCCGGCCTGCGGGTGGAGGACCCGGAGGTCTTCGACGCCACCCACGCGGAGATCTTGCGCTGGGTCGACGCCGGGGAGGTCGACGGCATCCGCGTCGACCACCCGGACGGGCTGCGCGACCCGGCCGGCTACCTGGCCCGGTTGCGCGCCGCCGCGCCCGGGAGCTGGCTGGTGGTGGAGAAGATCCTGGAGTACGGCGAGGACCTGCCGGACTGGCCGGTCGACGGCACCACCGGCTACGACGCGCTGGCCGCCGTGTCCGGGCTGTTCGTCGACCCGGCCGCCGAACCGGAGTTCACCACGCTGGACGGCCGGCTGACCGGGCGGCACACCTCCTGGCCGGACCTGACACACGCCACCAAGCTGGAGGCCGCCACCCGGCTGCTCGCCGCCGAGCTGACCCGGCTGGCCGCGCTCGTGCCGGAGCTGCCCGGCGAGCAGGTGCGCGCGGCCCTCGCCGAGCTGGCCGCGTGCTTCCCGGTCTACCGCGGCTACCCGCCCTCCGGCGCCCGTCATCTGGCCGCCGCCCGCAGCGAGGCCGGCCGCCGCCGCCCCGACCTGACCGGCGTGCTGGACGCGGTCACCGCCCGGCTACGCGATCCCGGCCACGAGCTGGCCGCCCGGTTCCCGCAGCTCACGGGTGCGGTGATGGCAAAGGGCGTGGAGGACACCGCGTACTACCGGTGGAGCCGGTTCGTCGCCCTCAACGAGGTCGGCGGCAGCCCGGCCCACTTCGGTGTGCCGCCGGCCGAGCTGCACCGGTTCGCCGCCACCCGGCAGGTGCGCTGGCCGGCGAGCATGACCGCGCTCTCCACCCACGACACCAAGCGCGGCGAGGACGTCCGCGCCCGGCTCGCGGTGCTCTCCGAGCTGCCGGGCCGCTGGGCCGAGCGGGTCGCCGACTGGATGTCCCGCGCGCCGCTGGCCGACCCCGCGCTGGCCCACCTGCTCTGGCAGACCGCCGTCGGGGCGTGGCCGATCGAACGGGAGCGACTGCACGGGTACGCCGAGAAGGCCGCCCGGGAGGCGTCGGTGAGCACGAGCTGGGCCGACCCGGACCCGGCCTTCGAACACGAGCTGCACGCGCTGGTCGACCGGATGTACGACGACCCGGAGCTGCACGCCCAGATCACCGCGTTCGCCGCCGAGATCACCCCGCCCGGCTGGTCGAACGCGCTCGGGCAGAAGCTGGTGCAGCTCGCCATGCCCGGTGTGCCCGACGTCTACCAGGGCACCGAGCTGTGGGAGAACTCGCTCGTCGACCCGGACAACCGGCGGCCGGTCGACTTCGCCGTACGCCGGGACATGCTGGCCCGGCTCGACGCCGGATGGCGGCCCGCGGTGGCCGGCGACGGCGCGGCCAAGCTGCTCGTGGTGTCCCGCACGTTGCGGCTGCGCCGCCACCGCCCGGACCTGTTCGGCGGCTACCGGCCGGTGCCGGCGTGCGGTCCGGCCGCCACGCACGCGGTGGCCTTCGACCGGGGCGGCGCGGTCGCGGTGGCGACCCGGCTGCCGCTGCGGCTGGCCCGTTCCGGCGGCTGGCGGGACACGACCGTGTCACTTTCCGTTCATCAGTGCACCGACTTGTTCACCGGGCGGGTCTACAGTGGTTCTGAGCTGCTCCTGGATGATCTGCTGAGCACCTACCCCGTCGCCCTCCTCGCACCCACCGACTCTGTGGAGGCCGCCGCATGACCGAGTTCACGGTGTGGGCGCCCGAGGCCGCCCGGGTGCGGCTGCGCCTGCCCGGCGCCGCCGACCAGGCGATGCGTCAGGGGCCGGACGGCTGGTGGCGGGTCGAGGTGCCCGACGCCGGGCCGGGCACCGACTACGCGTTCCTGCTCGACGACGACGACCAGGCCCTGCCCGACCCCCGCTCGGCGTGGCAGCCGGCCGGGGTGCACGGTCCCAGCCGGCTCTACGACCACGCCGCGTTCGCCTGGTCCGACGCCGACTGGACCGGCCGGCAACTACCCGGCAGCGTGCTGTACGAGCTGCACATCGGGACGTTCACCCCCGAGGGCACGTTCGACGGGGCGATCGCCAAGCTGGACCACCTGGTCGACCTCGGTGTCGACATGGTCGAGCTGCTGCCGGTGAACGCGTTCAACGGCGAGTACAACTGGGGCTACGACGGTGTCTGCTGGTACGCCCCGCACGAGCCGTACGGCGGTCCGGACGGCCTGAAACGGTTCGTCGACGCCGCCCACGCCAAGGGCCTGGGGGTGATCCTCGACGTCGTCTACAACCATTTCGGGCCCTCCGGGGCCTACGCGCCGCGGTTCGCGCCGTACCTCACCGAGCAGAGCAACACCTGGGGCCGCACGGTCAACCTGGACGGCCGGCACTCCGACGGGGTGCGCCGCTACATCGCCGACAGCGTGCTGACCTGGCTGCGCGACTACCACGTCGACGGGCTGCGGCTGGACGCCGTGCACGCGATGCCGGACGGCCGGGCCGTGCACTGGCTGGAGGAGGTCGCCACCGAGGTGGCGGCGCTGTCGACGCACCTCGGCCGGCCGCTGTCGCTGATCGCCGAGAGCGACCTCAACGACCCGCGCCTGATCACGCCCCGGGAGGCGGGCGGGTACGGCCTGCACGCCCAGTGGAACGACGACGCCCACCACGCGCTGCACACGCTGCTCACCGGCGAGCGGCAGGGCTACTACGGCGACTTCGGCTCCCTGGACTGCCTCACCGACGTGCTGACCGGCGGGTTCTTCCACGCCGGCACCTGGTCCAGCTTCCGGGGCCGCAGCCACGGCCGCCCGGTCGACAGGCAGCGCACGCCGGGTCACCGCTTCGTGGCGTACCTGCAGAACCACGACCAGATCGGCAACCGGGCCACCGGTGACCGGATCTCCGCCACCCTGTCGCCCGGCCTGCTGCGGGTGGGCGCGACGCTGCTGATGACCGCGCCGTTCACGCCGATGCTGTTCATGGGGGAGGAGTGGGCGGCAGCTACGCCGTGGCAGTTCTTCACCAGCCACCCGGAGCCGGAACTGGCCGCGGCGGTCGCCACCGGCCGCCGGCGGGAGTTCGCCGATCACGGCTGGGCCACCGACGACGTGCCCGACCCGCAGGACCCGCAGACGTTCCTGCGATCCCGCCTGGACTGGGCCGAGCTGGACAAGCCGGAACACCGTGAGACGTACGACCTCTACCGGCGGCTGATCGCGCTGCGCCGGTCCCGGGCCGACCTGTCGGACCCTCGGCTGGACCGGGTCGACGTCCGCCACGGTGACCGGTTCCTGGTGATGCGGCGCGGCGACACGCTCGTGGTGGCCAATCTGGCCGGCCGGGCACAGCGGATCAACCTGCCCGGGGTGGTACGCCGCGTGCTGCTCGCCACCTCCGAGGGGGTGACGGTGATGCGCGACGGCATCGAGCTGCCGCCGGAGTCGGCGGCGATCGTGGCGCTCTGACCGTCCGGCCCGCCCGTCTCGCCCGCCCGTCGGCGCCGATCTTTGGAGGTGTGGTGCCTCGAATGTCGTAGATGCCGGGTTGGCGAACCACCGCAACTCCAAGATCGGCGGAGAGACGGCGGTGAGTTGGACGCGGCGGCGTGGTCCAACCTCCGACGGCCCGACTCTGGAGGTTCCCCATGTCCGACAGCCCGACCCGGGACGAACTGTGGGCGCTCGCGCACGTCGAGCGCGCCGCCCTGGCCGACGATCTCGCCGGGCTCGACGCGGCGCAGTGGGCCTCGCCCTCGCTGTGCGGCCGGTGGACGGTGGAGGAGACGCTCGCGCACCTGACGGCGGCGGGCAGCGTCGGCCGCGTCCGCTGGCTCGTCAGCGTGCTCGGCGCCCGGTTCGACTTCGATCTGCACAACGACCGCCGGCTCGCCGAGCACCGGGGCGCCGACCCGGGTGAGACCCTCGACCGGTTCCGCCGGATCATCGGCCGCACCACCTCGACGTTCGGGCCGACCGAGGCCTGGCTCGGTGAGGTGGTCGTGCACGCCCAGGACATCCGGCGTCCGCTCGGCCTGGCCCGGACGCCGTCGGTCGCGGCTGTCACGCCGGTCGCCCGGTTCTTCGCCGGCCGGGACTTCACTGTGGCGGGGCGCAGCGCGATCGAGAGCCTGCGGGTGGAGGCGACCGACGGGCCGTTCACCGCCGGCGCCGGCGCGCTGGTCAGCGGCACCACCGTCGCGCTGGTGATGGCGATGGCCGGGCGGGCCGCCTACTGCGACGACCTCACCGGGCCGGGCGTGCAGACGCTGCGGCAGCGCTGCGCGCCCGCCTGACGACGCCTGCCTGACGACGCCCGGCGGTGGCGGGGACGTCATCTCGGCAGCGTCAGGATCTCCGCGCCGTCGTCGGTGATGGCGATCGTGTGCTCGCTGTGCGCGGTGCGGCAGCCGGTCGCGCTGCGCAGCGTCCACCCGTCGGCGTCGGTGACCAGCGTCGCGGTGTCCGCCATCACCCACGGCTCCAGCGCCAGCAGCAGCCCGGGACGCAGCGTGTAGCCGCGACCGGGCCGCCCGGTGTTCGACACGTGCGGATCCTGGTGCATCGTCGACCCGACGCCGTGGCCGCCGAACTCGGTGTTGACCGTGTATCCGGCTCCGGTGAGGACCGAGCCGATGGCGTGCGAGAGGTCGCCGACGCGGGCCCCGGGACGGGCTGCGGCGATCCCGGCCTGCAACGCCCGCTCGGTCGCGTCGATGAGCGCGACGCTCTCCGCGGGCCGGGCGTCGCCGACGAGGAAGCTGATCGCGGAGTCGGCCACCACCCCGCCCAGTGAGACGGCCAGGTCGAGGCTCAGCAGGTCGCCGTCGGCGAGCGTGTAGTCGTGCGGCAGCCCGTGCAGCACCGCGTCGTTGACCGAGGTGCAGATGTAGTGGCCGAACGGGCCGCGCCCGAAGGACGGCTCGTAGTCGACGTAGCAGGACTGCGCCCCGGCCTCGACGATCATGAGCTGCGCCTCCCGGTCGATGTCGAGCAGGTTCGTGCCGACCGTGGTGCTGCTGCGCAGCGTCTGGAGGATGTGGGCGACCAGGGCGCCGGTGTCCCGCGCCCGCCGTACGTCGGTGGGGCTCAGGATCTCGATCATGCAGGCGCCTTCCTCGCGGGACCAATAAGTATCCCGGCCATGTTATCCCGGTACTAGAATCCTGGCATGGTCAGGTTGCCCCTCACCCCCGCCGAGGTCGAACGCGGGCAGCGCCTCGGCGCGCTCCTGCGCCGCGCCCGGGGTGGGCGTTCGATGCTGCTCACCGCGCTCGACGCGGGCGTCTCCCCGGAGACGCTCCGGAAGATCGAGTCCGGCCGGGTCGCCACGCCGGCGTTCCCCACCATCGCGGCCATCGCCGACGTTCTCGGCCTCTCCCTCGACGAGGTGTGGTCCGAGATCAACAGTTCCGGAGCCGCGGGGCGCCTCGCGCCGTCCGAACGACGCCTGGCCTCGTAGGGCCGCCCAGCGCCCTGCTGATCGTCGCGGTGCCCAGCTACCACGTCGCGCCGACCCGCCGGCCCGACGCACGGTCACCGCGCCGGCCCGGCTCAGGGGATCGGCCACTCGTGCACGGGCCGGTTGCTGTGCATCAGGTCGACGTAGTGGCGGACCACCTCGCGCAGTGCCGCCGGCCGGTCCATGTGGTCGGCCGACTCCAGCCGGTGCAGCGTCTCCACCTGCCACGTCGCGCCGTTGCGGCCGGTCAGGCAGCGCTGCTCGACGATGCCGAGCAGCCGGTCCCGCTCCGCCGGGTCCAGGCCCCACCGGTCCAGCCCGTGATGGGCCATCGGCAGCAGCCGGCGCAGCACCAGCTCGGTCACCGGCAGGTAGCCCAGCCCGGGCCAGTACACCTGGGCGTCGATGCCGTGCCGGGCGCAGGCGTTGAAGTTCTCCTCGGCCGCGCTGAACGACATCTGCGACCACAGCGGACGGTCGGACTCGGCGAGCGCCCGCACCAGGCCGAAGTAGAACGCGCCGTTGGCGACCGTGTCCAGCACGGTCGGCCCGGCCGGCAGCACCCGGTTCTCCACCCGCAGGTGCGGCCGGCCCTTGAGCACGTCGTAGACCGGCCGGTTCCACCGGTAGACGGTGCCGTTGTGCAACCGCAGCTCGGCCAGCTTCGGGACGCCGCCGCTGTGCAGCGTGGCCGCCGGGTCCTCCGGGTCGCAGACCGGCAGCAGCGCCGGGAAGTAGCGGACGTTCTCCTCGAACAGGTCGAAGACCGAGGTGATCCAGCGCTCGCCGAACCACACCCGCGGGCGTACGCCCTGGGCCTTGATCTCCTCCGCCCGGGTGTCGGTGGCCTGCTGGAAAAGCGGCACCCGGGTCTCGCGCCACAACTCCCGGCCGAAGAACAACGGGGAGTTCGCCCCGAGCGCCACCTGGATGCCGGCGACCGCCTGGGCCGCGTTCCAGTAGTCGGCGAACTGCGCCGGGCTGACCTGGAGGTGGAACTGGGTGCTGGTGCACGCCGCCTCCGGCGTGATGGTGTCGGCGCTGGTGGCCAGCCGCTCCACCCCGCTGATCGCGATCGGCAGGTCCTCGCCGCGGGCGGCGAAGATCTGCTCGTTGAGCAGCGCGTACCGGGGGTTCGCCGACAGCGTCTCGGCGGTCAGGTGCTCCGGGCGCAGCGTCGGCAGGATCCCGACCATCACCATGTGCGCGCCCACCGTGCGGGCCTTCTCCTCGGCCGCGTTCAGGCTGGCCCGGACGTGCTCCTCGAACGCCGCCGTGCCGGTGCCGGCGAGCCGCCGCGGCTCGACGTTGATCTCCACGTTGAACTGGCCCAGCTCGGTCTGGAACGCCGGGTCGGCGATCGCCTCCAGCACGTCGGCGTTGCGCATGGCCGGGTCGAAGCCGTCGTCGACCAGGTTCAGCTCGATCTCCAGGCCGGTCATCGGC
This sequence comes from Micromonospora sp. CNB394, assembly GCF_000374985.1. Classification (NCBI taxonomy): domain Bacteria; kingdom Bacillati; phylum Actinomycetota; class Actinomycetes; order Micromonosporales; family Micromonosporaceae; genus Micromonospora; species Micromonospora sp. CNB394. The sequence goes on along the minus strand of NZ_KB895855.1, from coordinate 51,508 downwards.
CGCTCCACGTCGAACCGGGACTCGCGCAGCATCTCGGCGAACACGTCCAGGCACCGCCGGACCTTCTCGCGATAGCGGGCCCGGTCCTCCCGGCTGAAGGTACGTACGCCGACGTCCTCGCCCATGGTCACCACCCTGTCACCGTTGGTTCTCCCCAACCTCGCACGCAGTGGCGGGTCAGGAAAGGCCCGGAGGCCCTTTCTGTACCCCGTGACGGCCCCGGTGATCCCCGTCGCGGGGCGGCGGGTTCCGGCCGGGCGGCGCGGCCCGGGCGGATAGCATGGCCGCCGACGGCGAAGGGGAGTGGCTGATGCGCGACGGGTGGAGCCGGGCGTTCGTGGTGGCGGCGTTCGCCGAGGCCTGCTCGTGGGCGGCGCTGCTGGCCGGGATGGCGGTCAAGTACGGCCCGCCCGGTGACGAGATCGGCGTGAAGATCTTCGGCCCCGTCCACGGCGCGCTGTTCGTGGTCTACGGCCTGCTGGCGCTCGTGGTGGCCCGGCGGCGCCGCTGGACGCTCGTGCAGACCGGGCTGGCCCTGGTCGCCGCCGTGCCGCCGTTCGCCACGGTGCTGTTCGAGCGCTGGGCGAGCCGCCGTGGCCTGCTCGACGCGCCGGCTGTCGCGCAGCGGCCGCTCACCCCGGCCGGTCGCTGACCGCGGCGACGTCCCCCGCGAGGAAACCGGCCAGCACGTCGGTCAGCTCCCGCGGCGCCTCCTCGGCCATGTGGTGCCCGGACGGAACCGACGCGGTCCGCACGTCGTCGGCCCAGTCCCGCCAGATCGCCGCCGGGTCGCCGTACAGGTCGACCATGTCGTCGCGCTCGGACCAGGCGAACAGCACCGGGCAGGCGATCCGCCGCCCGGCGGCCCGGTCGGCGTCGTCCGCCGCCCGGTCCGGGCCGAGCCCGGCCCGGTAGTCCTCGCACATCGCGTGCACCGTGGCCGGATCGTGGATGGCCTGCCGGTAGTCGGCGTACGCCTGCTCGCCCATCTCCTCCGGTGATCCGCCGTACCAGGCGTCCGGGTCGGCGTTTATGACCCGCTCGGCCGGCTTGGCGAGCTGGCCGAGGAAGAACCAGTGCCACCAGCGGGCGGCGAACCGGGCGTCGCAGCGGGCCAGCGCCTCGCCGATCGGCACCCCGTCCAGCACGCCGAGACGGCTCACCCGGTCGGGATGGTCCAGGGCGGTCCGCATGGCCACGTACGCGCCGCGGTCGTGACCGATCACGGCGGCCCGGCGGTGGCCGAGCGCGTCGAGCAGCCCGACCACGTCGGCGGCCATCGCACGCTTCGAGTAGACGGTGTGCTCCGGGTCGCTCGGCGGCTTCGACGAGCCGCCGTAGCCGCGCAGGTCCGGGCAGATCACCGTGTGCCGCGCCGCCAGCCGCGGGGCCACCCGGTGCCACGTCGCATGGGTACGCGGGTGCCCGTGCAGCAGCACCACCGGTGGCCCGGAGCCGCCGTGGCGTACGCGCAGGCGCACCGCGCCGACGTCGATCTCGGTGAGCGTGAATCCTTCGAACATGGCCGCAGCGGTGCCCGCCGTCGCCCGGCGGGAAACACGCCCTACGTCAGGGCCGAGCAGGCGGCCACGCCGAGCAGCAGCACGACGCCCAGCATCGCCTGGAGCAGCAGCGCGGGCCCCAGGTGCGACCAGAGCGTCGCGGTACGCGGGGTGAGCAGTTGCCCGGTGGTCAGGTTGACGATCCGCTCGACCCGCGGCGGCAGGTCCTCGTCCCGTTGCGGCCGAAGCGTGAGCTGGATGTGGTCGCCGGGGTGCAGCGCGCTCTGCGGCAGGTGGCCGTGCAGCTCGACCTCGACCAGCCGGCCGGTGGCGTCGCGTACCCGGACCGGGGTGACCAGGAACTCCGGCCCCTTCTTCAGCTCCTTGAAGCTGCGCCGGGCCCCACCGCCGCCGCTGCTGAGCAACGCGCGCACCACCTTCAGCAGCAGCCCCACCACCCCCGCGGCGGTCAGCACCGCGACCAGGGCGGGCTGCCCGACCCGGACCTCCCGGGCGTAGCCCTCCATCAACCGGATCAGACGCCCGGTGACGACGCGTTCCGTCGGGCTGACGATGCGCCGGCTGTACAGCTCCGTGTCCATGTTCACCACCGAGAGTCCCGTTCCGTGCACAGATGGTATCGGCCCTTCGGGTTGAACGACGTGAATGAACATCGGTCACGCCCGGGATGCGGGGCAGGTGAACTCCGCCGGGGCGCGGGTATGCGTGCGGCCGAGCCGGAAAGGGGTCGAGCATGCAGCTGTCCTTCCTGCGCCCGCTCTACGACCGTCCCGGGCCCTGGTGCTCGGTGTACATGGACGCCTCCCGCGACACCCAGGACGCGCGAGCGCAGGTCGACCTGCGCTGGCGGGCCCTCAAGGGCGACCTGCTGGGGCAGGGCGCCGACCCGGTCACCGTCGAGGCGGTGGAGGGGGTCGTACGCCGGCACCAGCCGATGCCCGGCGACTACGGCATCGCCGTGTTCGCCAGCCGGGGCCGGGTGGTGCTCACCGAGTACCTCTCCGCGCCGCCACTGCGTGACCTGGCGAGCTGGTCGGCGTTGCCGCACACCATGCCGCTCGTCGCCCAGCGCGGTGAGCAGGTGGCCTGGGTGCGGGTACTGGCCGACCGTACCGGCGCGGACGCCATGGCGGTCAGCGCCGGCGGGGTGCCCCGGCGGGCGCAGGTGCGGGGCGGGCAGAGCCGCCAGCTGCGCCGGGTGCAGCCGGGCGGCTGGTCGCAGTCCCGCTATCAGCGCGCCGCGATGGAGGCGTGGCACCAGAACGCCGGTGACGCCGCGGCGGCCACCGCCGACCTGGCCGAGCGCGTCGGCGCGGACGTCGTGGTGGTGGCCGGGGACGTCCGGGCCACCGGCATGATCGCCGCCCAGCTTCCCGCCCGCTGGCAGGACGTCCTGGTGCGCATCGACGCGGGCGCCCGCGACGTCGGTGCCGACGACACGCTGATGGACGACATCACGGTGCAGACCGTCGCCGAGGTCGCCGACCGGCGGATCGCCGACGCCCTGGACCGCTTCGGCGTCCAGGAGGACGTCGGCGCCGGACTCGACGCCGTGGTCTCCGCGCTGCAACGCAACCAGGTCGACACCATGCTGATCGTCGACGACGCGTCGGCCGACGGCGAGCTGTGGGTGGGCCCCGAGCCGACCGAGATCGCCACCGACCCGGCGCAGCTGAGCGGCATGTCGGTGGCCGACCCCCAGCAGGTACGCGCCGACGCGGCGTTGCTGCGCGCGCTGATCGGCACCGACGCGGACCTCACCGTGCTCGCGCCCGACGAGGCGCCGGAGTTGACCGACGGGGTCGGCGCGGTGCTGCGCTACGTCGACGCGAGCACGCCGGGGCGGGGTAATGGCTGAGCGTCTCGTCGCCGACCTGGTGGTCGAGCGCCTGCGGGCCTGGCGGGTGCCGCGGGTGTTCGGCTGTCCGGGCGCGGCGATCGCCCCGCTCGTGGGCGCGCTCGACGACGCGGGCGGGGACCCGGCGTTCGTCCCCGCCCGGCACGAGGAGACCGCCTCGTACATGGCCACCGGCCATGCGAAGTTCACCGGCGGTGTCGGGGTGTGCCTGGCGACCCAGGGGCCCAGCGCGGTGCACCTGCTCAACGGGCTCTACGACGCCAAGCTCGACAGCAAGCCGGTGGTCGCGATCATCGGCGAGGACGTCACCGGCCCGCTCGGTGGCGCGCACGAGGAGATCGGGTTGAGCCGGCTGTTCGGCGACGTGTGCAACCAGTTCGTCCGCTACGGCCGCAGCCCGGAACAGGTGCCCGTGCTGCTGGACCAGGCGTTCCGCACCGCCGCGGCGACCCGCAGCCCGACCTGTGTGGTGCTGCCACGGGCGTTGCAGGTCACCGCCGTACCGGACCTGGTGCCGCAGACCGCCGGGGTGCTCACCGCGACGCCCGGCGAGCCGCTGGCCCGGGTGCTGCCACACGACGCCGACCTGGACGCCGCCGCCTCGCTGCTCGGCAACGGGCAGCGGGTGGCGGTGCTCGTCGGTCAGGGCGCGCACGGCGCGGCCGAGGAGATCGTCGCGCTCGCCGACCGGCTCGGCGCCGGCGTCGCCACGTCGCTGCTGGGCAAGCCGGTGCTCGACGAGCGGCTGCCGTTCCACACCGGCGTGCTCGGCGAGGTCGGCACCACCGCCGCCGCGCAGCTCATGGGCGGCTGCGACACGCTGCTGATGATCGGCACCAACGATCCGTGGACCGACTGGTTCCCGATGCCCGGCCAGGTGCGGACCATCCAGATCGACATCGACGGCCGCCGCATCGGCACCCACTACCCGGTGGACGTGCCGCTCGTCGGCGACGCCGCCGAGACGCTGCGGGCGCTGCTGACCCGGGTGCCGGAGAATCCGCACCGCGAGTGGCGCGCCATGGTGGAGAAGATGGCGGACCGGTGGCGTGTGGCCGCCGCCGAGCGCACCGCCACGCCCGCCGAGCCGGTCGACCCCCGGCTCGTGCTCCGCGAGCTGTCCGCCCGGCTGCCCCGGCACGCCGGCGTGGCCGTCGACGTCGGCTCGGTCGTCTACTGGTACGCCCGGCACCTGGAGCTGCCGCCGGGAGTGCAGGCCAGGCTGTGCGGCACGCTCGGCTCGATGGGCTGCGCGCTGCCGTACGCGGTCGCGGCCAAGCTGGCCCGCCCGGACGAGCCGGTGCTCGCGCTGCTCGGCGACGGCGCGATGCAGCTCAACGGCCTGGCCGAGCTGATCACGGTGGCGCACCACTGGACGGCCTGGCGCGATCCCCGGCTGATCGTTCTGGTGCTGAACAACCGGGACCACTCCGGCGTCGGCAGCGGCCGGTCACCGGGGGAGCGGCGGCTCGAGGTGCCGTACGCCGGGTGGGCCCGCCTGCTCGGGCTGCACGGCGTGCGGGTGGACCGGCCGGATCTGATCGGACCCGCGTGGGACGAGGTGCTCGCGGCCGACCGGCCCGCCGTCCTGGAGGCGGTGGTGGACCCGGCCGTGCCGCTCGACCCGCCGGAACCGGCGCTGGCCGATCTGCGCGGCCTGGTCGCCGACGGGGACGCGGCCCGCCGGGTGCGGGAGCGTGTGATCCAGACCGAGGCCATCGCGGCGGACGAAGTCGTTTAGCGGCATCGCGGCGGGGCACTGCGACCGGGCGCAACCGTTCCAGGAGGTCACATGTCAGTCGCCGCCGACAGTCGTTACGGCCCCGCCCCGCTGCCCGCGGCGCGCGGGCCCGTCTCCGCCGCGCTGCTGGCCGCGCTGCGCGAGGCGCCGCACCCGCTGCCGGCCGGGCTGGGCGCACACCTGGACGCGGTCGCCGCGCCGCTGACCGACGAGGACCTGCAGCTCACCCTGTTCCTCTGCTACGAGCTGCACTACCGGGGCTGGTCCGGCGTCGACGAGACGTGGGAGTGGGAGCCGTCGCTGCTGGCGCTGCGCGCCCGCGCCGAGCGGCCGTTCGAGGCGGCGCTGCGTGAGCTGGCTGGCCCGCCCCCGGTCGTGTTGCCGGCCGCCGTGCCGGGTGCGCTGGCGGACCTGGTGGCCGCCGACGACGGGCCGCCGCTCGCTGCCGCGCTGCAACGCCGCGCGGACCTCGGCCGGTTCCGCGAGTTCGTCACCCACCGCTCGATCTACCACCTGCGCGAGGCCGACCCGCACAGCTGGGCGTTGCCCCGGCTCGGCGGGCCGGCGAAGGCGGCGCTCGTGGAGATCCAGACCGACGAGTACGGCAACGGCCGGCTCGACCGGATGCACGCCGAGTTGTTCCGCACCACGATGGACCGGCTCGGCCTGGACACCGGGTACGCCGCCCACCTGGACCTGGTGCCCGCGGTGACACTGGCGACGAACAACCTGATGTCCCTGTTCGGCCTGCACCGGCGGCTGCGCGGGGCGCTGCTCGGGCACCTGGCCGCCTACGAGATGACCTCGTCGCTGCCGAACCGCCGCTACGGCAACGGACTGCGGCGGCTGGGCTTCGACGCGGCCGCCACCCGCTTCTACGACGAGCACGTCGAGGCCGACGCCGTGCACGAGCAGATCGCCGCGTACGACATGTGCGGCGGGCTGGTCCGGGCCGAGCCGGCGCTCGCGTCCGACGTGCTGTTCGGGGCCGCCGCCGCGCTGGCGGTGGACGCCCTGTTCGCCGCGCACCTGTTGGACGCCTGGTCGGCCGGGGAGTCGTCGCTGCGCCAACCCGCCCGGGTCCCCGCCGCAGCCTGACCCCGGGGTCAGCCCTCGCGGTCGCTGCCGGCGCGGAAGCCCGCCACCTTGTGCGTGCCGTCGCAGAACGGCTTGATCGCGCTCTTGCCGCACCGGCACAACGCGACGGTGCCCCGGCGCGTCTCGATCGGCGTGCCCTCGGGCGTCACCAACGCGAAGTCGCCGCGTACCAGCAGTGGTCCGTCCCGGTACGGGGTGATGGTCGCCGCCGGGGTGCTGTCGTCGTCGGGCATGCGCGGTGCAGTGCCCGTCCCGGTCCGGCCCAAACCCGCCCGCGACGACGGCCACGCGGCGCGACGGCGTACCTGGGTGCCGCGGGCGGTGCCGATACCGGGCGGGCCTTGGTCCTGACCCGTGGGGAGATGCCCCGTTTAGACCCCAGAGGGACGGGAAGCCGGGCCGCGTGGTGAGCGAACGAGTCGAACGGACGCCGGTCAACGGCGCGGGGCTGCCCCCGGAGCGGGTGGTGGCGGCCGGCAGCGCCGCCCGGGTCCTGGTCGCCGCGACCGCCCGGGCGCTGCGCGGCGACGACTGCGGCGACCTCGGCCACCCGGGTCCGCTGTCCCGCCTCACCGGCGCCCCCGAGCCGGTACGCCGGGCCGCCGCCGTCCGGGCCGCCGGGCGGGCGGCGCTCACCACCGACGAGATCGCCGCCGTGGACGCCGAGCGGGTGGCCGGGTGGTTCACCGGGCAGTACCCGGACCGGCGTTACCCCGGCGTGCTGCTCGGCTCGCCGCACGGTGCCGCGGCCCACCTCGCGGCGGCGCTGGGCGTGCCCTGGCTCCCGGCCGGGTTCGAACTGGCCGGCCAGTGGGCCCGGGGGGCGGTGGACCGCCCGGACGCCGCGTACGCGCACGGGGCGACGCTGGCGGCCCGGCTGCTCGACGCCAACCCGTGCGTGCACGTACGCCAGGTGCACTGTCCGGCCAGCCGGGGCGCGGCGGCGGGCGCGGCGGTGACGTTCGCGGTGCGCTGGCGCACGTTGCCGGAGGCGTACGCGCGCTTCCTGTCCGACCGGCTGGAACCGGCCGCGCCGGTGCTGCTGCTGCACGACGCCCGCACCTGGCCGGTACGGGACCGCGGCGACGGGCACAGCTTCCAGGCCGGCTGTCCGGCCGGCGGCTTGGACCCGGTCGACTTCCACCCGGACGCCCGCGCGCTGGGCCGGGTGCTGCGCGCGGCCGGTGGCGAGGAGACGCGCTGGACGGCGCCGGAGGTCACGGTGGCGGGCGCGTTCGCCGAACACGGCGTGGAGTCCGGTTTCGAGCACGACGCCCGCTCCTTCGGCGACCGGCACGGGCATCCGCTGCACCGGGTGGTCGTACCGCAGCCGGACGCGCTGAGCGCGGTGACCGCCGACCTGTACCGGGGCTGGCTGCGGCGGGCCGGCAAGACCGGTAACCGGCTGGTGGTGGAGTGCGGCCGGCTGCTCGACCCGGGGCAGGTGGTGCGGGCCGGCCTGGTGCCCTACTGGTGCGAGAACGCCACCACGCGCCGGGTCGCGGGCGTGGAGTGGTGGCTGGCCGGTAGCGAGCCGTTCAGCTCGGTGGACGTGCTGCCCGAGCCGCCCGGCCTGCGTTCGCCCGCGTACGCGGGCCTGCCCCAGTGGCTGGCGGTGGCCGGCTTCGGGCGCCGCCGGCGGGCCCTGGACCGGGGTGCCGCGCGCGGCTACCCGGTCGCCTCGGTACCGACCCGACGTGCCACGGAGGTGTTGCGCAACCAGCCCTGCGACCTGCCCGTGCCGCCGCCGCTGCGGATGGCCGAGGCCCTCACCGCGCTGCGTGACGCGGGCGCGCACCAGGGTCTGCTGGTCTGCTGAACCCGCCGCCGGGACCGGCTGTCCGGCCAACCTGGCGAAACTTCCTCGCGATCCTGCGGTCCGTGATTGAGTACCTACGGAGCGGGAAGACCGCTCGCCGCGAAACGGCCCACGACGCCGTGCGGCGGGCAGCCACCGCCTTCGACGTATCCGTCACGTAACCCAACTTCCTCACCCGGTGCGTGGTCCGACCACGCGCACGACCGGTTCCGACCGGGCGGGGGTTCTTCGGCGAGGGGGCGCGGATGTTCGGACAGACCACCACACCCACACCACCGACCACCGACCGGGGTCTGGAGGACCTGGACGCGGCGGCGCTCGCGTACGCGGCCCGGATCGAGGGCCTGCCACCGGAGCGGCGGCAGGAGGCGCGCGACGACCTGGTCCGGTTCGCGCTGCCGTTCGCCGGCCGGCTCGCCCGCCGCTACCGCGGGCGCGGTGAGCCGCTGGAGGATCTGGAGCAGGTGGCCCGTCTCGGCCTGGTCAACGCCGTCGACAGGTACGACCCGGAACGCGGTTCGTTCACCGCGTACGCGGCCATTACCATCGTCGGCGAGATCAAGCGGCACTTCCGCGACCGCACCTGGGGCGTCCACGTCCCGCGCCGGCTGCGGGACCTGATCCTCGAGGTGGGTCAGGCGACGGCGACGCTGACCAGCGAGCTGTCCCGCGCCCCGACCGTGGCCGAGCTGTCCGTCCGGCTGGAGACGCCGGAGGAGGAGATCCTCGCCGCGCTGGAGTCGGCCGCCGGCTACAGCCCGGCCTCGCTCAACGCGCCGGTGGGCGGGGAGAGCTCGGCCGAGTTCGGCGACCTGGTCGGCGAGTCCGACCACGCGCTGGAGTCGGTGGACGACCGGGTCACGGTCAGCGGCCTGCTGCACCGGCTGCCCTGGCGGGAGCGCCGCATCCTGGCGATGCGCTTCTACGGCAACCAGACCCAGGCGGAGATCGCCGCCCGGTTCGGCATCTCGCAGATGCACGTGTCCCGGCTGCTGTCGCGGGCGCTGACCTGGCTGCGTCAGGCGATGCTCGCCGACGCACCGCCGCCCTGGCAGAACGGCACGGCCGAGGCCGTGCCGGCGAAGGCACGGATCTCGGTGAAGCAGAACGGCGACCGGGTGGTCGTCGAGGTCGGCGGCGAGGTGGACCGGGCCGGCGCGGACCAGTTGCGCCGGGCGGTGCTCCAGGCGGTCACCGGGCAACCTCGCGAGGTGGTGGTCGACCTGGTCGGCGCCGGCGGCTTCGACGCCGGCGGGATCGCCGCGCTGATGGCCGGCCGGGAGGCCGCCGCGCGTACCGGGGTGCCGCTGCGGCTGACCCGGGTGCAGCCGGCGGTGCTCCGCTCGCTGACCGCGGCGGGACTGCCGGCCGCCGACTGAGAGACCGGCACGTGACGCGCCGGCTCCCGCCACGGAAAGCCGACGCGCGGCGTACGACGAGAGGGCCGGCACCGCACGGTGCCGGCCCTCGTCCGCCGTCTCAGTTCTCCGGGGTGTCGCCGTGCCCGCGCGGGTGCCGCCACCTGTCGTTGGGCTGGTCGGCGCGTTCGGCGTTGAGCGCGCTGCCCTCCGGCTCGTCGGTCTCCTCGAAGCTGGGCCGGCGCACCTCCTCCGGCTCCGGCACCTCCACCGGACGCGCGCCGGACTGCGGCGCCGGCTGGTACTCCACCGCCTCGCGTGCCCCGTACGCGCCGCCCGCCGACGGCGACTCCGGCACGTGCCGCTCGTGGTGCAGCTCCTCGCGGAACGACTGCGGCGGTTTGGTGGTGCGCTGCGGCAGGTCCCGGCCCAGGTCGGAGACGAGCGGCCCGTACTTGAGGTCGAACGCCGGCCGCTCGGAGCGGATGCGCGGCATCCGGTCGAAGTTGCGCAGCGGCGGCGGGCAGGTGGTGGCCCACTCCAGCGAGTTGCCGAAGCCCCACGGGTCGTCGACTGTGACCATCGCGCCGTACCGCCACGACTTCCAGATGTTCCAGATCACGAACAGGGTGGACGCGCCGAGCACGAACGAGCCGATGCTGGAGATGGTGTTCAGCGTGGTGAAGCCGTCGCCGGGCAGGTAGTCGGCGTACCGGCGGGGCATGCCTTCGCTGCCGAGCCAGTGCTGCACCAGGAAGGTGGCGTGGAAGCCGATGAACATCGTCCAGAAGTGCACCTTGCCCAGCCGCTCGTCGAGCAGCCGCCCGGTCATCTTCGGGAACCAGAAGTAGAGGCCGCCGAACGCGGCGAACACGATGGTCCCGAACATGACGTAGTGGAAGTGCGCCACCACGAAGTAGCTGTCGGTGACGTGGAAGTCGACCGGCGGGCTGGCCAGCAGCACCCCGGTCAGGCCGCCGAGCAGGAACGTCACCAGGAAGCCGATGGCGAACAGCATCGGCGTCTCGAATGTGAGCTGTCCCTTCCACATGGTGCCGATCCAGTTGAAGAACTTCACTCCGGTGGGGACCGCGATCAGGTAGCTCAGGATGCTGAAGAACGGCAGCAGTACCTGCCCGGTGGCGAACATGTGGTGCGCCCAGACCGTCATGGACAGCACGGTGATGGCGATGGTGGCCAGCACCAGGCCGGTGTAACCGAAGATCGGCTTGCGGGAGAACACCGGGATGATCTCGGTGATGATGCCGAAGAACGGCAGCGCGACGATGTAGACCTCGGGGTGGCCGAAGAACCAGAACAGGTGCTGCCAGAGCATCGGCCCGGCGGTCGTCGGGTCGTAGACGTGCGAGTGCAGGATCCGGTCCGAGGCGAGCGCCATCAGCGCGGCGGCCAGCAGCGGGAACACGAAGATCACCAGGACGCTGGTGAGCAGCGCGTTCCAGGTGAAGATCGGCATCCGGAACATGGTCATGCCCGGCGCGCGCAGCGTCACGATCGTGGTGATCACGTTGACCGCGCCGAGGATCGTGCCCAGGCCGGACACGACGAGGCCGACCACCCACAGGTTCCCGCCGACGCCGGGGGAGTGCGGCGCGGTGCTCAGCGGCGTGTACGCCGTCCAGCCGAAGTCCGCCGCGCCGCCGGGGGTGGCGAACCCGCCCACGACCATCAGCGCGCCCAGGAAGTACAGCCAGTACGCGAACGCGTTCAACCGGGGGAACGCCACGTCGGCGGCGCCGATCTGCAGCGGCACCAGGTAGTTGGCGAACCCGAAGAACAGCGGGGTGGCGAACAGCAGCAGCATGATCGTGCCGTGCATGGTGAACATCTGGTTGTACTGCTCGGGGGAGACGAGCTGCATCCCGGGCCGGGCCAGCTCCACCCGGATGACCATCGCCAGGACCCCGCCGACGATGAAGTATCCGAACGACGTGACCAGGTAGAGCAGGCCGATCTGCTTGGCGTCGGTGGTGCGCAGCAACCGCCACAGCGCGTTGCCCTTCACCGCCTCCCGCACGGGCCCGGGATAGCCCCCGAACCGGGCCGGCGCGAGGATCGCGGGCCCTCGGTCTCGCGCCGGTTCCGTGACTACCCGCTTGGGCATGGCATCTCACCCCGTGTGACGACAGACAGGACGGGCGGGCGTACCCGGCCCTCTGCCCATGTAACCAGGCGAGAGTGGAGAATTCGGTCAGTTCGCCGGGAGCATGGCCCAGACGACCTTGCCGGCACCGACCGGAGTGCTGCCCCAGCGCTGGGTCAGCTCGCGGACCAGCATCAGCCCACGGCCGCCCTCGGCACGCGGATCGCGGCTGCTCACGGCACGGGCGTCGGCCGGGCTGCCGTCCATCACCGCGACCCGCAGGTACGGCCGGCGCAGCGTCAGCGTGACGTGCATCGGGGTGCCGGCGTGCCGCACCACGTTGCCGACCAGCTCGGTGAGCACCAGTGACGCCGGCCCGGCCAGCTCCGGCACGTTCCACCTGCCGCACGCCTCCGTGACCAGCTCCCGGGCCCGCCGGCAGGCGCCGGCGACCGGCTCCAGCCGGGCCCGCAGCCGGGGTGCCGCCTCCGCCCCGGCCAGCGCCGTCGCCTCGGCGCAGTCCCGGCGCACCGGCACCACCCGGCAGGCGGTGGTCTCGTTCAGCCAGGCCGCCGTCTCGGCGCAGGGCGCGGCGAGCACCATCGGCACCGCCGGCCAGTCGGCGGCGCGCCGCGCGGCGGCGGCGAAGACGGACAGCGCCAGCGGCTCGCCGACCTCGACCTCCTCCAGGTCGACCACCAGAGCGTCCGGCTGCGCGGCGAGGCAGTCGTCGAGCACCTCGTGCACCGCACGCATCGTGCCCAGGTCGAGCGCTCCGGCCAGCCGTACGACAGTGACCGGCGACTCGTCGCGGACCTCGCACCTGATCCGGGTCACCATCGCCGCCTCGTTTCCTTCTCGTCGCCACAGGGACGCCCGGCCGGGACGCTCGCCGCCTGCCCGCAACCGGAGGACTACGGACGTACCCGGGCCCCGGACCGGCGAAACCGGGCGCCGGGGACCGCCGGGCCACAGGTCAGCGGCGATCCCCGCGCCGCGCCGCGACCAGCCCCAGCGCCAGCATGGCGGCGCCCAGCAGCAGGTGCAGCCACGAGTCGGCGCGGTTGACCGCGAGCGCGTTCGCCGCGTCGCGCCTGTCCACCGCCAGACCGAAGAGCCACAGCGCCAGATAGACCGCACCGGCACCGACCAGGAACGCGCGGGCGCCGGCGACGGTACGGGCCAGCACCAGCCCGGCCACGCCGAGCACCAGGTGCACCAGGTTGTGCACCGCCGAGACCTGGAACACACCGAACAACCGGGCGCCGGAGCCCGGCCCGGCGAAGCGCAGGTCCGCGTAGTCGCTGGTGACACCCGGCACGAAGCCCAGCGCGCCGAGCAGCAGCAGGAGCACGGCGAACCCGGAGGCGACCCGGCGTACCGGCGCCCGCCCGTCGGCCGGGTTGCGCCGCGCCCGGGAGTGCGCCATCGAGTTCGTCACGCCGGCCTCCTCGCCACCGCGGGAAGCGCCGGTTTCCCGCGGCCGGCGGGGGCAAACGCCGGCCCGGCCGCGCTCGGGCGGCCGGGCCGGTGACGCTCAGGCCGGCTGCAACGGCTTCGTCACACCCGCCCGGACCCGGTCGTACAGCTCCACGTACCGCTGTGCCATCCGGGCCGGGGTGAACCGCCCGGCCGCCTCCCGCCGGCACTCGGCCGGCTCCAGCCCGCCCGCGGCGAGCACCAGGTCACCCAGTTCCTCCTCGTCGCCGGTGAGCAGGCCGGTACGGCCGTGCTCGATCAGCTCCGGCAGGCAGCCCCGGGCGGTGGACACCACAGGCGTGCCGAGCGACAGCGACTCGACCACCGCCGTGCCGCCCGGCTCCTCCCAGCGCAGCGGGAACAGCGACGCCCGCGCCGAGGCGACCAGGTCGTCGCGCTCCCGCCCGGCCACCGTGCCGACCCAGCGCACCCGGTCGCCGTCGACGTGCGGCGCGACCTCGTCGTAGAAGAAACGGACGTCCGGGTTCTGCCGGGCCTCGTCACCGGCCGCGGCCAGATCCTCCGGCCGGTGGTACGGGCCGACCGGCCCGGCCAGCACCAGCCGGAAGCCGGCCTCCTGCGCCAGCCGGGCGCCCAGGTCCTGCCCCTTGCCCGGGTTGATCCGGCCGAGGATCACCACGTGGTCGCCCTTGGCCACGGGCGCGTACCGGTCCGCGTCCACCGCCAGCGGGGTGGACAGGTGCACGTGCCCCACCGAGTGGGCGCGCAGCGCCTCCGGGGCGCGCGCCAGCTGCGAGGCGGACACGCCGTTGACCCGTACCCGGTCGCCGCCGTCGAGGTTGCCGTACAGCTCCGGGTGCTTGGCGAGATCCCAGTGCAGCGTGTGCAGCACCGGCGGGGCGTCCGGGCCCATCGCGGCGAGCGTCGCCAGCCCGACCGCCTCCACGTGGTCGTGCACCAGGTCGATGTCGTCGCGGGCGTGCAGCGCCCGCACCACCCCGGACAGGTGCGCCTGGGAGACGCCGCAGACCTGGTTGTACGGCCGCTGCAACGCGTGGAACTGGCCGTCCGAAAAGACCGCGATCCGCTCGTCGACCGGCAGCGTGCTGCTCTCCACCGAGGCGAGCACCACCCGTACGCCCAGCCGGCGCAGTTCCGGCACCAGCGTGGCGATCACGTTCTCGATGCCGCCGTAGCCCGGCGGCGGGACGGACAGCCACGGCCCGGCGTTCATCAGCACGGTGAGCGTCATGCGCTGTCCTCTCCGAAGTCCTGGCCGGTCACGCGGCCGCCACCCGGCGGCGGGGAAGGCGCTGCCGCATCTGCGCCAGCGGCGGGCGTTCCTGCACCGACACGTCGCTGACCACGATCTCGCGGTCCAGGTTGGGCAGCGCCTCCGAGCCGCCCCGGCGGAACTGGGTCAGCAGCGCGGTCGGCGCCACCCCCGGCGCCGCCCACCCGCGCCGTTGCAGCCGCGACCAGGCGGTCAGCATGATCTGCGCGGACATCCGGCCCAGCGCGGCGGTGTCCTGGTGCCGGTGCTTGCGCTCACCCAGGTCGACCTGGGCCAGCGCGTCCAGCCCGACCAGCTCCAGCAGGTCGATCAGCATGGCCGTCTCGACGCCGTACCCGGTGACGAACGGCACCCGTTCCAGCACCTCGCGGCGGCCGGCGTACTCGCCCGCCAGCGGTTGCACGAACCCGGCCAGCTCCGGCCAGAACAGGTTCAGCAGCGGCCGGGCCATCAGCTCCGTCACCCGGCCGCCACCGTCGGGCTCCACGCTCGTCGCACCGACCAGCGGCCGGTGGTAGAAGCCCTTCACGAACTGCACGCCCGGATCCGTCAGCAGCGGCCCGAGCAGCCCGGTCACGAAGTGCGGCCGGAACTCACGCAGGTCGGCGTCGACGAACGCGACCACGTCCCCCTCGGCCGCGGCCAGCCCGGCCCAGAGCGCGTCGCCCTTGCCGGCCAGCCGGGGCAGCCCGCGCGTCATCGCGTCCTGGCTGACCACCTCGGCGCCGGCCGCGCGCGCCACCTGCGCGGTCCGGTCGGTGGACCGGGAGTCCACCACGATCAGTTCGTCGACGAGCGGCACGCGGTCCATCAGGTGTTCCCGGACGGTCGACACGATCGCGCCGACGGTCGCCTCCTCGTTGCGGGCCGGCAGCACCACGCTGATCCGGCTCGCACCCTTGGCCCGTACCAGTCGCCGCGCCGGCCAGTCGTCGGCGGTGCTGGTGCGGTACGTGGCCCACGCCTCCACCACAGGTGAGACGGTCGAATCTGATTCCCGCACGGGCACCCCCATTGATGGTGGAATCGCGGACCATGGTTTTCCCAGTCCCGCATCGGCGCTAACCGGATCTTGCCCAACATCCTGATCACCTGGCGCGTACCGGGAGGTTCCGGGCGGATGAACGTTGCGTTGCGCACGGCTCGGCGTTTGGCGCGCGGCGAGCGGGGGGAGTGGGACCGCAGTCTTCCAGTCGTGGCGAGAGGGTTGGTCGGATGCGTACCTGCCGGGTGGGACTAGTCGGAGCCGGTGGGGTGGCGCAACGCCACGTCCGGGTGCTCACGGGCTTCGAGGACGTGGAGCTGCTCGGCGTGACCGACGTCGCACCGGACGCGGCGGGCGCGCTCGCCGGCACGTACGGCGGCCGGGTGTTCCGCGACGTGGACGAGCTGCTCGCGGCCGGCCCGGACGCGGTGTACGTCTGCGTGCCGCCGTTCGCGCACGGCCCGGTCGAGGAGGCGGTGGTCGCCGCTGGCGTGCCGATGTTCGTGGAGAAGCCGGTGGCGCTGGACCTGGAGACCGCCGAGCGGGTCGCCACGCTGGTGCAGCAGCGCGGCCTGCTCACCGGCGTCGGGCACCACTGGCGCTACCTGCACGTGGTGGAGGAGGCCCGGCGGCTGCTCGCCGACCGTCCGGTGCGGATGGTCAACGGCGCCTGGCTGGACAAGGTGCCACCGGTGGCCTGGTGGGCGCGGCGGGACCGGTCCGGCGGCCCGGTCGTCGAGCAGGCCGCGCACGTGTTGGACCTGGTCCGGCTGCTGGCCGGCGAGGCGGTCGAGGTGACCGCGTACGGCGACGGCAGCCCGCCGCCGGTCGACGGCGCGGACATCGACTCGGTGACCGCCGCCACACTGCGCTTCGGCTCCGGCGCGGTCGGCACGCTCACCGCGTCCTGCGTGCTCGGCTGGAAGCACCGCGCCGGCCTGGAGATCCTCGCCGACGGGCTGGCGCTGTGGCTGGCCGAGGACGGCCTGACCGTCCGCGACGGCGACGGCGAGCGGCACCTGCCCGCCGACCCGGACGGCGCGCGGGTCGCCGTCGACCGGGCGTTCGTTGACGCCGTGTGCGGCCTCGGCGACGACGTCCGGGTGCCGTACGCCGAGGCGCTGCGCACCCACCGGCTCGCGCTCGCGGTGGCCGAGTCGGCGCGTACCGGTCGGCCGGTGGCGCTGCCGACCGGCCCGGCGTCCCGGCTCACCGCGCCGGTCGCGGACGCGGGGGTGGGCGTCGATGCGTGACCGGGTGGTGGTGGTCGGCGGCCCCGGCCGGGTCGAGCTGGCCGAACTGGACGCGCCGGAGCTGCGCGAGGGCACCTTCCGGGTGGAGACGCTCTACAGCGGCGTGTCCGCCGGCACCGAACTGAGCTTCGTCAAGGGCACCAACCCCTACCTGCACGTCACCTGGGATGCCGCGCTCGGGCTGTTCCGGCCCGGCGCGGCGAGCACGCCGTACCCGGTGACCCGGCTCGGCTACATGCAGGTCGGCCGCGTGGTGGAGAGCCGGACCCCGGCCGTCGCGGTGGGCGAGGTCGGCGCCATGACGTACGGCCACCGCAGCGGCTGGGTCGCCGACCCGCTCACCGAGCGGTTCGTGCCGCTGCCCGACGACCTGGACCCGATGCTCGGGGTGTACGTCGCGCACATGGGCCCGATCTGCGCCAACGGGCTGCTGCACGCCGCCGCCGACCTGTGCGGCGCCGACGTGCGCACACTCGGCGACGGCGTACGCGGGCGCCGGGTCGCGGTGGTGGGCGGCGGCGTGGTGGCGCTGCTGACCGCGCTGTTCGCCCGCCGCCACGGCGCCGCCTCGGTGGTCGTGGTCGACCCGACGCCGGCCCGGCGGCAGGTCGCCGAGGCGCTCGGCCTGGACACGCTCGACCCGGACGCGGACGACCCGGCGGTGGTGCTCAAGACGCGGTGGAACCACGCCGCCGGGGACCGGGGCGCCGACGTGGTCTTCCAGTGCCGGGGCCAGGACTGGGCGTTGCGGCTCGCGCTGCGCCTGCTGCGTCCGCAGGGCACGGTGATCGACCTGGCGTTCTACCAGGCCGGCGCGGACGCGGTCCGGCTCGGTGAGGAGTTCCACCACAACGGGCTGTCGCTGCGCTGCGCGCAGATCGGCCGGGTGCCGCGCGGGCTGGCGCCCACCTGGGACCGGGAGCGGCTGTCGGCGGAGACGATCGAGCTGCTGCGCCAGTTCGGGGACGTGATCCGCAAGCACCTGGTCTCGGCCGTGGTTCCCCTGGACGAGGCCCCCGCCCTGCTGACCGACCTGGCCGACCGCCGCCGCACCGAGCTGCAGGTGGTCCTCACCCCCTGACACGCCCCCGCCCGAACGCGTCGATCATGAGGTTGGCGGTGACAAAACGGACACAGAAGGCCGTCAACCTCATGATCGACGGAAGCGGGCCGGAAGGGGTGGGCCCGGCACGCGGCGGGCGGGGGTCACAATCGGCTCCGGTTCGCGTACCGTTGCCGCTCATGGGTGTGTCGCAACGGTTGAAGACCAGGTTCCGCCGGTTCCTCCAGCGCCCGGGGACGACTGTCGACCTGGCGCCGCTGGAGAAGCTGCTGCCGGCGATCGAGGCGCGCGAGGCGGACCTGGAGCAGCTCGCCGACGCCGAGCTGACCGAGGCCGCGGGCCGGGCCACGGGGTACGAGGAGATCTGCGCGGTCGGCCGCGAGGCGGCCCGGCGCGGGCTCGACCAGCGCCCCTACGACGTGCAGCTGCTCGGCGCGATGGCGCTGCTGTCCGGCAAGGTCGCCGAGATGGCCACCGGTGAGGGCAAGACACTCACCGCCACCGTCGCCGCGTACGGGCACGTCCGGCTGGGCAACGGCCCGGTGCACGTGCTCACCGTCAACGACTACCTGGCCCGCCGCGACGCCGAGTGGATGACCCCGGTCTACGACCTGCTCGGGCTGAGCGTCGGCTGGGTCAACGAGGCGTCCACGCCCGAGGAGCGGCGCGCCGCGTACGCCTGCGACGTCACCTACGTGTCGGTCAGCGAGGCCGGCTTCGACTTCCTCCGCGACCAGCTCGTCACCGACCTGGCCGACCGGGTGCAGCCGCCGCTGAAGACCGCGATCGTGGACGAGGCCGACTCGATCCTGATCGACGAGGCCCGGGTGCCGATGGTGCTGGCCGGTGCGGTCGGCGGCGAGCAGGACCCGGTGCACGCGGCCGCCGCGCTGGTGCGCGGGCTGCGCAAGGGCAAGCACTACACGGTCGCCGACGACGGACGCAGCGTCGCCTTCACCTCCGTCGGCCTGGCCACCGTCGAGGCCAAGCTCGGCGGCATCGACCTGTACGACGCCGAGCACGTCGGGCAGCTCTCCACGGTGAACGTGGCGCTGCACGCGCACGCCCTGCTGCACCGCGACGTGGACTACATCGTCCGGGACGACTCGGTCGAGCTGATCGACGAGATGCGAGGCCGGGTCGCGCAGCGCCGCCGCTGGCCGGACGGGCTCCAGGCCGCGGTCGAGGCGAAGGAGGGCCTGGACGCCACCGCCGAGGGTGAGGTGCTGGGCACGATCACCGTGCAGGCGTACATCGCGCTCTACCCGACGGTCTGCGGCATGACCGCGACCGCCGTGCTCGTCGGCGACCAGCTCCGCGAGTTCTTCGGCCTCGAGGTCGCGGTGATCCCGCCGAACACCCCGTGCGTCCGCGAGGACGAGCCGGACCGGATCTACGCCACCCGCGCCGAGAAGGAGGAGGCGCTGGTCGACGAGATCACGCGCTGCCACCAGGCGGGGCGGCCGGTGCTGATCGGCACCCTCGACGTCAAGGAGTCCGAGGGACTGGCCGCCGCGCTCAACGCGGCCGGGGTGTCGTGCGTGGTGCTCAACGCCAAGAACGACGACGACGAGGCCGGCATCATCGCGGAGGCCGGCGCGTACGGCGCGGTGACTGTCTCCACCCAGATGGCCGGGCGGGGCGTGGACATCCGGCTGGGCGGCAGCGACCAGGCCGACCGCGACCGGGTGGCGGAGCTGGGCGGCCTGTACGTGATCGGCAGCGGCCGGCACGACAGCCGCCGGGTCGACGACCAGCTGCGCGGCCGGGCCGGCCGGCAGGGCGACCCGGGCGGGTCGGTGTTCTTCGTCAGCCTGGAGGACGACCTGGTGGTCCGGCACGCCGGCGACACCGTGCCGGCCTCGCCCCGGATGAACGCCGACGGCCTGGTCACCGACCCGCAGGTCGACTACGCGGTCGAGCACGCCCAGCGGGTCGCCGAGGGCGTCAACCACGAGATCCACCGCAACACGTGGCGCTACAGCCAGGTGATCGAGCAGCAGCGCAAGGCGCTCGCCGAGCGCCGGGAGCGGCTGCTGACCAGCGACATCGCCGCGCTGATGCTGCTGGAGCGGGTGCCGGAGAAGGCCGGCGAGATGGACGAGGACCTGCTCGCCGACGTGGCCCGCAAGATCGCCCTCTACCACCTGGACCGGCTCTGGGCCGACCACCTGGCCGAGTTGTCCGAGGTCCGCGAGGGCGTGCACCTGCGGGCGCTGGGCCGGCTCGACCCGCTCGACGAGTTCCACCGCAGCGCGGTGCCGGCGTTCAACGCGCTGGTGCCCGAGATCGAGACGCGGACCGTGGCCACGTTCGAGGAGACCGAGTTCGACGAGGGGTGGGAGCCGGACTCGTCGAAGCTGGTGCGGCCGAGCGCCACCTGGACGTACCTGGTGCACGACAACCCGTTCGGCTCGGAGCTGGACCGGCTGATCGCCTCGGTGGGCCGGCGGCTCATCTCCGGGTCGCGCTGACCTGCGCCGAAGGCCCCTTCCGGTGCGCCGGGAGGGGCCTTTCTGCGCGGTTTCGCCGGCGGTCTGCGAGGGTAGTAGGCCGGGGCCCGGCCACAGGAGGGACGGACATGGGACAGGCAACGGTGCCGGACGGGGAGACCGCGTGGACGGGGGAGGCTCCGGCCCGGTGAACCTCCACACGCGCCAGCCCATGATCGACAACCTCGGCGTGCTGGAGACGGCCGCGCTGCTGCGCGAGCTGACCGCCGGCCTGATCGGCGTGGCCCGTTTCGACGAGGCGCTCGACCGCCTGGTCCGCATCGCCCGCGACGTCGTGCCGGGCGTGGACTGCTGCGGCTTCACCGTGCTGCGCGCCGGTGAGCCCGCCGGGGTGGCCGCCTCCGACCCGGACCGGGCCGAGCTGGACGACCTGCGGCACGGCCCGGACACCCCGGCGATGACGGCCATCCGCCGCCGGGAGATGATCATCGCGGGCGGGCTGTCCGGCGAGACGCGCTGGCCGGCCTGGAGCGAGCGGGCCCGTACGCTGGGCGTGCACGGGGTGATCTCCGCGCCGGTCGACGTGGACGAGCAGGTAATCGGCGCGATCAACCTGTACGCCGGGTCGCCCGACGCGCTCACCCCCCGGCACCAGCTCACCGCGATGCTGCTCGCCGAGCACGCCGGGCTGCTGCTGGCCGCCGCCCGCGACCGCGAGCGGGCCGCCAGCCGGGCCGACGAGATCGACGACTCGCTGCTGGCCGAGGGGGTGATCGGGCAGGCCGTCGGCGTGATCATGACGCAGCGCGGCTGTCCCGCGCCGGAGGCACTTCGGGTGCTGCGCAGCGCCGCGTCCTCGCTGGACATCCCGCTGCGCCAGGTGGCCGAGCGGCTCGTGCTGACCGTCTCCCGGCCCCGGGACAACTGAGCGACAGTCGTTTCGCCCCGCGGCACCTCGGGTAGCACTCTGGACTGGTGAACTGCGCCGACCTGGGGAGGAAGCGATGCAGAGCCGACTGCGGGTGCAGGGGCATCCCATTCAACCGATGCTTGTCACGTTCCCGTTCGGCCTGTTCGTGTGCGCCGCGATCTTCGATCTGGCCGATGTGGCGGGCGGCCCGGCGTTCCTCGGTGAGGTGGGCTACTGGACCGCGGTGGCCGCGCTCGTCGCCGCCGGGCTCACCACGGTCGCCGGTCTGGTCGACCTGTGGGACGTCCGCGCCGGGCGCACCAGCCGGACCGTCCTGGCGTTCAACCTCGTCAACGCCGTGATGGCGGCGCTGTTCCTGCTGTCCTGCCTGATCCGGGCGAGCGCGCCGCAGCGTGACGCGACGGGCGTCCTGCTCGCCGCCGAACTCGTCGCCCTCGCGGTCGGCGCGGTCGGCGTGGCCCTGGGCGCGCGGCTGATGCAGCAGTTCGACCGGGCCACCGAGCCGACCGGCTTCGAGCCGGTCGGCGGCGTGCCCGCCGGGTCCACCGTCGAGATCGCGCGTCCGCGCCCGTTCTGACCCGCCGGCGCCACGGGCCGCCGTCCGTCGGGCGCTGGTGCGGGCTCCGCCGCGCAGGCCCTGGGCACCGGCAGCACCGCCCGTCGGCTGCGCCGAAATGCGTTGCCGCGGCCGCCGCCGGGCGGCAGGCTCACGGGCATGGTCCGCATGTTCTCCGAACTCGTGGCCGAGGCCGAGGCGGCACCGGTCGAGGGGTGGGGCTTCGAGTGGCTGCGTGGCCGCGCCACCGAGGAGCGCCCGCCCTGGGGGTACGCGCGCCGGGTGGCCGACCGGATGGCCGGCGTGACGGCGGCGCTGGACATCGACACCGGCGGGGGAGAGGTGCTGGCCGAGGTGCCGGCGCCGCCGCCGCTGCTGGTCGCCACCGAGGCGTGGCCGCCGAACGTGCCGGTGGCCCGGCGCAACCTGCGCCCGCTCGGCGCGACTGTGGTACGGGTGGCCGACCGGCCGCCGCTGCCGTTCCGGAACGCCGCCTTCGACCTGGTCGTGAGCCGTCATCCGGTGCACACGTGGTGGGACGAGGTGGCCCGGGTGCTGCGCCCCGGCGGCACCTACCTGTCCCAGCAGATCGGCCCAGGCACGGTACGGGAGTTGAGCGAGGCGATCCTCGGGCCGCTGCCGCCACCGGAGCACCGTCACCCGGAGGCGGCGGTTGCCGACGCGCGTGCCGCCGGGCTCACCGTCGTCGACCTGCGCGAGGCCACGCTGCGTACCGTCTTCCACGACATCGGCGCGGTGGTGTGGTTCCTGCGCAAGGTGGTCTGGACGGTGCCCGGCTTCACCGCCGGCCGCTACACCGACGAGCTGCGCCGCCTGGACGAGCGGATCCGCGCCGAGGGACCGTTCGTCGCGCACGCCCGCCGCTTCCTCATCGAGGCGCGCCGGGGTTGACCGGGCCGGGTCGGTGCGCCGCGGCGTGGTGCGCGGCCAGCACGTCGGCGCCGAAGTCACCGGCCGGGCGGCGCAGCACGGTGTGCGCGTGGTTGCCGTCGTCGGTGGTGTTGTCGTACTCGATCAGCAGGTCCTCGCCCTGCACCCGGTAGTAGTGCCGCCGGCCCGGCTCGACCGGTCCGGCCCAGGCGAAGTGCAGCTCGCCGCCGTCGAGCCGGTCGGCCTCCCGGGCCGCCAGCTCCGGCGGCAGCCGGTCCAGGTAGAGCGCCACGAGCCGGTCGAGCAGGGCCCGGCCGGTCGGCCGCAGCCGCCCCCGGGGTACGCCGAGCGGGTCGAGCCGGTCCGGTGCGGTGGCCCGGGTGGCGCTGATGATGTCGGCGGGCGCCTCGTCGGCGATGATCGCGGCGGACCGGCCGCCCGGTCCGAGCGCGTCGAGCAGCTCGCGGGCCAGGTCCTCCTCGGGGCCCAGCGGCCGGGAGACCGGGCGCCCGGCGTGCCGGACGGTGGCCGGGTTGGCGCCGAGGAAGACCGGCGCGGGGCAGACCCGGTCGTCGGCGACGGTCATGCTCACCGACAGGTGGTGTCCCTCGAACCGCCAGGCCCAGTAGTCGTCGCGGGCCGGGTCGCCGAAGACCGCCACCCAGTAGTCGCCGCTGTGCCGGCCGCGCCGCCAGTCCTCGGCCCGGTCCAGCACCTCCTCCAGCGCCATGACGGTTACGGCCTGCGCGTACGCGGCCGGGCTGAGGGCGGTGGCGAGCAGCCGGTGCGCGGCCTTGCGGGCGTCGACGTCCAGGCCGGCGAGGGTGACGCCGGGCCGGGGCCGGGGCCGGTACTCCAGCCACCGGCGGGCCGGTTCGTCGTCGAAGGTGTGCCGGGCGGCGTGGCGGGCCGGCTCGTCCAGCGCCGCCAGGAACGCCGCCGCCGCCGTGCGCATCTGCTCGGGTACGGGATCCTCCACCGTCCCTGTATACCGCCCGCGGCTCACGCGCGGCCGAGCAGCGCCAGCATGTCGGGCAACTCGAAGAACCGTGCGGTCTCGACCGCGGACGGGCCGCCGTGGTCCGGGTCGGCGCCGGCGTCGAGCAGCGCGCGGACCGCCCGCTCCTGGCGCCGGAACACCGCCGCGGCGAGTGCGGTCTGGCCCCGGTCGTTGACCCGGGCCGGGTCGGCGCCCCGGGCGAGCAGCGCGGCCACCGTGTCCGGGTGGGCGTGGTACGCGGCGAGGATCAGCAGCGTGTCGCCCTTGGCGTTGGTGAGGTTGACCGGCAGCCCGGCGTCCACGTTGGCCGCCAGCTCCTCGGTCGAGCCGGCCCGGGCCAGGTCGAACATCCGGTGGGCGAAGGCGATTGTCTCGTCGTCGAGTTCGTCGGGCATCCGCCCAGGCTATGGCGTCGTGGCCGGATACGCCTGGTAGCTTGCGCAGCCGGGCACGGGAGGCGCGCGCATGGACGATCGGGTGTACGTGGGCAACGCGGCGGTGGACGGCGCGACCGACGCGGGCTGGCTGCTGGGCCACTTCAAGCCGGCCGGGGACGTGCGGCACAGCACCGACGTGGAGGTGAAGTGGGGCGTGCACCCGGCGGGGGAGACCCGGTCCCGGTGGGCCACCGGTGAGCGGCGTACCGCCCTGCTGGTGCTGATCAGCGGCGCGTTCCGGATCGAGTTGCCGGACCGGACGGTGGTGCTGCGCCGGCCCGGCGACTACGTGGTGTGGGGCCGGGGCGTGGACCACTCCTGGTACGCGGAGCGGGAGTCCACGGTGCTCACCGTCCGCTGGCCGTCGGTGCCGGGTTACCAGGTGGAGCCGCCGGTGCGGCGGTGAGTGCGCCCCTCGTCCCAGCATCCGGTATCACCTACCTGGCGTGCCGGGGCGGTGCGCTGCTGGTGGACATCCGCCCAACCGGCAGCCGGCGCGTCCGCCACGGCGGCGCCGAGACCCCGCTGACCCGCATCGATGACGACCTGCTGCGGTTCCTCGCCGAACATCCCGCCGGATGTTCACCCGCCGGCAACTTCTCACGAGCGTCTGGCGCTCCGAGCACGCGGTGGCGCGCACCGTCGACGTGCACGTGCGCCGGCTGCGGGCCAAGTTCGGGCCGGACACGCCGCTGGTGACCAGCGTGTACGGCGTGGGCCACCGACTCGCCGACGATCCCGCGATCGTCGTGGACCACGACGCCTGACCTCGGCGGACCGGCGCGCGGCGCACCCGTCCCCGACGTGCGACACGTTCACGTTCCCGGCCGATCCGCCATTGTGAACCCCCCGGGGAGACCCCCCGTACCATCCCGAATCGGTGCTCTGCTGTAATCAACGGGCCTCGCACGCAGAGCGAGCGCACGGCTGCGATGTGTTCGTCAAATGTCACATTCATGCAACGCAGCCGCCCCTTGACCCTCGCAGAGACGCCGGGAAGCATCGATGAAGCGGCGTCCCGGGCCGTGGGGAGATACCCGGACCAGTCCAAGGAGGACCATGTCGGTCAGCCCCGCCTCGTCGCGCGCCGGATGGCATACGTCCCAACCCGCGGTCCCCGGACGTCCCCCCGGCGGCCAGCGCCGTCCCGCCAACACCGCCGCCGCGCCCATGCTCACCGTCACCCTCACCATCCCCCTCGCCTGCGAGGAGTCGCTCACCCCGGCCGCCCGCCGGCTCCTCGACGCCGCCCGCGAGATGCTCGAACGCGGCGACGCGGTGGTCAGCGTGGGCACCGTCCCGGCCGAGCGCCGCCCCGACGCCGTCCCGGTCGGCCGCGCTCCGGCCCGCCCGCTCGCCCCGACCATCCCGGCCCTGCACATCCTCGCGTCGTCCCGGTCGGTGCTGCGGGACGGCGAGCCGCTGCCGCTGACCCGCCTGGAGTTCGACCTGCTGCTGCACCTGGTCGCCCACCCGCGCCGGGTGTTCACCCGGCTGCAGCTGCTCAACGCCGTCTGGGGGTACGAGCACGCCGGCGTCCGCACCGTCGACGTGCACGTGCGCCGGCTGCGCGGGAAGGTCGGTGTGGACGTCCCGCTCGTCACCACCGTCTACGGCGTCGGCTACCGGCTCGCCGACGACGCCCGGGTCACCATCGACCGCACCGGCTGACCACCGGGACCACCACCGGACGACCGCCGCCGGACGGAGCCCCGACCGCCCGGAGGAGACCAGGTGGTGACCGGCCCGCCCGCGCGGCACGATGGTCCGATGCGCGTGCGACCGATCAGTCCCGACCTGCTCGTCGACGAGCTGGCCGCGCGTCTGGTCCGCACCGGGACGCCCGGCCGGCTGCGGGTCGCCGTGGACGGGCCGCCCGCCGCCGCGCCGGACACGCTGGCCGAAGCCCTGATCGACCCGCTGCGCGCCGCCGGCCGGCCGGTGCTGCACGTCCGCGCCGACGACTTCCTCCGTCCCGCCTCGGTACGCCTGGAGCACGGCCGCACCAACCCGGACGCCTACTACGAGGGCTGGCTCGACGAGCCGGGGCTGCGCCGCGAGGTGCTCGACCCGGCCGGCCCGGACGGCTCCGGCCGGCTGCTGCCGTCGCTGTGGGACGCCGCCGCCGACCGGGCCAGCCGCGCCGCGTACGTGGACCTGCCCCCCGGCGGGGTGGTCCTGGTCAGCGGCGCGCTGCTGCTCGGCGGCGCGCTGCCGTTCGACGTCACCGTCCACCTCGTGCTCTCCCCGGCGGCGCTGGCGCGGCGCACCGAACCCGCGCTGCGGTGGACCCTGCCCGCCTTCGCCCGCTACGCCGGTGAGGTCGACCCCGCGTCCTTCGCCGACGTGGTGGTCCGGGCCGACGACCCGCGCCGTCCAGCGCTGGTCGAGGCCACCTGACCAGGGGTTCCGGACTCACCGAAAACACTCAGGCACCAGCCGGTTTGACCCGCCGAGGGCGGGGGTAATCGCCCGGCTCACAGAGCACGGGTGATCTCGTCGCCCGCGCTCGCACAGTCGGACCGGGTCCGGGGCGCTGGCCGCCCCGGACCGGTATGAGGACGTTGGAAAGGCAGGCAGCGATGCTCGTCCACGACACGACAGCCACGGGCCGCTCCCAGGCGGAGGTCGACCAGATCCGGCAGTCCCTGCGGTCGCGGTACGACGAGCTGACCGCCGAGTACGAGCAGACCATGGCGCAGAGCCAGGTGCTGCGGCTGGTCGAGGTCGGCGACACCGCCGGCGACGACCAGGCCGACAGCGGCACCAAGACCGCCGAGCGGGACACCGCGCAGTCGCTGCTGCGGACCATCCTGGACCGGCGGGCGCAGTTCGAGCACGCGCTGACCCGCCTGGACGAGGGCACCTACGGCTTCTGCGAGGGCTGCACCGCGCCCATCCCGGTGGAGCGGCTGGAGATCTTCCCGTCCGCCACCTCCTGCGTGGCCTGCAAGCAGACCCGGGAGCGGCGGGCGGCCTGAACGCCGTTCCGGTTGCCGGTCGGTCCTCCGACGCGGTGGACTGTCCCCATGGGTGAGATCAAGGTGGGCACCGCCTCGTGGACCGACCGGACCCTGCTCGACTCCGGCTGGTACCCGGCGGGCGCCGACACGCCGGAGAAACGGCTGTCCTACTACGCCCGGCAGTTCCCGCTGGTCGAGGTGGACGCCACCTACTACTCGCCGCCGGCCGAGCGGACGGCCCGGCTGTGGGCCGAACGCACCCCGGCCGGGTTCACGTTCAACGTCAAGGCGTTCAGCCTGCTGACCGGCCACCCCACGCGCGTCTCCGCCCTCTACAAGGACCTGCGCCCGGAGACCGACAAGCGCACCGTCTACCCGGACGACCTGCCCGCGCAGGCGTACGAGGAGGTCTGGACCCGGTTCCTGTCCGCCCTCGACCCGCTCGTCGAGGCCGGCAAGCTGGGCGCGCTGCTGTTCCAGTTCCCGCCCTGGTTCACCATCAAGCGGGCCAACAAGCAGTACCTGCTGGAGGTGCAGCGGCGGTGCGCGCCGCTGCGCCCGGTCGTCGAGTTCCGGCACGCCTCCTGGTTCGACGGCGACAACGCCGAGGAGACGCTCGGGTTCCTGCGCGAGCACGAGCTGCCGTTCGTCTGCGTGGACATGCCGCAGGGACACAAGTCGTCGATCCCTCCGGTGCTGGCGGCCACCGCCGACCTCGCGGTGGTCCGGTTCCACGGGCACAGCGACAAGTGGACCAGCAAGGACATCCACGAGAAGTTCGGCTACGACTACTCCGAGCGGGAGCTGCGCGACTGGGCGCCGAAGCTGCGCGAGCTGGCCGGCCGGGCCGAGCGGACGCACGTGCTGATGAACAACTGCTACCAGGACTACGCGCAGCGCAACGGCACCACACTCGCCGGCCTGCTGGACGCCTGAGCGTCTCACCCGGTGCGGGTGAGGCCCGCTCACCCGCCCCCGCCGCAGCATGGAGTGTGGGCGCCGGCTCGGGCGCCGCGACGAGGAGGTGGGTCATGACGGTACGGGTGGTGGCGGACCGGCGCCGCGGTGGCGTACTGCACGTGGTCGGCAGCTCCGAGGCGCCACGGCGGGGCGAACGACCCGGCCGGTTCAGCCCGACCCGGCTGTGGCGGGGCCCCAGCGGTCCGCCGCGCCGCGCCGACGACCGACGCTGGGAGACCGAAGCACGGGGGTGAGCCCGATGGCCGAACAGCTGTTGTCCGCGTTCGAGTCCTCGCTGGACAAGACGAACGTGATGCTCAAGGAGATCGAGTCCGCGTACGGCTGGCCGAAGGAACAGCGCAACCAGTCCTACGCCGCGCTGCGTACCGTCCTGCACCTGCTGCGGGACCGGCTGCCGGTGCAGGAGAGCGCCGAGTTCGCCCAGCAGTTGCCGGTGCTGGTGCGCGGGATCTACTTCGACGGCTGGCAGCCGGAGAACGTGCCGATCAAGCTCAACCGCGACGACTTCCTGTACGAGGTGCGCCAGAGCTTCCCGTACGACGTCCAGGGCGGCGCGCAGCGGGTGGTGCAGGTCGTGCTGGACACGCTGCGCCGGCACGTCACCCAGGGCGAGTGGGAGGACGTGAAGGCCACGATGCCGCGTGACCTACGTCAGATGATTCCCTGATCCGGCACGGGACCGGCCCGTCCCGCCCCCTCGGCGGGGCGGGCCACGGGCGTCCGGGACACCGGCCGCCCGGCCGGGTGGAACCGCTCCCGGCCAGTCCCGGTGCTGCCAGCCCGACGTGGCGACCAGGAACATCGCCGCGCCCGCTCAGGTACGCCCCGTGTGCCCGCAGCGACGCCACGCCCCGGTCCGGTTGCCGGCGTCGCGGACCGCGTCCATCGTGGCCCGGCCGCAGGCGATGTGGTCGGCCTGGTTCAGCGCGTACGCGCTGAACCAGGCCGACCCTGCTGCGGGCCGACGGGATCGAGCCGGTGCTGGTGCTCGACGACGTCTTCGCCGAGCTGGACTCCGGTCGGCGGGAAGTTGTCGGTCAGCACCGAGCTGGCGTCCGCCCGTTCCGGCCGCTTGCCCGCGAACCGTCCGTACGACGAGGCCCGGGCGTCTACGGTGTGGTTAGAGAAGATCGGGTGTGGGGTACCACCCGCTGCACACGGACCCCGGCACCACGCGGGGCGGCACACCGAGGGAGCACCCATGGCATTGAACGACGACGACATCCAGAGCAGCGGCGGCAGCGGCCTGGAGGGCCCGGCCGACGGCGGTGCCACCCCGGGCCAGCACGACGGTGGCGCGGACGGCGGCGCGGAGGGTCCGGCTGACGGCGGCGCGACCCCGGGCCAGCACGACGGTGGCGCGGACGGCGGGGCCGAGGGTCCGGCTGACGGCGGCGCGACCCCGGGCCAGCACGACGGTGGCGCGGACGGCAGCGCCGAGGGTCCGGCCGACGGCGGCGCGACCCCCGGCCAGCACGACGGCGGCGCCGACGGCAGCGCCTGACACATGAGCACCACGCACGTCGACCCGCCGGGTGGCCACCACGGCCGCCCGGCGGTTCCGTTCGCCGCGACCGAGGCACTGGCCCGATGCGTGGCGGTGGAGCCGGCCAAGTTCGCCGCCGACCACTGGGGGCGCAGCCCGCTGCTGTCCCGCGCCGCCGAACTGCCCAACCCGGACGGCTTCGCCGACCTGCTCAGCCCCGCCGACGCCGACGAGCTGCTCAGCCGCCGCGGCCTGCGTACCCCGTTCCTGCGGGTCGCGAAGGACGGCCAGCTGGTGCCGGCGGCGCACTACACCGGCGGCGGTGGCGCGGGCGCCGAGATCGGCGACCAGGTCCTCGACGAGAAGGTGCTGGCGCTCTACGCCGACGGTGCGACGCTGGTGCTGCAGGGTCTGCACCGCACCTGGCCGGCGCTCGTCGGCTTCGCCCGCGACCTGGGCACCGCGCTGGCCCAGCCGTTGCAGGTGAACGCCTACCTGACTCCGGCCGGCAGTCAGGGCTTCGCCACCCACTACGACACCCACGACGTGTTCGTGCTCCAGGTGGACGGGCGCAAGCACTGGCGGATCCACCCGCCGGTGCTGGCCGACCCGCTGGAGCGCCAGCCCTGGGGCGGCCGGGCCGACGAGGTGTCCGCGACCGCCGACGGGCGACCGGCGCTGGACGTCGTGCTCGAACCGGGCGACGCGCTCTACCTGCCGCGCGGCTGGCTGCACAGCGCACAGGCCCAGGAGTCCAGCTCGCTGCACCTGACCGTGGGTGTCCGGGCGCTGACCCGGTACGCAGTGGTCGAGGAACTGCTCGCGCTCGCCGCCGAGGACGCGCGGCTGCGCGCGAGCCTGCCGTTCGGGCTCGACCTGGCCGACCCGGACGCGATCGAGCCGGAGCTGACCGAGACCGTCGAGGCGTTGCGCGACTGGCTGCTGCGGGCCGATCCGGCTGCGGTGGCCGGCCGGCTGCGCGCCCGGGTCTGGCCGGCCTCCCGGCCCGCGCCGATCCGGCCCCTGGCGCAGGCGCAGGCGCTGGCCCGGCTGACCGCGGACAGCGAGGTCGCGGTGCGCGGCGGCCTGCGCTGGCAGCTCGCCCCGGCCACCGACGGGCGGGTCACGCTGCGCGTGCCCGACCGGACGCTCACGCTCCCCGGCACCTGCGAGGCGGCGCTGCGCGCGCTGCTGAACGGAGAGGTGACCCGGGTGGGCGACCTGCCCGGCCTGGACGACGACGCCGACCGCCTGACCCTGGCCCGCCGCCTGCTCAAGGAGGCGGTCCTGACCCCCGCCTGACCCGGGCGCGACCGTGGGGCCGACCGGCTGTGGGCCGCCGACCTCACGATCGGCGCCGGGGGGAGCCGGCGGGCGGGTCAGCGGGTGTAGGTCACCGTCAGCAGGAGCAGGGTCGTGACCAGGCCGGAGGCGGCCACCAGGATCATCGGGCGCGGGGTCAGGACCGCGTGGCGGCGGTCGGCCAGCAGCCGGGCCGGCACCAGCCCGATCACCGGGCCGAGCAGCGTCACCACCAGGGCCAGCACCGGCAGGCCCACCGCCAGGTCACCGCTGGAACCGGCGGCGAGCGCCCGCGCCCCCACCCCCAGCGCGTACGCCACCAGCGCCCCGCCGATGCCGCACGCGACCAGCAGCGGGTTCACCGAGCCGGGCAGCTCGCCCGGCGCACCGGTGCGCTCCAGCAGCTCCCGGACCGTTCGCAGCAGCGGCACCGGGTCACCGGCGGTGCCGTGCACCGGGCCGGGCGGGTCACCCAGCCGCCGGGCGCCCGTGCCGAGCCGGGCCCGCAGCTGCGCCCACAGGTGCGTGACCTCGCCGTCGACGCGTTCCACCAGCCGATACGCCTCGGCCACCTCCGCCTCGGCCTGCCGCACCTGCTCGGTGGCCTCGGCGACCGCCCGGTCGGCGGCGGCCACCTGCTGGGCGTACCAGGTGTGCGCCTCGGCCCGCTGGGCGGACACCCGGGCGGTCAGCTCGGCGAGCCGGCGGATCTGCGCGTCGTACGTCTCACTGGCAACCGGTTCGTTCATCGGGACGGACCATAAGGGATGATCACCTGTCCGGTGCGGTGCACCGCCCGGTCGAAGTAGAGACCGCGCCACGGCCGGGGATACCAGTCCGGCCCGCCGCTGCCCGGATAGAGCGACGAGCCCAGCTCACCGCCCTGCACGTCCAGCGCCACCCAGGCGCCGATCTGGTCGGTGCGCGCGCCCGCGCCGCCCAGGTCGACGCGCATCCGGGCCACCCCGCGCCACCACGCCAGCACGTGGGTACGCCGTTCCGGCCCGTCGTGCAGGATCCGGCGCAACTGCTCCAGCCCGGTGCGCGTACCGGCCTTGCCGGCCAGCGCCGCGGCGGCCGCGTCCACCGCGTACAGCAGCAGGAAGTGCGGGGTACGCGCCGCACCCGGCGCACCGAGTCCGTCACCCGCCTCGGCCATCAGCTCCGGCACCGTCTCCTCGTCGTACCAGGAGGCGTCGCCGGCCAGGTCCTCGTACAGGGCGCGGGCGGCCGGGTCGGCGTCCGGGTCCAGGCAGGCGATGGAGAACCGGGCGGTGCCGGGCCGGTACTGCCGGGCCAGCGACCGGGCGGCGGCGTCGAGCACCGCGCACGCCTCGTCCACCCGGGTGCCCAGCACGGCCAGGTTGCGGCCGGGAGCGCGGGGCAGCCGCAGCGCCGCCGAGCGGGCCTGCACGTCGATGATCTCGCCGAGCAGCGCCACCGGGCTGCGCGGCACGCCCTGCTCCGGCGCGGTCAGCGCCCGGAAGTCCGGCGCGTCGGCCAGGCCCGGGATCGCGTCGCCGTCGAACAGCCGGGCCGGCGCGGCGTCCTGCGGGCGCATCCGCCACAGCCGGTGCTGAAGCTCGCTCCACGTCTCCCAGTCGCTCGCCGACGGGATCCGGGCCACCTCGTTCCCCTCGGCCAGGCCCGACTCGGCGTTGATCACCGCGTGGTGGCGGGGCAGCGACTGCGCCGCGTCGTTGCGCTCGGCCAGGATGCGCAGCGCCTTCGGCAGCGCGATCCGCAGCGTGAACTGGGCGACGAGCGCGGGCCGCCCCCACAGCGCCTCGATACCGCGCACGTCCTGCGAGGCCAGCACCAGGTGGATGCCCTGCGACCGGCCCCGCCGGGCCAGGTCCTCCAGCAGGTCGGCGGCCTCCCGGGCGACCACGTCCCGGCCGGCGAGCAGCGCCTGGAACTCGTCGACCACCGCCACGATGCGCGGCCAGTGCCCGTCCGGGTCCACCGCGCGCAGCTCGGCCAGCTTGGTGACCTCGTGCTTCTTCGCCGCGTCGGCGCGGCGGCGCAGCTCCTCGGCGAGGAAGCGCAGCAGCGCCAGCCCGAACTCCCGGTCGGTGTTGACGTTGATGCCGACCAGCCGCATGTGCGGCAGCCAGCTCGGGTCGCGCCGGCCCTGCGCGAACCGGGCGAACGACACGCCCTCCTTGAAGTCCAGCAGATAGAACTCCAGCTCGGCGGGGGAGTAGCGGGCGGCGAGCGCACCGATCCAGGCGAAGATCAGGTTCGTCTTGCCGGTGCCGGACGGGCCGCCGATCAACGCGTGCGGCGGGTAGTCGCCGAGCGTGAGCAGCACCTGCCGCCCGTGCGGGCCCTCGCCGACCGGCGCGCTGAGCCCGTGCGCCGAGTCCTCCCGCCAGTACTCCTGCGGCGGCGGGAGCAGGTCGGTGAACGGCGTCGGCGGCGGGCCGGCGGCCACCCGGGAGGCGACGGTACGGCACGTCTCGGTGACCAGCGCGGGCGGCGGCGGCGCGTCGAGCACCACCGGCAGCCCGGCCACCCGGGCGTCGTCGCGCTCCACGGTGATCCGGGTGACGGTCGGGTCGTCGGGCAGGTCGACGCCGCGCACCACCAGGTGCACGCCGCAGGCCGCTCCGGTGCGGACCACCCGGTCGAGCTGGCCGCGTTCGTGCCGGGACAGCTCGTCGCCGCCGAGCAGCACCGCCACCCGCCACGGCTCCGGGCGGCGTCCGGTGGCGGCGGCCAGCTCACGCAGTGAGCCGTACTCACCGGCGAGCACAGTGGCGTTGATCCGGCGGATCTGCTCCACCAGGTCGTCGAGCAGCCGGCCAAGTCCGCCCGGTCCGACGAACGTGAGCAGCCCGGCCGTGCCGAGCGGCGCGAACCCGGCCAGGCCGCCGCCCAGGTGTTCCGGGTCGTACCCGTGCAGCCGCACCGCGCCCGGGTCGGCCCGGCCGACCGAGCGCAGCAGCAGCGCGGGTACCACGGCGGCGAGCCCGTCCCGGTCGCCGCCGGCCAGGTGCGCGTGCCCGGCGTCCAGGAGCGGAACCAGCGCCGGCACCGGTTCGGCGCCGTCGAGGCGTACCGTGCCGACGCGCAACGCGCCGGGCGGCTCGGACCGGCCGGCGGGCGTAACCTGCCAGCGGTCCCAGGGCGCGGACGCCGCGCCCGGCGCCTCCCGCTGTGCCGCGGTGGCGGCCCGGCGGGCCAGCTCGGTGAGGCGGGTGGTGTGCCGGGCGTCGATCTCGGCCAGGCGCCGGTCGCGGGCGGCGCCTACCCGGGCGGGCACGGCGGCGGCGGCCCTTCGGGTACGGTCCAGCCGGTCCCGCCCGGCGGCCAGCTCGGCCTCGGCGGCGGTGAGCCGGGTACGGGTGGCGCCCAGGGCCTCGGAGAGCATCCCCCGGACCCGCGTCACCAGTCGAACGCGGACGTCAGCCACGGGACGACTCCCGATCGTCGGTGTCCTTGGGCAGGTCCCGGCCGAGCCGGTCGAGCAGCACGCCGGTGAGCACGCCCGCGGTGACCGCCGGGTCGGCCGCGTGCGGCTGCTCCGCGTCGTCGTCGCGGCGCGGCGGGGGCATCCGGCACACCCGGGTCAGCAGCGTGTCCAGCACCGGGCGCGGCAGCCCGGGCAGCAGGTCGCGGACCCGGGAGTCCAGCGCGCCGCGCAGCCGGGGCAGGTCGTCCGCGCGGGGCGGATGACCGAGCAGCTCACCGGCCAGCTCGCGCAGCAGCGGCGGGGTGATCGCGGCCAGCCCCAGCCCCACGTCGGCGTGCGCCCGGCGCAGCTCGCGGTGCAGCCGGTCCCGGTCGCCGGAGCGGATCCCGGCGACCACCCGGCGCAGCAGCTCGTGGGCGTCCCCGACGCGCTCGTCCGGCTCGTCCGGCGCGCCCTCCCGGCCGCCGGTCAGCTCCGCCACCCGCACCGCCCACCAGCGGCGCACCGCCGGCTGCTCGCCCGGCTCGGCGGCCGGGCCGGCCGCCGGTGGTTCCTCGCCGCGTGGCGTGTCGTGCCGGGGCGGTCGTTCGTCCGGCGGCGCCGGCCGCGCGCCGTCGGCGGCCAGCCCGATCGCGGCCAGGTACGCGGTGAGCTGCTCCTGCGCCACGCGCAGCGCGTAGCCGGCGGTCTCGGCGTGCTCGGTGGCCGAGGACAGTTCCGGCACCCCCATCGGGTCGGACGACTCCTGGCGCACCCAACGCAGCCGCTCCTGCGCCTGGCCGAGCTTCTCCAGCGCGGCGGCGAGCTGGGCGAGGGGCAGTTCCTCGGCGGCGGCGCGCACCTGCGCGCCGATGTCCTCGACGATGGACACGGCCGGCCTCAGAGCGTCGCGACGTAGAGCTGTGCCTGCTCCACCGCGACCAGTGTCGCGGCCAGACACTCCTCCAGTTCCTGGCCGGCCTGTGTCAGCGAGGCCTGGGCCGCCTCGACCGTCTCGTGGCCGCTGCCCTCCAGCGCGCCGGCCAGCGTCTGCTGTGCCTCGGCCAGCTTCTCGCCGGCTGCCTGCACCGCTGTCTGGCCGTCACCGATCTGCTGGAGAGCGACATCGATGGCGGCCTTCAGCTCGGCGACGCTCGCCACGGGGACCTCCTGGGGGCGGAAGAGATCTCCATTACAACCCATGGCGGCGGGTGGGCGAACATCCACCCTCGCGGCGTTGCGGCCCCGGTGTCCGGTTCCGGCCCTGACGTGCGCGAAGACCGCGCCGCTGGTCCCGTCGGCGGATGCCTCGGTCCCGCCGGCGGGACCGGGTGACCTAGCGGACCAGCCAGCGCGGGCCGCGTACCTCCGCGCCGAGCGCGGTCACCCGCCCGCGCAGTTCCCGGTCGGCGGTCACCACGACCCGCCGCCGATCCGGCGCGGCGGCGACCAGCTCGACCATCGTGTCGTCGCCGGAGCCGGGCGCGGAGACCACCTCCACACCGGGCGCGGGCGCCACGTGCCGGGCCGCGCCCTCCACCACCAGCACCACCTGCACCGGTGGCGGCAGCTCCGGCGGCACGCCCGCCTCGCCGACGGGCGCCAGCGCGTCGCGCAGCCGGACGGCCGCGCCGGCCCGGTCCCGCCACCACCCGTCCGGGCGCGAGCCCACCACGTTCGCGCCGTCCACGATCAACAGCGGTCTGCTCTCCATGCCCCCAGCCTGCCATCCGGTCGCGTTTGTCGCGCCGACCGCCGGGTAGCCACCGCCGACCGTGCCGCGCGTGCCGGGCGCCGGTCGTGCCGACTGACTGCGGAGGACGAGATGATGGGACCGGGTGACTTCGGCAACGACCCCTGGGACGAGTTCCTGGCCCGATACTTCGGCCGGGGCGAGGGGGGACGCCGGCCGGCGCACCGGGTCGACATCACGCGCCTGATGACCGCCGACGCCCGGGAGATGCTCGCCGACGCGGCCCGCCGTGCCGCCCAGAAGCACAGCAACGACCTGGACACCGACCACCTGCTCTGGGCGGCGTTGCAGCGCGAGCCGCTGCGCGACCTGGTCCGCCGGGCCGGCGCCGACCCGGAGGCGCTGCTGGGCGCGCTGGGCGGGCCGGGTGAGGGCGCGTCGCGGGGCGAGGTGCCGCCGAACCTGTCGCTGACCCCGGCCGCGAAACGGGCGCTGCTGGACGCGCACCAGCTGTCCCGCGCGATGGGCGCCAACTACATCGGCCCCGAGCACATCCTGATGGCGCTGCCGCTGAACCCCGAGTCGCCGGCCGGCCGGATGCTCGCCGCCGGCCGGATCCAGCCCGAGTCGTTGCAGGCGGCCAGCGCCGAGCGCGGCGCGTCGAACGTCCCGCGCCCGGACCGGGGCACCCCGACGCTCGACCAGTACGGCCAGGACCTCACCGAGCTGGCCCGGATGGACCAGATCGACCCGGTGATCGGCCGGGCCGACGAGATCGAGCAGGCCGTGGAGATCCTGTCCCGGCGGACCAAGAACAACCCGGTGCTGATCGGTGAGGCCGGTGTCGGCAAGACCGCGATCGTGGAGGGGCTGGCCGAGCGGATCTGCGACGGCGACGTGCCGCAGACGCTGATCGGCAAGCGGGTCATCCAGCTCGACCTGTCCGGCCTGGTCGCCGGCACCCGCTACCGGGGTGACTTCGAGGAGCGCCTGAAGAAGGTGATCGACGAGATCCGCGCCCACCGCGAGGAGCTGATCATCTTCCTGGACGAGATCCACACGCTGGTCGGCGCGGGCGGCGCCGGCAGCGAGGGCGGCATGGACGCGTCGAACATGCTCAAGCCCGCCCTGGCGCGCGGCGAGCTGCGGGTGATCGGCGCGACCACGCTCGACGAGTACCGGCGCAGCATCGAGAAGGACGCCGCGCTGGCCCGGCGGTTCCAGCCGGTGCTGGTGCCCGAGCCGACGGTCGACGACACCATCTCGATCCTGCGCGGCCTGCGCGACCGGTACGAGGCGCACCACCAGGTCCGGTTCACCGACGAGGCGCTTGTCGCCGCCGGTGAGCTGTCCGACCGGTACGTCACCGACCGGTTCCTGCCGGACAAGGCGATCGACCTGATCGACCAGGCCGGCGCCCGGGTGCGGCTGCGCACCCGTACCCCCGCCGAGGACGTACGCGAGCTGGAGCAGCAGCTCGACGAGACGCGGCGGGACAAGGAGCAGGCGGTCTCCGACGAGCAGTACGAGCGGGCCTCCGCGCTGCGTGACCGGCTCGCCGAACTGGAGGACCAGGTCCGCCGCGCCCGTGGCGACGAGGGCCCCAACCACGTGCCCGAGGTGGGGCCGACGGAGATCGCCGAGGTGGTCTCCCGGGCCACCGGCATCCCGGTCACCCAGCTCACCGAGGAGGAACGCGACCGGCTGCTGCGCCTGGAGGGGCACCTGCACGAGAAGGTGATCGGCCAGGACGACGCGGTCAGCGTCGTCGCCGAGGCGGTACGCCGGTCCCGTACCGGCCTGGCCGACCCGAACCGGCCGATGGGCAGCTTCCTGTTCCTCGGCCCCACCGGTGTCGGCAAGACCGAGCTGGCCCGCGCGCTGGCCGAGGCGCTGTTCGGCGAGGCGGACCGGATGGTCCGGGTGGACATGAGCGAGTTCCAGGAGCGGCACACGGTCAGCCGGCTGGTCGGCGCCCCGCCCGGGTACGTCGGCTACGAGGAGGCCGGTCAGCTCACCGAGGCGGTCCGCCGCCGCCCGTACGCGGTGGTGCTGCTGGACGAGATCGAGAAGGCGCACCCGGACGTGTTCAACATCCTGCTCCAGGTGCTCGACGACGGGCGGCTCACCGACAGCCAGGGCCGGACCGTGAACTTCAAGAACACCGTCCTGATCATGACCAGCAACCTCGGCTCGGAGCTGATCACCGGCACCCAGCGCACCGTCGGCTTCGCCACCGGCGCTCCCGGCGAGCAGGAGAGCGACGAGCTGCGGGAGCGGCTGATGCGCCGCCTCCAGGAGAACTTCCGTCCGGAGTTCCTCAACCGCATCGACGAGGTGATCATCTTCCAGCGGCTGGAGGCCGAGCAGCTGCGCCAGATCACCGGCCTGCTGCTGGAGGAGACCCGCCGCCGCATGCACGCCCAGGACATCCAGGTCGACTTCAGCACCGCTGGCGTCGACTGGCTCGCCGAGCACGGCTACCAACCCGAGTTCGGTGCCCGCCCGCTGCGCCGGGTGATCCAGCGCGAGGTCGACAACCGGCTGTCCCGGATGCTGCTGGAGCACCAGGTCTCACCGGGGCAGAAGGTCACCGTCGACACCCGCGACGACAAGCTCGTCTTCGACGTCGCCGCCGGTGAGCGGGGCTACACGCCGGCCACCACGTCCCATCCCCGATGACCGGTCCGTCCCGGCCGGGACGGACCAATCCGTCAGCGAAGGACCGGAGGGCGGACATGACCGAACCCGAGGAATCCGGCGACGACACGGGGGCCGTCGGACCGATCGAGGCGGCCCCGACGGCGAACCCGTCCCGGGTCCGGGTGCCGCCGGAGGGCCTGCAGCAGCACACACCGAACGAGGGCGAGCCGGCACCCGGGCCGCCGCCGGGAGAGGAGGCGTGATGGTACGCGAGGCGCGACTCGACCCCGAGGTCGAGGTGATCTGGGACGACTTCCACGCCGAGGTGAACGTGCCCTCCGAGACGCTGCGGCAGTGGCTGCTGACCCGCGGCTCGGGGGAGGAGGCCTTCGGGCCCGGCCCGGACCTCGACCTGCCCGAGCCCGGCCGGCAGATCCTCGCCGTGCTGCGCAAGCGCAAGGTGGACCTCACGCCGGAGGACATCGAGGTGATGCGGGAGGCGATCAGCCGGATCCGGGAGCTGACCGCGCAGCGGCCACGCCGGGGAAACGCCGACGACGAGTGGCGCCACGCCCTGCTCGACCTCGGGCACGACGTGCTCGTCGAACGCTGAGTCCCTGCGGCGGCGCCCGGGCGGACCACCCGCCCGGGCGCCGCCCGCTACTCCGACTCCAGGCTGGGCAGCCGCAGCCCGGCCGCGTCCGCCGCGGCCTGCCGGTCGGCCCGGGCGCGTTCCTCGCGGCTGAGCAGGTTGGCGTACTCGGTCACGTCGGCCGGACCCGGCGTCTCC
The DNA here is from genome assembly GCF_000374985.1 of Micromonospora sp. CNB394. Classification (NCBI taxonomy): domain Bacteria; kingdom Bacillati; phylum Actinomycetota; class Actinomycetes; order Micromonosporales; family Micromonosporaceae; genus Micromonospora; species Micromonospora sp. CNB394. The sequence continues at coordinate 12,449 of NZ_KB895855.1, read as the reverse complement.
GGCAACCGGCGCAGGAACGCCTCCACCTCGGCTGCGGCGGTGGTGTGCGTGGTGGCCGCCTGGCGCAGCAGCTCCCGCTGGTCGGCGGCCGGATACAGATCAGTCATGTCGCCGGTGATACCCGGGTTCAGGCGATTCGCACCCCGCCCGAGCCGTTGGGCTGCACGCCGAACTCCGGGTGCGCCAGCAGCCAGCCCAGGTATTCCGGATGGTTCGCCAGCGCGTCCGTGTACGCCGCGACCGCCGCCGACAGCACCGGCTCGGCCACCGCCGCGGCCGGCACGTCCGGATGCCAGCCCAGCAGCAGCCGCCAGCGCAGCGGCGTACCGGCCAGCCGGCGGGTGACCAGTCCGGCCACCGGACGGAACGTGGCCTGGCACAACGCCACCGCCTCGCCCGCGTCCACCAGGTCCAGCGCGGCCCGCACGTCCGCCTCGTACACCTTCTTCGGGGTGAAGCCCGAGCGGGCGCAGGCGGCGGCGAAGCAGTCGCCGAAGCAGCCGTCGCCCGGAGCGGCCACCCACCGCTCGCGCCGCAGGCCGACCAGGTCGACCTCGGCGCGGCCGGCCAGCGGGTGGGTCTGCGGCAGCAGCACGCAGATCGGCTCGACCGCCACCTCCCGCCAGCTCAGCCCGAACCCCGCCGACGGCGTCGAGTCGCCGCACACGCCGGTCAGCGCGAAGTCGAGGCGGCCACCGGCCACCATCTGCGCCAGCTCGTCCACCGACCACGAGCCGTACGTGGTGATCTGCGCGTCCGGCCGCTCGGCGGCCAGCCGGTGCACCAGCCGGCCCAGGATCGGGCTGTTCACCCCGCCGAAGCGGTACCGGCGCAGCGGATCGCCCGCACCGGCCATCCGGGCCGCCTCGTCCCGCAGGCCCTTCATCGCCGGCAGCAGCACCCGGGCCCGGTCCAGCACCAGCTCGCCCAGCGCGGTGGGGCGGGCGCCGCGGCGGTCCCGTTCGAACAACGGCCCGCCCAGCGCCCGTTCGATCCGCTGGAGCTGGGCGGTCAGCGCCGGCTGGGCCAGGCCGAGCGCCGAGGCGGCCTTGGTGACGCTCCCCGTCTCCGCGATCGCGCAGACCACACGCAGGTGTCGCAGCTCCAGATCCATACCGTGACGGTAGGACCACGAATCGATACGCGGAAGGGTCGATCTGCTCACCCCTCGCGGCGATGCTCCAGGTCGCTCAGCCGGGTACGCCGCCCGGTGACCGCGTCGCGCACCTTGTCGAGCACCCCGACGGCCGGTTCGACGATCTTGTTCCAGGGCGGGGTGGCCGGCGTGCCGGGGTGCGGGCGGGTCGGCGCCGCCTCCTCCGCGATCTCCCACCGGTTGCCCAGCCGGATCAGCTCGGCGTCGCTGGCCACCTCCCGCAGCGGCGTGACCAGCGCCGCGACACGGCTGACGTGGCACCGTACCCGCTCGGCCACGTCCGCGACCGCCGGGTCGTCCGCGCCGGACAGCTCCTTGAGCGCGGTCAGCAGCCCGGCGTCCGCCTCGATCTCCCGCTGCACCAGTTCGGCGGCGTCCGGCATCGCGGCGCGGGCCGCCGGGAACAGGTACTGCTCCTCCGCGGACAGGTGCCGGGACACCGCGGCGGTCAGCACGTCGAGCACCTCGCCCCGACCGGCCGCGTCCAGCGCCGGGTCGGTGACCCGGTCGGCCAGCCCCAGCAGCGCCCGGTGCTCGGTGTCCACGAGGTCGGCGACGCTGCGCCCACCCGGCCGGTACGCGTCGTCGGCGGCGGGCGGCAGCGGCGGCAGGGGGACGGTCATGGTGCCCTCCTCGTGACGGCCGGAGTCGATGTCCGGGCGGTCCGGCGGTACCCGGCCGGACGACCCGCGAAACCGCCGCCGGAGCACCACCGGTCCCCGGCCACCTCACCTGCTGGTATAAGGAAGCGATACCTGCTGGTATAAGGAAGCGATGACGAGCGACGCCGCCCCCGCCCGACCCGACGCCACCGACGAGGTCGTCGACCTCTGCCGCGACCTGCTGCGCATCGACACCACGAACACCGGCGACAACGACACGAGCGTGGGGGAACGGCGGGCCGCCGAGTACGTGGCGGAGAAACTCGCCGAGGTCGGCGTCGACGCCGAGATCCACGAGTCCGCGCCCGGCCGGGCCAACCTGGTCGCCCGCATCCCCGGCACCGAGCCGGGCCGCGACGCGCTGCTCGTGCACGGGCACCTCGACGTGGTGCCCGCCGACCCGGACGAGTGGTCGGTGCACCCGTTCTCCGGCGAGATCCGCGACGGCTACCTGTGGGGCCGCGGCGCGATCGACATGAAGGACTTCGACGCGATGGTGCTGTCGGTGGTCCGTGACTGGCAGCGCACCGGCGTCCGTCCCCGGCGCGACGTCGTGCTCGCGTTCACCGCCGACGAGGAGGCCGGCAGCGACTACGGCGCGCACTTCCTCACCCGGCGCCACCGCGACCTGTTCGACGGCTGCACCGAGGCGATCGGCGAGGTCGGCGGCTTCTCCTACTCGGTCGACGAGCAGCGCCGCCTCTACCTGATCGAGACCGCCGAGAAGGGCATCGACTGGCTGCGCCTGCACGCCAGGGGCCGGCCCGGCCACGGCTCGATGGTGCACGACGACAACGCCGTCACCGCGCTCGCCGAGGCGGTCGCCCGGATCGGCCGGCACCGCTTCCCGGTGGTGATGACCGACACCGTACGGGCGTTCCTGGCCGAGGTCGTTGACGTGCTCGGCATCGAGATCGACCCGGACGACCCGGAGACCGCGATCGCCAAGCTCGGCCCGATCGCCAACATCATCGGCGCGACGATCCGCAACACCGCCAACCCGACCCGGCTCGCCGCCGGCTACAAGGACAACGTCATCCCCGGCCGGGCCACCGCCACCATCGACTGCCGCAGCCTGCCGGGCCAGAGCGAGGAGCTGGAACGGCAGCTACGCGAGCTGGTCGGGCCGGACATCGCCATCGAGTACGTCCAGCGTCAGCCGGCCCTGGAGACCACGTTCGACGGCGACCTGGTGGCGCGGATGTCCGAGGCACTGCGCGCCGAGGATCCGGGCGCGCACCCGGTGCCGTACATGCTCTCCGGCGGCACCGACGCCAAGGCGTTCTCCCAGCTCGGCATCCGCTGCTTCGGGTTCGCGCCGCTGCGGCTGCCCGCCGACCTCAATTTCTCCGGCCTGTTCCACGGCATCGACGAGCGGGTTCCGCTGGACGGACTACAGTTCGGCGTGCGGGTTCTGGACCGCTTCCTCCGTACCTGCTGACCGCGCCCGCCGCGGCGCCGCCGGCGCGGAACCTCCCCCCCATCGCGAAGGGACTGCCACACATGACCGACCAGCACGGTGAGCTGGACGCCGCCCTCGAGCGGGTGATCGACGCGGCCCGCGCCCACCTGGCCGCCGTCCGGGCCGCCCAGGGCCGGATCGACGACGACGCCGTCTGGCAGGCGTATGTCGCGTTGAACAACGCCTCGTTCGCCTACGACGAGCAGCTGCTCGACGCGTTCGGCGAGGTGACGCCCTGGGACGTGGACTCGATCGACCCGGACGAGGCCGACGAGCGCTTCGGCGCCGTCGAGGGTGGCGAGCCCACCGACCCGCACCCGCGGGTCATCTCGGTGCGGCAGCGACGTGACTACCGGGTGCCGAGCGTCGCCGCGCTGCTGCGCGCGGCCGAGGCGGCCCGCCGGGAGGGCACCCCGGAGGAGGACGAGCCGGCGCCGGTGGAGGGGGTCGGCGAGGCGGTGCTGGAGCTGCTGCAGAGCGGCGACGGCTCGCTGTCCGCGCTCGACGTGCCGGAGCTGGAGCCGCTGGACGGTGTGGTGATGGTCAGCGAGGTCGGCACCCCCGTCGACCTGGAGTCGTTCGACGACGACGACCCGGTCGGCCCGTTCCAGCCGGCCGCCGACGACCGGCTGGTCGGCCGGCTCGACGAGCACCCGTTCATGGAGCTCGACGAGGAGCACGACCACGCGCACTAGGCCGTACGCGTCTCCGGGGCGGCGCCGCGTCGCGCGGCCCCGGGGACCGGGCCCGGTGTCAGTACGACAGGCCCGGCTGCGACTGGTTGGCCAGGCGGCGCCGCAGCACCACCTGCCGCGTGCCGTCCCGGTAGAGCCGCACCCGGGCCAGCTCCCAGCCGGAGAACTCGGCCTGGATCGCCAGCTGCGCCGTGGCGGTCAGCCGATCGACGTTCGAGGGCAACCGCAGCGGCGCGTATTCGTAGTCCATGCCCCTATGCTGCCCAGGTCGCGGGCCCTCCGCCACCCCCGGCGGGTGACCCGGATCGCCCTCGCGCCGCTCAGCCGTCGCGCTCCGGGTAGCCCACCGGCGCCGCCGACACGTCGTCCAGCGCCGTGACGATCTCCGCCGGCAGCGTCATCCGCTCCACCTGCAACGCGCCGAGCAACTGCCCGACGGTCCGGGCGCCCAGGATCGGCGCGGTCACGCCGGGCCGGTCCCGGACCCAGGCCAGCGCCACCTCCAGCGGCGACACACCGAGCCCGCCGGCCGCGATGGCGACCGCCTCCACGATGCTGGAGCAGCGCGGCTCCAGGTACGTCGCGACGAAACGCTCGAAGTGCGGCGACACCGCCCGCGAGTCGGCCGGGCGGCCGTTGCGGTACTTGCCGGTGAGCACGCCCCGGCCCAGTGGCGACCAGGGCAGCACGCCCAGCCCCATCCCGGCGCAGGCGGGCAGCACCTCCCGCTCCACGCCGCGCTCCAGCAGCGAGTACTCCACCTGCGCGGCGACCACCGGCGCGCGCCCCGGCCACGCGGCCTGCCAGGCGGCGGCCCGGGCGGTCTGCCAGCCGGAGAAGTTCGACACCCCCACGTAGCGGGCCTTCCCGCTGGACACCGCGTGGTCCAGGGCCGAGAGCGTCTCCTCCAGCGGGGTGTGCGGGTCGTACCCGTGCACCTGCCACAGGTCGACGTGGTCGGTGCCCAGGCGGCGCAGCGAGGCGTCCAGCGTGCGCAGCAGGTGCCCGCGCGAGCCGTCCCGGCGGCGGCTGCCCGGCCGCAGGCCCGCCTTGGTGGCGATCAGCAGCTCGTCGCGGTCCACCAGGCTGCCCAGCAGCGAGCCGATCACCGACTCGGCGTCGCCGTCGGCGTACACGTCGGCGGTGTCGACCAGGTTCCCGCCCGCGTCGAGGTAACTCTTCAGCTGGGCTGCCGCGTCGTCGGCGTCGGTGTCCCGTCCCCAGGTCATGGTGCCGAGCGCGAGCCGCGATACCGCCAGCCCGCTTCGGCCGAGCGGTCGCTGTTGCATGGGGTGAACCTTATTTCGAACCCGGCGTCACGGATATCCTCGCCGCAGTCAACTTCCCGCGCGTCCTCAACCGGTGTGACATGTTCGGGGCGAGCCGGACGTCGAGGGTGCCACGCTCATTGCGTAACCTGATGCGACCTGTGGTGCGGACGGTGGGAGGATCAGTGCGACTCGGGCTCAACCTCGGATACCAAACGGCGTGGAGCACGCCGTTCGACCACCTGGCGTTGGCCCAGGAGGCGGACCGGCTCGGCTACTCGGTGGTGTGGGCCGCGGAGGCGTACGGCTCGGACTCGCCGAGCATGCTGGCCTGGATCGCCGGGCAGACGGAGCGCATCGACGTGGGCTCCGCGGTCATGCAGATCCCGGCCCGTACCCCGGCGATGACCGCGATGACCGCCGCGACCATCGACACGCTCTCCGGCGGCCGGTTCCGGCTCGGCCTGGGCGTGTCCGGCCCGCAGGTCTCCGAGGGCTGGCACGGCGTGCGGTTCGCCAAGCCGCTGGCCCGCACCCGGGAGTACGTCGACATCGTCAAGCTGGCGGTGGCCCGCAAGGAGGTCGCGTACGACGGCGAGCACTACACGCTGCCGCTGCCCGACGGCCCCGGCAAGGCGCTGCGGCTGGGCTTCCACCCGCCGCGCGAGCACATCCCGATCTACCTGGCCGCCGTCGGCCCGAAGAACCTGGAGCTGGCCGGCGAGATCGCCGACGGCTGGCTGGCCGTCTTCTACTCCCCGGAGTTCGCCGAGGAGCACCTCGCCTCGGTGCGGTCCGGCCGCGCGGCGGCGGGCAGGGAACTGGCCGGCTTCGACGTGGTGCCGTCCGTGCCGGTGGTGGTCGGCGACGACATCGCCACCTGCGCCGAACTGGTGCGCTGGTACGCCGCGCTCTACATGGGCGGCATGGGCAGTCGCAAACAGAACTTCTACAACCAGCTCGCCACCCGGATGGGCTACGGCGACGCGGCCCGCGAGGTGCAGGACCTCTACCTGGCCAAGCGGCAGCGCGACGCGGCCGCCGCCGTGCCGATGGAGTTCATCGACCGCACCTCGCTGCTCGGCCCGAAGGAGCGCATCGCCGAGCGGATGCGGGAGTACGCCGCCGCGGGCGTGACCACGCTGTCGGTGTCGTTGTTCGTCGCCGACCGGGAGAGCGGGGTGCAGACCCTGCGTACCGTCGCCGAGGCGCTGGAGCTGTCCGGAGTCGGCGAGTGACCTGGATCGAGGCCATCGTCCTGGGGCTCGTCCAGGGACTGACCGAGTTCCTTCCGGTGTCCTCGTCGGGGCACCTGCGGATCACGTCGGCCGTCTTCTTCGGCCGGGACGCGGGCGCCTCGTTCACCGCGGTGACCCAGCTCGGCACCGAGGCCGCCGTCCTGATCTACTTCGCCAAGGACATCGGGCGGATCGTCCGCACCTGGTTCGTCGGCCTGGTCGACCGCTCGGTGCGTTCCAGCCTCGACTACCGGATGGGCTGGTACGTCATCGTCGGCACCATCCCGATCGGCATCTTCGGGCTGATCTTCAAGGACCAGATCCGCACCGCCGGCCGGAACCTGTGGCTGATCTCCTGCACGCTGATCATCGGCGCGGTGCTGCTGGCCTTCGCCGAGTACTGGGGCCGGCAGACCCGTACGCTGGAGAACTTCCGGATGCGCGACGGCGTGGTGATGGGCTTCGCCCAGGCCGCGGCGCTGGTCCCCGGCGTGTCCCGGTCGGGCGGCACCCTGACCGCGGGCCTGCTGCTCAACCTGACCCGGGAGACCGCGGCCCGTTACTCGTTCCTGCTGGCCATCCCTGCCGTGGTGATCTCCGGCCTGTTCAGCCTCCCGGACGTCTTCGAGCCGTCCGCGCCGGGCACCGCCGCGCCGAGCATCGCGCAGATGGTGATCGCGACGCTCATCGCGTTCGCCGTCGGGTACGCGGCCATCGCGTGGCTGCTGCGCTACGTCGCACACCACACGCTGTACGTCTTCGTGCTGTACCGGGTGGCGCTGGGCAGCCTGGTGATCTGCCTGCTGGCGACCGGCACGATCAGCGCCACCTGACGCTGCCTCCCGGTACGCGTGAAAGGCCGGCACCCCGTCGTCGGGGTGCCGGCCTGTCTCGCTTACTTGTTCCAGTGTTCGGCGACCAGGTCGGCGGCCTGCTGCTCCCACTGGGCGTAGTGGTCCGGGTAGGCGGACACCTGGACGGTCTGGGCGGCCTTGGTCAGGGGCATGTCCTGCCAGCCGTCGACCTGCTTCAGACCCTTCAGGAACGCCAGGGTGGAGTATTCGGGGTCGGTGATCTGCTCCACCGTGCCCCAACCGGTGGACGGGCGCTGCTGGAACAGGCCCTGCGAGTCGTGGTCGTTACGGTCACCCAGGTGGCCGAGGTTCTCCAGCTTCGACTCCTGCAACGCCGTCGCGATCGACACCACCGCGGCTCGCTCGTCCATCCCGGCCTTCTTCGTCGCCGCGATGATCGCCTTCACGTTCGCGGTCTGCTCGTCGTCCAGCTCGATCCGCGACTGCTCGCCCTGTACACCGTGCGGGATCAGCTTGTCACCCTGCACCGTCACGGCCACCGGCTTGGCGGCGTGCGTGGTGTCCGCCGCGTGGGCGGCCACCGGGCCGGCGAACACACCACCGGTGAAAGCCAGACCAGCGATACCCAGCACGCTCTTCCGCAGAATCGGGTTCATCGGAATGCTCCATTCGGGGGTCGACGCCCGTACCGGTGGGGGCCGGTGCGGGTGCGAGCACCGTCAGGCGCTCAGAAAAGCTCTCGGGGGGTCCGGCGTCCTGCTCACGCGGCCCGCACATCACGCCCGGGGGCGGCGGGGCCGGCTGGCGGTGCCGGAGACATGTGCAACGACCGCGGGCCGGGGATCATTCCCGGGCGCCTGCCGCCCGCCCTTCACCGGCGCGGGGTGCTGTTGCGGTCGTACACCAGGTATAACGCCCCGCCACCGGCACCGATTCCGCCGCCCGGGTGTCCCCCACCACCCCGAAACCCGACACCCCACCCCACCGCCGTCCCGCCCACCCCTCTGCCGTACCCGCCCACCCCTCTGCCGCGTCGATCACGACGTTGACGGCCCGTTGTGTCCGGTTCGTCACCGCCCCCTCATGATCGACGCCTCCGGCAGGACCGATGCAGTCGTCGATCATGATGTTGCCGGCGGCCGCGCGAGGCGAGCGAGGCAGACACCGTGTTGGGCGATCATGAGGTCGGCGGCGTGAGCTGACCGTTTTGTCCGAGCCAACTTCATGATCGACGGCGACGGGTGGAGGGTGAGGGCCGGCGCGGGGGCGGGGAGGCGCTGGGCTGACGTGGCGGGACGATCATCGGGGGGCGTACCGCCTAGGGTGGTCAGCGTGGCGACCCTTCTGCTTCTGCGACACGGCCGGACCACCGCGAACGCCGACGGCGGCCTGGCCGGGCGGCAACCCGTCGAGCTTGACGACACCGGCCGGGCGCAGGCGACGGCGGTCGGCGGGCGCCTCGCCGGGCTGCCGCTGGCGGCGGTGGTGACCAGCCCGCTCATCCGCTGCCGGCAGACCCTGGAGCTGGCGCTGCCGGGCGCCGAGCCGGTGGTCGACGACGGATTGATCGAGTGCGGGTACGGCGACTGGGAGGGGCAGTCGCTGAAGAAGCTGGCCAAGGAGCCGCTCTGGCCGGTGGTCCAGCAGCACCCGAGCGCCGCCGCGTTCCCGCAGGGGGAGTCGATGGCGGCGATGTCGGCGCGCGCGGTCGCCGCGGTACGGGCGTGGGACGCGCGGATCACCGCCGAGCACGGGCCGGAGGCGGTCTGGCTGGCGTGCAGCCACGGCGACGTGATCAAGGCGATCGTGGCGGACGCGCTCGGCGTACACCTTGATCTGTTCCAGCGGATCGTGGCCGACCCGGCGTCGGTGACGGCGATCCGCTACACCCCGCTGCGGCCGTTCCTGGTCCGGCTCAACGACACGGGCGGGGACCTGTCGGCGCTGGTCCCGCCGCCGCGCAAGCGGCGCCGGCGCCCGGCGCGGGCGGCCGAGTCCGACGCGGCGGTCGGTGGGGGCGCGGGCGCGGCCGGGTGAGCCGGGCGTACGCGGCGCGTTCGCTCTGGGCGGATTCGGCGTCGGTGGGCTGCGCGGTGCTTCCACACGCCGGATAGGGTCGTGGGTATGACGCACCAGGTGCACGCCTTCGAGCCGCCGGAGCGGTTCGTCGCCGGTACGGTCGGCCCGCCGGGGGAGCGCACGTTCTTCCTCCAGGCGCGCGGCGGCGGCCGGCTGGTCAGCGTGTCGCTGGAGAAGGTCCAGGTGTCGTTGCTCGCCGAGAAACTCGAGGAGCTGCTCGCCGAGGCGCAGCGCCGCTTCGGCGTCAAGCTGCCGGAGCCGGTGACCACCGTGACCGGTGACAACGAGCCGCTCGACACGCCGGTGGACGAGGAGTTCCGGGTCGGCACGCTGGGCCTGGCCTTCGACGTGGACACCGCGACCGTGGTGATCGAGGCGATCGCCGTCGGTGAGGCGGAGGTCGAGGTCGAGCTGGGCGACGCGGACGACGACGCCGACGAGGACCCGGACGAGCCGGACGACGACCTCGACCGTCTCCGGGTGCGGCTGACCCCGGAGGCGACCCGCGAGTTCATCGAACGGGCCAAGCGCGTCGTGAACGCTGGCCGGCCGCCCTGCCCGCTGTGCGGCCAGCCGCTCGACCCGGCCGGTCACCTCTGCCCCCGGAACAACGGCTATCACCGGTGACCTCGTCGGAACTGCAGCCCCGACAGGACGGCGCCGAGGCGCTGCGGCTGCTCGCCGACGGTGAGCTGACCCTGGAGGGGCGGCTCGTCGACGCCTCCAACACCACGCTGCGCGGGGTGATCGCGTTCGGGGACGTGACCGCGCGTTGTGTCTACAAGCCGGTCCGCGGCGAGCGCCCGCTCTGGGACTTTCCGGACGGCACGCTCGCCGGCCGTGAGGTGTCCGCCTACCTGGTGTCCCGGGCCACCGGCTGGGATCTGGTGCCGCCCACAGTGCTGCGCGATGGCCCGTTCGGTCCGGGCTCGTGCCAGCTCTGGATCGACGAGCCGGACGACGCCGAGCCGCTCGTCGGGTTCGTGCCGGCGCGGGACATCCCGCCGCGCTGGTTCCCGGTGGCCGCGGCCCGCGACGACGACGGGGCGGCGTACGCGCTGGCGCACGCCGACGACCCCCGCCTGGCCCGGCTCGTCGTGCTCGACGCGGTGCTCAACAATGCCGACCGCAAGGGCGGGCACGTGCTCGTCGGCCCGGACGACCGGATCTACGGCGTCGACCACGGCGTGAGCTTCCACGTCGAGGACAAGCTGCGGACGGTCCTGTGGGGCTGGGCCGGCCGCGAGCTGCCGGCGGACGCGGTGGAGATGCTCGACGGCCTGGTCGGGCAGCTGGGCGGGCCGCTCGGTGAGGAACTGGCCGAGCACCTGAGCATCGGTGAACTGGCTGCGCTGGCGGAACGGGTCGAGGGGCTGCGCGAGAGCGGCCGGTTCCCGCTGCCGCCGCAGGAGTGGCCGGCGATGCCCTGGCCGCCGATGTGAGCCGCTGTCGCGTTGATCACCCGTAGGGCGGCATCCGAGCGACTGACGGATCGTTAGGCTGGCGGTCATGGAGTCTTGGGCGGGACACGAGGTGCCACGGCTGCCCGGTGAGGGCGTGTCGCTGAGGTTGTACGACTCGGCACGGCAGGGCGCCCACCCCAGCCGGCCCGGGGGCGCCGCCTCGATGTACGTCTGCGGCATCACCCCGTACGACGCGACGCACCTCGGACACGCCGCCACCATGATCACGTTCGACCTGGTGCAGCGGATGTGGCGCGACGCCGGCCTCGACGTGCGGTACGTGCAGAACGTCACCGACATCGACGACCCGCTGCTGGAGCGTGCCGAGCGCGACGGCGAGGACTGGAAGGTCCTGGCCATGCGGGAGACCGCGCTGTTCCGCGAGGACATGGAGGCGCTGCGGATGATCCCGCCGGCGCACTACGTCGGCGCGGTCGAGTCGATCCCGGACATCGCCGAGAAGGTGCTGGTGCTGCTCAAGGACGGTGCCGCGTACCGGCTCGACGACGGCACAGGTGACGTCTACTTCGACATCTCCACCGCGCCCCGGTTCGGCTACGAGTCGAACCTGTCCCGCGAGCAGATGATCGAGCTGTTCGCCGAGCGCGGCGGCGACCCGGAACGCGCCGGCAAGCGTGACCCGCTCGACCCGCTGCTGTGGCGCGGCGCCCGCGAGGCCGAGCCGTCGTGGCCCGGCGGCGACCTGGGCCCGGGCCGTCCCGGCTGGCACATCGAGTGCACTGTCATCGCGTTGAACCTGCTCGGCGACCGGATCGACGTGCAGGGCGGCGGCAACGACCTGATCTTCCCGCACCACGAGTGCTCCGCCGCGCACGCCGAGCGGCTGACCGGCGAGGCGCCGTTCGCCGACCACTACGTGCACGCCGGCATGATCGGCCTGAACGGCGAGAAGATGTCGAAGTCCCAGGGCAACCTGGTCTTCGTGTCCCGGCTGCGGGCCGACAGGGTGGACCCGATGGCGGTCCGGCTGGCGCTGATGAGCGGGCACTACCGTAGCGACCGCTCCTGGACCGACGACCTGCTCACCGAGGCGCAGGAGCGGCTGGGCCGCTGGCGGCGGGCCGCCGCCGCGCCGGCCGGGCCGTCGGGGGAGGCGTTGCTGGCCGAGGTACGCGAGCGCCTGGCCGACGACCTGGACACGGCGGGTGCCCTGGCGGCGGCCGACCGCTGGGCCGACGGCACCCTGACCGGCGTCACCGAGGACGAGACCGCTCCCGCCCTCTTCCGCGACACGGTCGACGCCCTCCTCGGCATCGCCCTTTAGTCCCGCCCGCTTCCCGCCGCCCCTTCCCGCCCTCTCCGCGCGTCGATCTGACCGGTAAATGACCTGTACCACGGTGGGTTTTGGGCGCGCGGGGGTGGCCCGGCGTCGGTGGGTCGACGCGGGTGGGGTTGGGGTGTGGGGTGTCAGGTGGCGGGTTGCAGGGTGACGGTGTGGCCGAGGGATTCGAGTTGTCGGACGAGGCTGTTGGTCCTGCGGGTGGTGTTGATCCGGCGGTCGTGGAAGTCGGCGCCGAGGTCGTGGTAGCGGGCCGTCGGGTCAGCGAGTAGGTGCCAGATGATCACGAGGATGGACCGGGCGACGGCGAC
>NZ_KB895854.1:0-65668 GCF_000374985.1 Micromonospora sp. CNB394 | reverse complement strand
CTTGCCGCCGTTCATGCCGTCGGCCACCGGCGTGGCCGCAGCTGCCGTGGTGGCGGTGGTCGCCGCGGCCGGGGCCGCGACAGCCGGGGCGGCGGCCGGCGGCTGGCCGGTGCCGTTGCCCGGGGCGGGTGGCTGGCCGTTGCCCGGGGCGGGTGGCTGGCCGTTGCCGGGTGCCGGGGCGGGGCCGCCGTACTTGAACTCGTTGGCGTTGCCACCGGAGATGGTGAGGTCTTTGAGGGTGAGGTCGCCGCCGTCGACGACGCGGAAGATGCGGAAGGTGTCTTCGGCGTCGCGCTTGATGGTGGAGTGGTTGCCCTTGATGGTGACGTCCTGCTTGATCTCGGGCAGGGCGGAGCCGAACTTGCGGTCCTTGACGCCGAGTTCGTAGGTGCAGTTCTCGGCGAGCTTCAGGGTGCCGCCGTGGTCGCGGTTGGCCAGTTCGAGGGCGTCGAGCAGGGCGTCGTCGTCGCAGGGGACCTCGTGGGTCTTGCCGTGGTCGTCCTTGCCGTCCCTGCCCTTGTCCGGGCCCCACTCGCCGCGGTCGCGGCCTTCCTGGCCACGGCCCTTGCCGTCCTTGCCGTAATCGTCCTCGCCCTTGCCGTCCTCGGCGCGGGAGCCGTCACCGGCGTTCTGCGGGGCGGCGGCGTGGTTCTCCGCCACCGGTTCGGTGCCGGACTTGTCGTCGCGGGCGGCGAGACCGCCGAGCGCCGCCAGCCCGACGACGCCGGTCAGCCCGGCCACGCCGGTGGCGACCCAGAGCGCCCGCCGCCTGTTCGTCCGCGGCGGAGGCGCCATCGGTGCGCCGCCGCCGGGTGTCGTTACGTCGTTCGACATGAGAGCCCTTTCGGTTCTTCCCAAACGGGTCGCCTCGCCCCAGGTCGGGCGACCAGCTACAAACCGGTTGTAGCCTCTGAACAGCACCGTATGAGAAGCTTCCTCGCGAGGAAGACGTATCCGAAAAAAGCCCGCATTCCTCCCACGAACGGCGGTCGGTGACCAACCACGTGAGCGGGACGGCAACGGCCCGGACGGCGACGGGCCCCACCACCCGCCGTGCAGGCGCGGTGAAGGGGCCCGAAGGGTTCGCGGCCGCAGGGATCAGCCGGGCAGGCGGGGGCCCGCCTCACGCTGCTCGGCCAGCCAGGTCTCCACCTCGGCAGAGGCGCGCGGAAGGCCGGCCGACAGGTTCACCGGGCTGCCGGCGGTGACCAGGATGTCGTCCTCGATCCGCACGCCGACGCCCCGCAGCTCCTCCGGGACCAGCTCGTCCTCCGGCTGGAAGTAGAGCCCCGGCTCGACGGTGAGCACGTACCCCTCGCCGAGCGGCCCCTCGCGGTAGGACTCCTTGCGCGCGTTGGCGCAGTCGTGCACGTCGATGCCGAGCATGTGGCTGGTGCCGTGCAGCGTCCACCGCCGGTAGACGGTGGAGGCCGGGTCCATCGCCTCGTCCACGCTCACCGGCAGCAGCCCGAGATCCTTCAGCGCCTCGGCCAGCACCCGCATCGAGGCCAGATGCACGTCCCGGAACGCCACGCCGGGCCGGCACATCTCGATGCCGGCCTGCTGCGCGGCGTACACCGCGTCGTAGACCTGACGCTGCAACGGCGTGAACCGGCCGTCGACCGGGAACACCCGGGTCACGTCGGCGGTGTAGAGGTTGCGGTTCTCCACGCCCATGTCCATCAGCAGCAGCTCACCCGGACGGGTGGCGCCGTGGTTGTGCACCCAGTGCAGGATCGTGGCGTGCTCGCCGGCCCCGACGATCGAGCCGTAGCCGACGTCGTTGCCGTCGTGCCGGGCGCGCAGCGCGAACACGCCCTCCAGCAGTCGCTCGGAGACCCCGCGGTCGGCCGGCAGCGCCCGCGCCACGTCCTCGAAGCCGCGCACCGTGGCGTCGCACGCCTCCTGGAGCTGCGCGATCTCCCACTCGTCCTTGACCAGCTTCAGCTCGGAGATCGCGATCGCCAGCTCCCGGTCGCGGCCGGGCTGCCCCTCGGCGCGCGCGCCGTCGTACCGGCGCACCGCCGCGTCCACCCGGGCGTCGAAACCGCGCAGCACCCGGGTACGCCCCGGGGCCAGCTCGGCCAGCGCCGCGTCCAGCTCGCTCAGGTCGGCCGTCGGGAGGCCCAGCTCGGTGGACTTCTCCCGCAGCGTCGGCCGGCGGCCCACCCACAGCTCACCGTGGCGGCTGCGGAAGAACTCGTCGGTCGCCCGGGACGACCGGGGCCGCATGAACAGCGTGGCCTCGCCGCCCGGCCGCAGCACGAGGACGCTGTCCGGCTCCAGGTCGCCGGTCAGGTACGCGAAGTCGCTGCCCGGCCGGAACCGGTGGTCGGTGTCGTTGGCGCGTACCTTCTCGTTGCCCGTGGGGATGACCAGCGTCTCGCCCGGGAAGGCCTCGGCCAGCGCGGCCCGCCGCTTGGCGTGGTTGGGCACCTCCGGGCGCGGGGTGACCGGCAGTTCGGTGTCCCGCCAGCCCTGCCGCATGAAGGACAGGAACGCCTCCGGGAAATCCGGGTCGTGCGACTCCGTGCCGTCCGCCGCCTTGCCCTGCCGGGTCCGCTCCTCGGCCATGATCCGCCCCTCCCTGAGCCTCGTCGCTGGTCCCGACGGTACCGCGCGCACGACAGCGGGAGGTGCCTGCGGTGCCGCGACGGCGGCTTCCGGCGCGTGGAAAGATGGCGGCCATGTGCGGACTCCTGGCCTTCTTCAGCGCGCGCGGCGACGCCGCCGCCCACCGCGACAACATCGCCGGCGCACTGGAGTGCCTGCACCACCGTGGCCCGGACGAGACAGGGGTCGAGGTGGTCGGCGACGCCTCCGGCCGGTACGCGGACGGCGTGTTCGCGCACAAGCGCCTGGCGATCATCGACGTGGCGCTGAGCCACGAGCCCCTGCCGTACGCGGGCGGGCGTTACCTGCTCACCTTCAACGGCGAGATCTACAACTACATCGAGCTGCGCGAGGAGCTGATCCGCGACCACGGGGCCCAGTTCGCCACCAACGGCGACGGCGAGGTGATCGTCGCCGGCTACCACTACTGGGGTGAGCAGGTGCTCACCAAGTTGCGGGGCATGTTCGCGTTCGTGATCTGGGACCGCCAGGAGCGGCGGGCCTTCGGCGCGCGGGACTACTTCGGCATCAAGCCGCTGCACTACCTGGAGACCCAGGACGGCCTCTACCTCGCCTCGGAGAAGAAGGCGCTGCTGCCGTTCGCCTACTCGGCGTACCAGGGCGACGCGGGCATCGACACCGCCAACCTGAGCCACTACCTGACGCTGCAGTACGTGCCGGAGCCGGGCACACTGCACAAGGGGATCAGCCGGATCGGCTCGGGGGAGTACCTGACCTGGACCCCGGGCGGCCGGATCGAGGTGCGCCGCTGGTACCGCCCGGTGTTCCGCCCGGCCCCGGTCTCCGACGAGCAGCGGCTCTACCACGACATCCGGGAGACGCTGCGCGAGAGCGTCCGGATGCACATGCGCTCGGACGTGCCGGTCGGCTCGTTCCTGTCCAGCGGCATCGACTCCACCGCGGTGGTGGCGCTGGCCCGCGAGTTCAACCCGAACATCCTCACCTTCACCGTCGGCTACGACGTGCCCGGCTACTCCGAGATCGACGTGGCCCAGGACTCGGCCCGGCACCTCGACGTGACCACCATCCCGACCAAGATCGGGCCGCAGGACATGATCGACGCGTTGCCGAAGATCGTCTGGCATCTGGACGACCCGGTCGCCGACCCGGCCCTGGTGCCGCTCTACTTCGTGGCGAAGAAGGCCGCCGAGCACGTCACAGTGGTGCTCTCCGGCGAGGGCGCGGACGAGTTCTTCGGCGGCTACACGATCTACCGGGAGCCGCTGTCGCTCAACGCGGTCAACAGCCTGCCCGACGGCGTGCAGAAGGGCCTGCGCGCGGTGTCAAAGGCCATCCCGCAGGGCGTCAAGGGCAAGAGCTTCCTGGAGCGCGGCACCACCCCGATCGAGCACCGCTACTACGGCAACGCCCGGATGTTCACCGAGGAGGAGAAGCAGCACCTGCTGCGCCGCTACGACCCCTCGGTGCGCTACACCGACGTGACCGCCCCGATCTACGCCGAGTGCACCGAACTGGACGACGTCACCAAGATGCAGTACGTCGACCTCTACACCTGGCTGCGCGGTGACATCCTGGTCAAGGCCGACCGGATCTCGATGGCGCACTCGCTGGAGGTGCGGGTGCCGTTCCTGGACCGGGAGGTGTTCAACGTCGCCGCCGGCATCCCGGTCGACCTGAAGCTGCCGCCCCGCTCGGAGGCCACCAAGTACGCGATGCGCCAGGCCCTCCAGGGTGTCGTGCCGCCGGCCATCGTCAACCGCAAGAAGCTGGGCTTCCCGACCCCGACCCGGGTCTGGCTGCGCGGCGAGATGTACGAGTGGGCGCGGCACGTGCTGGCCACCTCGGGCGCCGGTGACCTGATCGACCTGTCGTACGCGATGCGCCTGCTGGACGAGCACAAGCGGGAGGAGGCCGACCACTCCCGCAAGGTGTGGACCGTACTGATCTTCTGCATCTGGCACGCCATCTTCGTGGCCAAGACGCTCGACCCGGGCATCCAGCGCAACCAGTCCGCGCTGCTCACCAAGCCGGTCGTCGGGAGCATGGTCCGCTGAGTCGGACGTGACGGGTGAGGGCCCCCGGGGGTGCACCCCGGGGGCCCTCCTCACTACGGGGTCACCTGCCGGTGCAGGTGACAGTGGGCAGGGAGTTGGTTCCGGAGAAGTTCGCGGTGAAGCCGAACGTGGTCCGGCCCTCGGGTGGGACGCTGCCGTTGTAGGCGGCGTTGGAGACGCTCACCGACGCCCCGCTGCCGCTCAACGTGCCGTTCCACACCTGGTTGATGGTCTGGCCGCTGGGCCAGGTCCAGTTCGCCGTCCACCCGGAGTACGTCCGGGTGCTGTGGTTCATGATCTCGACCTCGCCCTGGAAGCCGCCCTGCCAGGCGCTGACCACCTTGTACACCGCCATGCAGGCGCCGCTGCCCGGCGGCGGCATGGTCGGGCTGGTCGTCGGCGCGGGCGTGGTCGGTGCCGGGGTGGTCGGCGCCGGCGTGGTCGGGGCGGGCGTGGTCGGCGCCGGGGTGGTCGGGCCGGGGCTGCCGCCCGAGCCGATCCCGGTCACCTCGCCGTTGCCGCCGTCGAACGTCACGTCGGAGCAGCCGAAGAAGTTCTCCTGGCTGTCCGAACGGACCCAGCGCGAGTAGATGATGTGCCGGCCGCTCTTGTTCGACGGCAGGTTGCCGCTGAAGTAGTAGTGGCCGTTGTTGGTGCCCACAGCGCCGCGCTGCGGCGGGTTGGTCACCTGCAGGAACGGCTGCTCCTCCAGGTCGCTCCAGGCCAGCGGCCGGTTCGGGCTCCAGCTGTTCTTGGTCACGTAGAAGTAGAACGTGCCCGGGTGGTGGGCCCAGTTGCTGTACCGGAACTCGATCGACCGGCCAGCGGTCAGGTGGGTGACCGGCCAGTCGTTGCGCGCCGCGTCGTACCCGCTGAAGCCGGGATTGCCGCCGCTGCACAGCTTGCCGTCGGGGATGAACCCGACGGTCCGCCCGCCGGCGTCGGAGCGCAACACGCTGAACCAGTTGTACAGCGAGTTCGCCCCGCTCGTGGCCACCGCCGACGAGCAGGCGGGGTTGTTCGGCCGGATCTCACCGGTTCCGGTGAGGCCGTCCTTCCAGCACAGGTAGGTGCGGGCGCCCGGCGTCATGGCCGCGCCGTGCGCGGCCGCCGGTCCGGAGTTGGTGGCCAGGGCGAACGCGCCCAGGGCCAGGGTGGCGGCCGCGGTGAGCAACGCGGCCGTACGGGTTCGGTGCACGGGGATCTCCTGACTCGCGGAGCGTGGCCGGTCCGGCCCGCCCCGCTTCGACGAGCGGATGCGACGATCGCGGTGCCCGCGCCCGGTCGGCGTGCGGCCGGGGCCGTCGGCGGGCGCGCACCGCCTGCGGTCCGTTGCCACGGACCGTGGATGCCCTCGCGTCGGCTCGACCCGGCGGCCGGCGACGCGGCAGCCCCCGCGTCGTCACCCGGCACTGCCATCCCACCACGTCCAGCCGCCCGTCGCAATAGGTGCTGCTCGATGTCCGGGTCGAGGCGCGCCGCCACCCGGCATGCGCCAGGATCGGGGGAGGACGACGAGGGGAGCCAGGATGGGTTACGCGGTGGTGCTCGGCGAGGCACTGGTGGACCTGCTCGACGCCGAGCACGACGGGGAACCCGTCTACCGGCAGGCGATCGGCGGCGGCCCGCTCAACGTGGCGGTGGCGACCGCCCGGCTCGGCGGGGACGCGCGGTTCGTCGGGTCGCTCGGCGACGACGCGCTGGCCGGACGGATCCGCGCGTTCCTCACCGGCGCGGGTGTGGACGTCAGCGGGACGGTGACGGTGCCGGCGCCCACAGCGCTCGCCGTGGCGACGTTCGCCGGCCCGGAGCCGGACTTCCGCTTCTACGGCGAGCCCCGCTCGTACGCGCTGCTCGGCCCGGACAATCTGGACGTGGCGCTGGTCGAGGGCGCTGACGTGCTCTACTGCGGGTCGATAGTGCTGCTCGACCCGCCGGTGCTGGCCGCCGCCCGCCGCGCCTGGTCGATCGCGGGCGCGCTGCGGGTGTTCGACCCGAACGTGCGGCCCCGCCTGCTCACCGCGCCGGGCGCGCTGGACGGGCTGCGGGCGGTGGTCGCCGAGTTCGCCGCCGCCGCGCACCTGGTCAAGCTCAGCGCCGCCGACGCGCGGCTGCTCTACCCGGACGAGCCGGTCGAGGGCGTCGCCGCGTACCTGCGGGAGCTGGGCGCGAGCACCGTCGTGGTCACGCTCGGCGCGGACGGTGCCCTGGTCGCCGCCGCCGACGACGTGGTACGCGTACCCGCGCCCAAGGTGGACGCGGTGGACGCCACCGGCGCGGGCGACTCGGTCATGGGCGCGCTGATCGCCGAGCTGCTGGCCGCCGGTGAGCCCACCGACCCGGCCGGCTGGCAGGAGCGGGTCGCGTTCGCGCTGCGGGTGGCGGCGGTGGTGTGCGAGTCACCGGGCGGCGCCACCGCCATGCCCACCCGCACCGCTGTCGAAACCCGCTTCGCGGGGAAGGAAGGGCCCCTTCTTAACGCCTCCGGTAGAGCAGGGGCCCCTTCTTAACACCCGGCCCTGACGCGCGCGGGCGGGCTCATACGCGCGGGCGGGCTCAGGCCCGCGGGCGGGCTCACGCGCGCGGGCGGGCCAGCGTCAGGACGGCGGTCAGCGACAGGAAGGCGGCGCCGGCCAGGACCACCGCCATCGGCAGTGCGCTGCCCTCCCCGCCGAGCCCGACCAGCGGCGCGGCCAGCGCGCCGACCACCGACTGGAGGCCGCCCATCAGCGCGGCGGCGGTGCCCGCGTGCCGGGCGTGCGCGTCCAGCGCCAGCGCGGTGCTGTTGGGCATCACCATGCCGAGCGAGCCGACGAAGGCGAACAGCGCCACCGCCGTCACGGCCAGGCTGCCGGCCAGCGCGCCGGTCAGCACGCCGACCGCCGTGACCAGGCCGGCCACGAGTGTGGTGACCAGCAGCCGGCATGGCGTGAACCGGTCGAGCAGCCGGGCGTTGGCCTGCCCGACCGCGACCAGGGCGAGCGCGTTGACGCCGAAGATGACGCTGAACACCGCCGCGGAGACGCCGAAGACGTCCTGGAACACGAACGACGACCCGGAGATGTACGCGAACAGTCCGGCGAACGCGAAGCCCTGCGTCAGCGCGTACCCGAGGTAGACCCGGTCGGCGAGCAGCGACCGCATGGTCCGGACGGTGGCCCCCAGGCCGCCGGTGCTGCGGCGCTGCGGCGGCAGGGTCTCCGGCAGGCGCAGCGCGACCGCGACGGCGAGCACCACCCCGATGACGGCGAGCGTCACGAAGACGGCCCGCCACGAGCCGAACCGGAGCACCAGGCTGCCCACGCTCGGCGCCGCCACCGGCGCCACCCCGAAGACCAGGGTGAGCCGGGAGAAGTACTTCGCGGCGTCCCGTCCGGAGTAGAGGTCGCGGACCACCGCGCGGGCGACCACCACGCCCATGCCGCCGGCGACGCCCTGGGCGAACCGCACGGCGGCCAGCAGCGGGGCGTTCGGCGCCGCGGCGCACGCCAGCGCCAGCACCGTGTACGCGACCACGCCGACCAGCACCGGACGGCGGCGCCCCCAGCGGTCGCTGAGCGGACCGGTGACGAGCTGACCCAGGGCGAGTCCGATCAGGCAGGTGGTCAGCGAGAGCTGGATGCCGGCCTGGTCGGCGCCGAGGTCGCGGGTCATGGCCGGGAACGCGGGCAGGTACATGTCCAGCGACAGCGGGCCGATCGCGGTGAGCGTGCCGAGTAGCACCAGCAGTGTCACGCCGCCGGTGGACGCGGTGGCGCGGTCGGCGGCCGGGCGCGCGGCGGTCGGCGCGGCGTTGCTCACGAGTGGGTACCCCCTGGATCCGGTGCGTCCGGGTACCTTACATCTGTAGTCAGAACTGTTGCGATGTGAGGCGGGTGGCCCCGTGGCGACGAACGAGCAGGTCGCGCGCGTCGGAGCGGTCGTGGGGGAGCTGCACCGCCTCCTGCGCCGCCGGACCGGTGCGCGCGTCGGACGAGACCCCCTGCCCGAGGCGCAGGTGGAGGTGCTCCTGCTGGTCCGGGAGACACCGGGGATCAGCGGTAAGGAGGTGGCCCGGCGCCTCCGCACCGCCCCCAACACGGTGAGCACACTGGTCCGCGACCTCACCGACGCCGGGCTCCTGGCCCGGGACCGCGACCCCGGCGACCGCCGCGTGCTGCGGCTGCGCGTGACCGACGCCGCCCGGGCGCGGATGGCCGACTACGAGACCAACCGTGCCGCGCTGCTCGACGAGGCACTGACCGAGCTGGACCCGGCCGCACGGGCGGCGATCCTGGCCGCCGCCCCGCACCTCGACGCGCTGCTCGGCGCCCTGCGGGCCGCCCGGCCGGAACCGCCCGGGCGGCCCGCCGGAAACCCGGTGGCCGCCGCGGCGTCCCGCCCCGCATGATCACCGGATGGCGTTGCACCAGGACGAGGTACCCGTGGATGAGGAGATCGTCCGGGCGTTGCTGACCGGCCAACGCCCCGAGTGGGCCGCGCTGCCGCTGACGCCGGCCGGCGCCGGGACCGACAACACGATGTACCGGCTCGGCGACGACCTGCTCGTCCGGCTGCCCCGCACCGCGGAGAAGGCCGGTGCCCTGCGCAAGGAACAGCAGTGGCTGCCCCGGCTCGCGCCGCTGCTGCCGTACCGGGTGCCCGAACCGGTGTACGCCGGCGTCCCGGCCGACGCCTTTCCGCTGCCGTGGTCGGTGCAGCGGTGGATTCCGGGCGACGAGGTACGGCCCGGCACGGTCGCGGACTGGGCCGCCCTCGGCGCCGACCTGGCCGTGTTCGTCCGACGTCTGCACGCGGCCGACCTGCTCGGTGCGACCCGCGCGGGCGCGCTGAACGGGTACCGCGGTGGCAGCCTCCACCCCTGCGACACCTGGATCTCGGCGGCACTGGAGGACTGCCGGAGGCACATGGGCGACGAGACGGACGTCGACACCCTGGTCCGGCTCTGGCGGGACGCCCTCACCCTGCCCGAACCCGCGGGCCCGCACGTCTGGCTGCACGGCGACCTCAAGCCCACCAACCTGCTGGTGCGCGCCGGGCGGCTGTGCGCGGTCATCGACTTCGGCGGCCTGACCGTCGGCCACCCCGACGCCGAACACGCGCCGATCTGGGACCTCCCGCCGCCGGCCCGGCACGCCTACCGGGAGGCGCTCGGTGCGGACGACGTGACCTGGGCGCGGGCCCGCGCCTGGGCGCTCGGCGTGGCGGCCAGCGGCGTCTCGTACTACTGGGACACGTTCCCGGCGTTCGTCGCCGAGTGCCGCAACCGCCTCCGCGAGATCCTGGCCGACCCCGGCTGAGCCCGGCCGCCGGTCAGGCCGTTCCGTCCAGCTCCGCGTAGCCGCGGCGGGCGGCGATCAGGCCCGGCCGGGCGCCGAACGGCGACTCGGCCGCCACCCGCTCCGGCGGTGCGCTGCCGGTGTGCCCGGCGCGGATCAGCCACGCCTGCCGCGCGAGCTGCGCGTGCTGTTCGCGGACGAAGTCCACACCGACCGGCTCGCCGTGACCGGGCACCACCACCGTCGCGGGCGTGGTCATCCGCAGCAGGTCGGCCAGCGCGTCCGGCCACCGCAGGGGGTGCGACTCCTCGAACGCCGGTGGCCCGCTCTGCTCCACCAGGTCACCCGCGACCACCACGTCCGCGTCCGGCACGTGCACCACCAGGTCGCTGTCGGTGTGCCCGTGCCCGGGATGGCGCAGCACCACCCGCCGGCCGCCCACGTCGAGCACCGTCTCCTCGCGTACCTCGTGCGTCGGTGCCCGCAGCTCGGTGCGCGCCAGCTCCTCGGCCAGCGCCGGATGCCCGGCGCGCATCTCCTCGTACGCGGCCCGGCGCACCGCGTCGGACCGGTCCCGCAGCGCCGCCGCGGCCTGGGCCTGCGCGTAGATCGCGGTCTCCGGCCCGGCCAGCGTGGCGTTGCCGAAGCAGTGGTCGAAGTGGTGGTGCGTGTTCACGATCGTCCACGGGTACGGCGTGACCGCCCGCGCCGCCTCCGCCAGCTCCCGGGCCTGACCGGCGGTGGAGAGGGTGTCGACGAGCAGCGCCGCGCCGTCACCGACCACCAGCACGACGTTCACCGCGAGCACCGGCTCGCGTCGTACGTGCACCCCGGCGGCGACCTCCGCGAACCCGGCGGTCATGACTGGCGCACGGCCCGCTCGACGAAGCGCTGCCGGTCGACCAGCGCCCGTTCGACGCGACCCTGCGCCGCAACGGTGGGGCCGTCGGTGACTGTGACGTCGAAGACGAGCCGCTTCCCGTCGACCTTCACCAGCTCGGCGTGGGCCGTCACGGTACGCCCCACCGGGGTGGCCGCGCGGTGCTCAAGCTCGACCCGCACGCCGACGGTGGTGGACCCGGACGGCATCCGGGTCGCGGTGGCGGCCACCGTCGCCGCCTCGGCCAGCGCCAGCACCCGGGGGGTGCCGAGCACCGGCACGTCCCCGGAGCCGACCGCCTGCGCGGTGTCGGCGTCGGTCACTGTCAGCTCGACCCGGGCGGTCAGGCCCGGCGCGAAGGGCGGCTCCGGCTGCTCCTGCATGCGGCCGAGCCTAGTGCAGCCGGCCCGCGGCCGTCCGGCGTCCGGGCCGCCACCGCCCGCCCGCATGCCCGCTGGTTGCCCGCCGTTAACCTTGTCCGCGATGGCCGAGCAGACACAATCTCCGACCCCCGCCCCCGCCGCGACCACCGAGTCGCCCGACGGCGGGCGCCGCCGTGTGATCGCGATGACCGTGTGGGGCGTCGCGTTCGTCGTCGCGTGGCTCGCCATCGGGCTGCCCACCGACCCGGCGTACGCGTTCCTGTGGATCTGGGCGGGCACGATCGCGTGGAACTCGGCCCGCCCGTGGCGCAGCCACCTGCGGTTCGCCCGGGACTGGATCCCGGTGGTGCTGCTGCTCGCCGCGTACAACCTGTCCCGGGGGTTCGCCGACAACGGCGCCACCCCGCACGCGATGGAACTGATCGTCGCCGACCGCTTCCTCACCGGCTGGCTCACCGGCGGCGAGGTGCCGACGATCTGGCTCCAGGAGCGCCTGTACGACCCGGCCGAGGTGCGCTGGTGGGACGTGCTGGTGAGCTGGATCTACTTCTCGCACTTCGTGGCGACGTTCGCTGCCGCGGCCGTGCTGTGGATGCGTAACCGCCGGCGCTGGATCGCGTACATGGCCCGCTGGGGCTTCCTGTGCGCGGCCGGACTGGTCACCTACTTCGCCTACCCGGCCGCGCCGCCGTGGTGGGCGGCGCAGAACGGCCTGCTGACCGAGGTCGCGCGGATCTCCACCCGGGGCTGGAAGGAAGTCGGCATGCACGGCGCGGGCAACCTGCTCAACGCCGGGCAGATCGCCTCCAACCCGGTGGCCGCGATGCCGTCGCTGCACACCGCGTTCGCGCTGTTCGTGGTGCTGTTCTTCATGCGGTCGGCACGTAAGCGCTGGTGGCCGCTGATGCTCTCGTATCCGCTGGCCATGACGTTCACGCTGATGTACAGCGGCGAGCACTACCTGATCGACGTGCTGGTCGGCTGGGCGTACGTGGGCATGACGTTCCTGGTGGTCGGCCTGGCCGAGCGCTGGTGGGCGGCGCGGCAGGCCCGGCGGCCCGGCGAGCCCGCCGTCGCGGCCGGTTCCCCGCCCGCCGACGGCGGCACCGCCGGCGACACCCCGGACCGGGCGGCCGGCGACCGGGAGGCGGTGCCCGCCGAGCGCCGGTAGGCCCCGGCACGGTCCGCCGATTCCCGGCGGACCGTGCCGTCACCGTCACCACGGCCGTGTTCCGGCCTGGCCCGACCTGCCCCGGTTCGGTCCGGCGGTCAGCTGTCGTCGTCGGTCCGGCGTGCGGCCCGCGACCGCTCGGTCAGCTCCGCGGCCAGCTCCCACGCGTCGGCCAGGTCCCGGTGGACGGCCGCCGCCCCGGCCCCACCGGCGGTGTCCGCGTGCACGGTGGCCAGCCGCAGCAGTCGTTGCACCGGACCGCGGGTGACGCGCACGCTCTGGATCCGGGCGTACGGCACCAGCGTCACCTGCCTGGTCAGCAGCCCGGACCGGGCCACGAAGACCTGCTCGTCGAGACCGGCACCGACGACCTTGCGGCTCAGCGGGCGCAGCCACCGGGCCCGGGACGGGGGCGCAGTGGCGGGCAGCGCGTCCAGCCGTACGCCGGGCAGCACCTCCGCCACGACCAGCACGCCGGTCTCCGCGTCGCCGACCGGTAGCAGCCGGTCCGGGCGGTTGCGGTCCGCGACCTCACCGGCCGAGTAGCCGGCCACCTCCAGCCGCAGCCGCAGCCACCCCTTCATCCGCCACAGCAGCGGCCAGGTCGCCCGTACGGTCTGCACCCGGTGCAGCGGCACGGTCTGCATCCGCGTCTCCAGCAGCCCGTTGTGCACGCGCAGCGTGCCGTCGTCCCGGTCGAGCCGGAAGCTCCAGTCGTCGAGCACGCGACGGATCGGTTGCAGAACCACGCCGGCCATCGCGGTGAGCGTGCTGGCCACCGCGATGAACGACCACGAGCCCTCGGACAGGAACTGTGCGCCGACGAACACCAGGCCGACCGGCAGCAGGAACGCCTGCGGCGTGAGCAACTGGCTGACCAGCAGGTCCTGGTTGCGCACGGCGTGCACCCGGCGACCTTCCGGCACGGGCGCGGCCGGCGCGCCGGGCTCGGCCGACGGAGCCGGCCCCGGGGCGCAACGACCGGCGACCGCGAGCAGCCGCTGCCGCAGCGCGGTGGCCTCGGCCACGCTGAGGTAGGCCAGCGGCGCCTCGGTCTTGCCCCCGCCGACCACCTCCAGCCGCAGCTCGGCCAGGCCGGTGAGCTGGGCCAGCAGGGGCCGGACCACCTCCACCGCCTGCAACCGCTCCAGCGGGATGGCCCGGGTGCGCCGCCACAGCAGACCCTCGTACACGCGCAGCTCGCGGCCCACCAGGTGGTAGCCGGTGTTCCACCAGCTCACCACCGACAGCACGGTGGCGCCGAGCACGAAGACCGTGACCAGCACCGCGAACCAGCCGAACCCGACCCGCGACAGCGTCGACCAGGAGAGCCCGGCGATCACCACGACCAGCGACTTCGCGCCGTGCAGCGCCGGGCTGAGCGGATGCAGCCGCTGCCGGGGTTCCGCACCACCGGGGGGTGGCCCGGCCGCCGGACCCCACGGACCCGGGTACGGCGGCAGCGGCGCGGGCCACGGCCCGGGCGCCGCGTCGGGGCCGGGCGGCGGCCCGTATCCGGGTGCCGTCGAGCCGGGTGGCCCGTATCCGGATGGCGGTGCGTACCCGGGAGATGGCCCGTCTCCGGACGGCGGCCCGTATCCGGGTGCCGGCACGTATCCGAGCGGGCCGGGGACGGGCGGCGCGGCGGGCGGGCCGTAACCCGGCGCCGGCGGCCACGGATGCCCGTTCGCCGGCTGCCCCGGTCCGGGCTGTCCCGGTCCGGGCTGCCCCTGAACCGGTGACTGTTCCGGAGCAGGAGACTGCGCCGGGCCGGGCCGGTCCTCGGAGGGCGGCGGGGCGCCGGAGTCGCTCCGATCGCTCACAGGCCCTCCGCCCGGTCCTCGCCCAGCGCGGTCAGCCGGTCGCGCAGCCGGGACGCCTCGGCCGGACGCAGCCCCGGCACACGGGCGTCACTCGCGGCGGCGGCCGTGTGCAGCTGCACGGTCGCGAGGTCGAAGGCGCGCTCCAGCGGACCCGCGCTCACGTCGACGAACTGCATCCGCGAGTACGGCACGATGGACAGCCGCCGCACCAGCAGGCCGTGCCGCACGAGCAGGTCGTCGTCGCGCTCGGCGTACCCCCAGGCGCGGACCGCCCGCACGATGGTGATCGCCCGCCAGACGCCCAGCAGCAGCGCCCCGCCCACGGCGGCGCCGAGCAGCCAGTGCCCGGCCAGCGCCCAGGCCACGCCGAGCACCACGAGCGCCACCGCCAGCCCGATGCCGAGCCGGATCAGCTCCACCCAGATCAGGTCACGGGAGATCGGCTGCCAGCGCACCGTGTCGGGCCAGGGCTCCAACGCGCTGCGCGAGGCGGGCGGGAGGCCGGCGGGGCCGTCACCGCTCACCGGGAGGACCCGCCGTGCTCGCCGCCGGTACGGGCTCGGTTCGTCTGCTCGCTCACGCTTCGAGCGTAGGCGATCAGGGAAGCGGGACCACCTCGCGGAGGAAGCCGCGTGCGTCGAGGAAGTCACCGAGCGAGCCGCGGTGGTCCGGGCAGGCCAGCCAGGTCTTGCGCCGGTCGGGCGCGTGCAGGCGGGGATTGTGCCAGCGGAGCTGGTACGCGGCGGGTGCGCGACACCCCCGCGCCGAGCAGATCAGCGTCTCGTCCGGGGTGGTGGGAGTCGTCACCGGGGCGAGTTTAGAGGCCGCACGCCGGGAGTTTTAGCGCCGGGCGGCCACGGGGGGAGCCGCCCGGCGACGGGGTGAATCGTACACACCGCGTACCCCTTGTTGTCCACCCGTGTTCAGCGTTTCCTGCGCGGCGGAACGGCGTGGCCGGACCGCGCGGCGAAAATCGTGCCTCTCCCACCCTCGGCTCTCAGCAAGGCATGACAGTCTTGATACGCACCACGCCGCGACGACGACCCTGCTGTGGAGGACCGGTGGCCCAGCCGACCACACCCGACGTGCCGAACCCGACCGAGGTGGCGCCGGACGCACCGCCCCCGGTGGGCACCACCCCGGCGCAGGACGCCACGCTGCTGGAGCGGGCGCTGTTCGAGACCAAGCGGGTGATCGTCGGCCAGGACCGGATGGTCGAGCGGATGTTCGTCGCGCTGCTGGCGCGCGGTCACTGCCTGCTGGAGGGCGTTCCGGGCGTGGCCAAGACGCTGGCCGTGGAGACCCTGGCCCGCGTCGTCGGCGGCTCGTTCGCCCGGGTCCAGTTCACCCCCGACCTGGTGCCCGCCGACATCATGGGCACCCGGATCTACCGGCAGTCCAGCGAGAAGTTCGACGTCGAGCTGGGCCCGGTCTTCGTCAACTTCCTGCTCGCCGACGAGATCAACCGCGCGCCGGCCAAGGTGCAGTCGGCGCTGCTGGAGGTGATGAGCGAGCGGCAGGTCTCCATCGGCGGCGAGAGTCACCGGGTGCCGGACCCGTTCCTGGTCATGGCGACCCAGAACCCGATCGAGCAGGAGGGCGTCTACCCGCTGCCGGAGGCGCAGCGGGACCGGTTCCTCATGAAGATCGTCGTGGGCTACCCGACCGACGCCGAGGAGCGCGAGATCGTCTACCGGATGGGTGTGGCCCCGCCCGAGCCGGCCCGGGTGTTCGACACCCCGGACCTGGTCGCCCTCCAGCACAAGGCCGACCAGGTGTTCGTGCACAACGCGCTCGTCGACTACGCGGTCCGGCTGGTGCTCGCCACCCGGGCGCCGGCCGAGCACGGCATGCCCGACGTCGCCCAGCTCATCCAGTACGGGGCCAGCCCGCGCGCGTCGCTCGGCCTGGTCCGGGCCACCCGCGCGCTGGCGCTGCTACGCGGCCGGGACTACGCACTGCCGCAGGACGTGCAGGACATCGCGCCGGACATCCTGCGCCACCGGCTGGTGCTCAGCTACGACGCGCTCGCCGACGACGTACCGGCCGACCACATCGTGCACCGGGTGATGTCGACCATCCCGCTGCCCGCCGTCGCGCCCCGCCAGCAGGCCACCCCACCCCCGGCGGTCCCGCACAACGGATGGCCCGGGCAGCGGCCGTGATCCCGCCCGCCCCGCTCAGCGCCGCTGGCGACCGCTCGGGGGCGGTGCTGGCCCGGCTCCAGCTCATGGTCACCCGCAAGCTGGACGGGCTGCTGCAGGGCGACTACGCCGGGCTGCTGCCCGGACCGGGCAGCGAGGCGGGGGAGTCCCGGGAGTACCGGCCCGGCGACGACGTACGCCGGATGGACTGGCCGGTCACCGCCCGCACCACGATGCCGCACGTGCGGCGTACCGTGGCCGACCGCGAACTGGAGACCTGGCTGGCCGTCGACATGTCGGCCAGCCTCGACTTCGGCTCCGGGCGGTGGCTCAAGCGGGACGTGGCGGTCGCCGCGGTCGCCGCGCTGGCCCACCTGACCGTGCGGGGCGGCAACCGGATCGGCGCGGTCGTCGGCACCGGCGGGCCGGGGACGATGCTGCGGCTGCCCGCCCGCTCCGGCCGCAAGGAGGCCCAGGGGCTGCTGCGGGCGGTCGCCGGCGCCGAGATCCGGCCCGGCCGCAGCGACCTCGGCGCGCTCGTCGACATGCTCAACCGGCCGCCCCGGCGGCGCGGCGTGGCGGTGGTG
The DNA here is from genome assembly GCF_000374985.1 of Micromonospora sp. CNB394. Lineage (NCBI taxonomy): Bacteria > Bacillati > Actinomycetota > Actinomycetes > Micromonosporales > Micromonosporaceae > Micromonospora > Micromonospora sp. CNB394. The sequence goes on along the minus strand of NZ_KB895854.1, from coordinate 48,752 downwards.
ATCTCCGACTTCCTCGCACCGCCGCAGCAGTGGGGCCGGCCGCTGCGTAAGCTGCGGGTCCGCCACGACGTGCTGGCCGTCGAGGTGGTCGATCCGCGGGAACTGGAACTGCCCGACGTGGGGGTGCTGCCGGTGGTCGACCCGGAGAGCGGTGAACTGCACGAGGTGCAGACCGCCGACCCGGGCCTGCGCCGCCGGTACGCCGAGGCGGCGGCCGCCCAGCGTGGTGCGATCGCCGCCGAGCTGCGCGCCGCGGGCGCGGCCCACCTGCGCCTGCGTACCGACCGAGACTGGCTGCTGGACATGGTGCGTTTCGTCGCCGCGCAGCGGCACGCCCGCACCAGAGGGACGACGCGATGATCCGTTTTCTGCAACCGTGGTGGCTGCTCGCCGTGCTGCCGGTGCTCGCTCTCGCCGCCGCGTACGTCTGGCGGCAACTGCACCGCCGGCAGTACGCGCTGCGGTTCACGAACGTCGACCTGCTGCGTACCGTCGCGCCGAAGGGACTGGGCTGGCGGCGGCACATCGCGGCCACCGCGTTCCTGCTCTGCCTGCTGGTGCTGGCGACCGGGCTGGCCCGGCCGGCGATCGACACCCGGGAGCCGCTGGAACGGGCCACCGTGATGCTCGCCATCGACGTGTCGTTGTCGATGCAGGCCGACGACGTGTCACCGAACCGCCTGGAGGCGGCGCAGGAGGCGGCCAAGCAGTTCGTCGGCGAGCTGCCGGAGAGCTACAACCTGGGGCTCGTCTCGTTCGCCAAGGCGGCGAACGTGCTGGTGTCGCCGACCAAGGACCGGGCCGCCGTCACCACAGCGATCGACGGTCTGGTGCTGGCCGAGGCGACCGCCACCGGCGAGGCGGTCTTCACCTGCCTGGAGGCGATCCGCTCGGTGCCGGCCGACGGTGCTGCCGGTATCCCGCCGGCCCGGATCGTGCTGCTGTCCGACGGCTACCGCACGTCGGGCCGCTCGGTGGAGGAGGCAGCCGCGGCGGCGCAGGCGGCGAACGTGCCGGTGTCCACCATCGCGTTCGGCACCGACTCGGGGCAGGTGGACATCGGCGGGCAGCTCCAGCGGGTGCCGGTGGACCGCACCGCGCTGTCCCAGCTCGCGGAGACCACCCAGGGCTTCTTCTACGAGGCCGCGTCGGCCAGCGAGCTGAAGCAGGTCTACCAGGACATGGGCAGCTCGATCGGCTACCGCACCGAGCCGCGTGAGATCACCCAGTGGTACGCGGGGATCGCGCTGCTGCTGGCGCTGTGCGCGGGCGCGCTGAGTCTGCTCTGGACGTCCCGGCTGGTCTGAGCCGGAACCGGCCGGCGGTGGTCAGTGACCGCCGCCGGCCAGCACGAACAGGACCGCCACCCAGACGGCGGCGAGGGTGAAGCCCAGCGGGGCGACGTAACGGCTCATGGGTGTGCTCCGTGGCGACGGTCGGCCCGTGCGGGGCCGTGGGGGGTCGGGACGTACGCGCACGAAGTCGTGACCGGGTGCTCCGCCGCGCGGCAGGCCACGCCCGGCGTGTCAGCCGGAGAGCGGATGCGGTGCGGAGGGCGGGAAGCGGGTCAGCCGCGTCGACCGAGCGGTGGCTCAGCGGGGCTGACGGTGGGCCCGGCCACGACTGGGAGGATCGCTATCTCGCACAGCGATCACCTCCTGCGGTCGGCGGAGCCCGGAGCGGGCACGGAGCGGCCCGCAGACGCGATGATCGTACACCCGGGGGGTGTGCGTGTCGCACGCGCGGCTGCCGGTCCCGCGGAGCCCGGCCGCGGTGGCGCTGTGACCTGCGCGGGTTAGCGCTTACCTGTCGGTAACCCCTAGGCTCCGAGCGACCGAGAGATCACTGGAGCAGAGGGGGATCCGTGGCCCGAACCGTGCTGGTGACCGGCGGGAACCGGGGGATCGGCCTGGCCATCGCGCAGGCGTTCGCCAAGCAGGGCGACCGGGTGGCCGTCACGTACCGCAGTGGCGGAGTCCCCGGTGCCGGCGCAGCCGAGCCGGGGTTCGGCGCAGGCGGAGCCGACCGTCAGAACGGCCTGTTCGGGGTGCGGTGCGACGTTACCGACGCCGAGTCGGTCGATGCCGCGTTCACCGCCATCGAGGCCGAGCTCGGCCCGGTGGAGGTGCTGGTCGCCAACGCCGGGATCACCGACGACACGCTGATCATGCGGATGTCCGAGGAGCAGTTCGCCCGCGTTCTCGACACCAACCTGACCGGTTCGTTCCGGGTCGCCAAGCGGGCCTCGACGAAGATGCTCCGCGGCCGCTGGGGTCGGATGATCTTCATTTCCTCGGTGGTCGGTCTGGCCGGCGGCGCGGGTCAGGTCAACTACGCCGCCAGCAAGGCCGGTCTGGTCGGCGTGGCCCGCTCGATCACCCGCGAGCTGGGCACCCGCAACATCACCGCGAACGTGGTGGCGCCCGGCTTCATCGACACCGACATGACCGCGGGCCTGTCCGAGGAGCGCAAGGCGGAGATCCGCAAGTCGATCCCGGCCGGCCGGATGGCCACCCCGGACGAGGTCGCGGGCGTCGTCACCTGGCTCGCCTCGGACGCGGCCGGATACGTCACCGGCGCCGTCATCCCGGTCGACGGCGGCCTCGGCATGGGTCACTGAGCAGAGCACGGAGGAGACACGCAATGTCCGGACTTCTCGCCGGTAAGCGGCTGCTGGTCACCGGCGTCATCACCGACGCGTCGATCGCCTTCTCGGTGGCGAAGCTCGCCCAGGAGAACGGCGCGCAGGTCGTGCTCACCGGCTTCGGTCGGCTCTCCCTGGTGGAGCGGATCGCCAAGCGGCTGCCCGAGCCGGCACCCGTGATCGAGTTGGACGTCACGAACGAGGAGCACCTGGCCGGGCTGGCCGACAAGGTACGCGAGCACGTCGACGGCCTGGACGGTGTCGTGCACTCGATCGGGTTCGCCCCGCAGAGCTGCCTCGGCGGCGGTTTCCTCGACGCCCCCTGGGCGGACGTGGCGACCGCGCTCCAGGTCTCCACCTACTCGTACAAGTCCCTCGCCATGGCGGCGCTGCCGCTGATGTCCGCCGGCGGTGCCGTGGTGGGTCTCACGTTCGACGCCACCAAGGCGTGGCCGGTCTACGACTGGATGGGCGTGGCCAAGGCCGGGCTGGAGTCCGCCTCCCGCTACCTGGCGCTGCACCTGGGCGAGCAGGGCATCCGCAGCAACCTCGTCGCGGCCGGCCCGCTGCGGACCATCGCGGCCAAGTCCATCCCCGGCTTCGAGCAGTTCGAGACCGCCTGGACCGAGCGGGCCCCGCTGGGCTGGAACCTGACCGACTCCGAGCCCGCCGCCCGGGCCTGCCTGGCGCTGCTGTCCGACTGGTTCCCGGCCACCACCGGCGAGATCGTCCACGTCGACGGCGGCTACCACGCCATCGGCGCCTGAGATGTAAGGAAGGGCCCCTTCTTAACGCCTCGTGCAGCGGAAGGGGCCCTTGTTAACACGCCGCGGCCAGGGGGTCACCGCGCCGACCAGGGGGGCGTCGCCACGCCGTGACGGCGGGCGAGGAACAATGGCCCCATGGCGTACGACGCGTTGGTGCTGGTCTCCTTCGGTGGCCCGGAACGGCCCGAGGACGTTCTCCCGTTCCTGCAGAACGTGACCCGGGGGCGGGGGGTGCCCCCGGAGCGGCTGGCCGAGGTCGCCGAGCACTACATGCACTTCGGCGGGGTGTCGCCGATCAACCAGCAGTGCCGCGACCTGCTCGCGGCGATCCGCGAGGACTTCGCCGCCAACGGTGTCGACCTGCCGGTTTACTGGGGCAACCGCAACTGGGATCCGATGCTCGCCGACACCGTCGCGCGGATGCGCGACGACGGGATCACCCGGGCGCTGGCTTTCGTCACCAGCGCGTACGGTGGCTACTCGTCCTGCCGCCAGTACCAGGAGGACATCGCCTCGGCCCGCGCCGCGGTCGGCCCGGACGCCCCGCTGATCGAGAAGCTGCGCCAGTTCTGGGACCACCCCGGCTTCATCGAGCCGCACGCCGACGCGGTCCGTGCCGCGCTGGCCCAGCTCGACCCGGCGAAGCGGGACAGCACCCGGCTGGTCTTCACCGCGCACTCGGTGCCGATGTCGGCGGCCGCCACCGCCGGCCCGCACGGCGGCCGCTACACCGCCCAGATGGAGGAGGCCGCCCGGCTGGTGCACGCCGCGGCCGCGCCCGACCTGGCGTACGACCTGGTGTGGCAGAGCCGGTCCGGGCCGCCGCAGGTGCCGTGGCTGGAGCCGGACGTCAACGACCACCTGGCCACCCTGCCCGAGCAGGGCGTCACCAGCGTGGTGGTCAGCCCGATCGGCTTCGTCTCCGACCACCTGGAGGTGGTGTGGGACCTGGACACCGAGGCGCTGGAGACGGCCAAGCAGCTCGGCCTGGACTTCGTCCGCGCCGGCACACCCGGGGTCGACCCGCGGTTCGTGGCGATGGTCCGCGAGCTGGTCGCAGAGCGCACCGCCCCGGACGGCGAGCGGCTGCGCCGCCGGCTCGGCGAGCTGCCGGCCTGGGACACCTGCCCGGCGGTGTGCTGCGTGCCCCCGGCCCGCCGGCCCTGAGCCCGACCCGACGACACCCCTGGGGACGACACGATGCTTGACCGCAAGCCGGTGCAGAGCTGGCTCACCGACATGGACGGCGTGCTGGTGCACGAGGGTCAGCCGGTGCCCGGCGCCCCGGAGTTCGTCAAGAAGCTGCGCGCCTCCGGCAAGCCGTTCCTGGTGCTGACGAACAACTCCATCTACACCCCGCGCGACCTCCAGGCCCGGCTGGCCCGGATGGGGCTGGACGTGCCGGAGGAGGCGATCTGGTCCTCGGCGCTGGCGACCGCCCAGTTCCTGGCCGACCAGCGGCCGGGCGGGACCGCGTACGTCATCGGTGAGGCCGGCCTGACCACGGCGCTGCACGCGGTGGGGTACGTGCTCAGCGACTTCGCCCCGGACTACGTGGTGCTGGGGGAGACGCGGACCTACAGCTTCGAGGCGATCACCAAGGCGATCCGGCTGATCAACGACGGCGCCCGGTTCATCTGCACCAACCCGGACGCCACCGGCCCGTCGATGGAGGGCGCGTTGCCGGCGGCCGGTTCGGTGGCGGCGATGATCTCGAAGGCGACCGGTGTCGACCCGTACTTCGTCGGCAAGCCCAACCCGATGATGATGCGCTCGGCGCTGAACACCATCGACGCGCACTCCGAGTCGACCGCGATGATCGGCGACCGGATGGACACCGACATCCTGTGCGGTTTGGAGGCCGGGCCGGAGACGATCCTCGTGCTCACCGGGATCAGCAGCCGGACCGAGGCGGAGCGGTACCCGTACCGTCCGTCGCGGATCGTCGACTCGGTGGCCGACCTGATCGATGAGGTCTGAGCCGGGGCGCTGCCGGGCCCGCTAGAGTCGCAGCGGCGCGTTGCAGGCGGCCACCAGGGCCTGCCGACACGCGGTGGTGAGCGGGCGCAGCGCCGCGTCCCGCTGCTGCGCCTCGTAGGTGTTCACCGCGCCGCCCGGCGCGCTCTCCCCGGCCAGCGCGAGCACCCGGTCCAGCACCGCGGCGCGGGCGAACAGGCGGCGGGCCCGTGGATCGAAGCCGGGCGGCAGGTCGGTGGCGCCGTCCGGGCGGCGCAGCGCGGCGAGCGCACCGGCCAGCTCCGGCCGCCACTGCGCGACGTCCAGCCGGGTCAGCGTCGCGGTGGTCTCGGCCAGCACGGCGGCGAGTTCGGCCTCGGCCTCCGCCGCACCCGGCGTGGCCAGTGACGCCTTCGGCGCGTCCGCCGGCAGCGGATGGACCCGCCAGAGCACGGTCTCCCAGGTCATCCCGGAACCGGAGGTGTGGGTACGGACCTCGGGCACCAGCCCCATCCCGCTCGCCACCACCGCCTCGCCCGCCACCAGCGCCGCCCCGGCGAACGCGCCCGGACCGGGCAGGCCGCGCGGGTCGCCGGGCGCCGGGAGGACCAGGCGGATGTCGTCGGGTGAGTGCCTGGCGAGGCTGGGCAGCGCCTCCCGCAGCGACACGTCGGTCCAGGTGCCGGGGGCGTCGGCGACGAGGTGCTCCTCGTCGCCGGCGACGGCGTCGGCCACCTCGTCGAACGGCACGAGACCGGCTCGCCAGGCACGCACCCAGGCGACGAACCGGCTCGACCGGCGCGGAGCCAGCGTGGCCGCGCCCGTTGCGGGGGAGGACATGCGGAAAGGGTACGTGCTCCGCGCCGCTGCTGTCTCGGCTGCCGCTCCGGCGGCGCGACCTGGCCCCAACTACCCCCTTCGCACCGGTTCGTGCCGACGGATGACGGCCCGGTCGGCGCGTCGCCGGGCGACACGCCGGGGCGCTGGTTAGCGTCAGCGGCATGGCGAGGCGATACGACGGGGACGTGCTGACCGGCGACTGGCGACGACGGAAGGTGACCCCCGAGGTCGACGCCGAACCCGACCTGGTGGTCGAAGACGCCGACTCCGGGTTCTGCGGCGCCGTGGTCGGCTTCGACTCCGGCGCGGTCGTGCTGGAGGACCGGCACGGGCGGCGACGCAACTTCCCGCTGCTGCCCGCCGCGTTCCTGCTCGACGGCCAGCCGGTCACGCTGCGGCGGCCGGCCCGCGCCCCGGTGCCCGCCGCGCGCCGCCGTACCGCGTCCGGCTCGATCGCTGTGGACGGCGTACGGGCGCAGGTCGCCAAGGCCAGCCGGATCTGGGTCGAAGGCGTGCACGACGCCGCGCTGGTCGAGCGGATCTGGGGCGACGACCTGCGCATCGAGGGCGTGGTGGTGGAACCGCTGGACGGTATCGACGCGCTCGCCGACGAGGTTCGCGCGTTCGCGCCCGGCCCGGGTCGCCGGCTCGGCGTGCTCGTCGACCATCTCGTGCCCGGTTCGAAGGAGAGCCGCATCGTGGCCCGGGTCACCTCGCCGCACGTGCTGGTCACCGGGCACCCGTACGTCGACGTGTGGCAGGCGGTACGCCCGGCGGCGCTCGGGATCGCGGCGTGGCCTGTGGTGCCTCCCGGGCAGCCCTGGAAGGAGGGCGTCTGCGCGGCGCTGGGGGTGGCCGAGCCGGCCGACATGTGGCGGCGCATCCTGTCCCGGGTGGACAGCTTCGCCGACGTGGAGACGCCGCTGATCAACGCGATGGAGCGGCTGATCGATTTCGTCACCGAGCCGGTCTGACTGGTTGGGCCGCGGTAGTGGTCGCCCCCGGCCCCGCCGTGCGCCGGCTCCGCCCACCCTGCCCGCCCCGAGGCTTCCTTCGGGGCGGGGCGAAGGGGGTCAGGAGGTCTGGTCGGGGGAGCGGGTCAGGACGAAGGTGGCCATGTCGAGGGCTGCCGGGGTGCCGGAGCCGTCGCGGATCACCGTCAGGATCTCGCCGTCCTGGGAGCCGGAGCGGCCCCGCCACCGGTCCGGTCCCTCGGGAGTGAACCGGAGCAACGGCTTGCCCGCCAGGCCGCCGACCAGGTCACCGGAGGCGTCGACGCGGAACTCGTACTCGCCGCCCATCCACCACCAGCGGCCGGTCAGCGCGGCCACGTCGGCGGCGGGCGGGTCGGCCGGGCGCCAGGGTGCGGGCGCGGCCGGTTCGGCGTCCAGCACCAGCGTGAGCGCCTCCCGCCCGAGCGCGCCGATGTGGTGGCCGCGCAGCCCGTACGAGTTGGCGAAGGTGACCACGGCGGTGCGGGTGGGCCGGTGCACGGCCAGGCCGGCGACGTACCCCGGCATGGAGCCGCCGTGGCCGGCGTACACCCGGTCGCCGACCCGGTAGAGTTCGATGCCGAGGCCGTGCCCGCCGGTCCACGAGTCCAGGTCGTTGATCACCATGGGCGCGCACATCTCGGTGAGCGTGGCGGGGGAGAGCAGCGCCGGGTCCGGGTCGGCCAGGAACGCCGCCCAGCGGCCCAGGTCCTCGACGGTCGACCAGAGCTGCCCGGCCGGTGCCATCGCGCCGGTGTCGGTACGCGGCTCCTCCCGCAGCGTCTCGTCCCAGGGGTGCACGACGTAGCCGCGGGCGTACGGCTGGGCCGGGTGGTACGTGGTGCGGCGCATGCCCAGCGGCGTCAGCAGCCGCTCGGTCAGCAGGTCCGCCCACGGGGTGCCGGTGGTCCGTTCCAGCACGGCGCCGAGCAGCCCGTACGCCAGGTTCGAGTAGTGGTAGACGAAGTGCGGCGGGTGGGCGATCTTGTCCGGGGTCAGCCCGGCCAGCAGCGTGGCCAGGTCCGTGCCCTCGGCGCGCTCCCACCAGTCGCCGTCCGGCTCGCGTTGCAGGCCGCTGACGTGGCCGAGTAGCTGGCGCACGGTGACCGCGCCGACCGGGGTGCCGGGCAGGTGGGCGTCCAACGGGTCGTCGAGCGCCAGCCGGCCGGCGTCGCGCTGCTGCATCACCAGCACCGCGGTCATGGTCTTGGTGATCGAGCCGACCCGGTACTGGAGGTCGCCGTCCGGGCGGGGCGTCTCCCCGGCGACCGCCAGGTGCGCCGGCCGGGCGTCGCGGACCACGCCGAGGGCGAGCGAGGGACCGCGCCCTTCGGCCTGGGCCCGGGCGACCAGCAGGTCCACCTGACGCGCGGTCTCGGGCAGCAGGGGCATGTCGTCCTCCTCGTCGGCGGGCGGCGCGGTACGCCGTGCCGAGCCTAGCGATCATGACAGTTCGATGACAGTTGCGCCGACGTGTCAGGATTGTTCTCGTGGACGCCGTGTTCTGGATCGTTCTGGGTGTGGTATTGGCGGTCGCCGAGATCTTCACGACGACGCTTTTCCTGATCATGTTCGGGGTCGGGGCGTTCGCCGCCGCCGGCGCCGCCGCGCTCGGTGCGCCGGTGGCGCTCCAGGCGGTGGTCTTCGCGGTGGTGTCGGCGCTGTCGGTGGCGGTGGTCCGTCCGGTGGTCCGGCGGCACGCCCGGCCGTCGCTGGAGACCGGTGAGCAGCCGTTCGGGGTCGAGGCGCTGGAGGGGGCCACGGCTGTGGTCCTGGAGCCGGTCGACGCCGACCGGGGCATGGTCAAAATCGGTGGTGAGCTGTGGACGGCCCGCTCGTACGACGTGACGCGCACGTACGCCGAGGGTGAGCACGTGCAGGTGATCAAGGTCCGGGGCGCTACCGCCCTGGTGTGGCAGGACGACATTTCCACCCCGGGCGAGCTGCCCGAAGCGAAAAGGTGAACGGTATGGAGTTTCTGGCGATCCTGATGATCGCGGTGGCGTTGATCGCTGTGGTGACGCTGTTCAAGGCGGTGCGGATCGTGCCGCAGCAGCGTCAGGACGTGGTGGAGCGGCTGGGACGGTACAAGCGCACCCTGAACCCGGGCCTCAACCTGCTGGTGCCGTTCGTCGACGCGGTGCGCACCAAGGTCGACATGCGCGAGCAGGTGGTCAGCTTCCCGCCCCAGCCGGTGATCACCTCGGACAACCTGGTCGTCTCGATCGACACGGTCCTCTACTTCAAGGTGGTCGACTCGGTTCGCGCCACCTACGAGATCTCCAACTTCCTCCAGGCCATCGAGCAGCTCACCGTCACCACGCTGCGTAACGTGATCGGCTCGCTCGACCTGGAGCGCGCGCTGACCAGCCGCGAGGAGATCAACCGGCACCTGTCCGGCGTGCTGGACGAGACCACCGGCCGCTGGGGCATCAAGGTGACCCGGGTCGAGATCAAGGCGATCGAGCCGCCGCCGAGCATCCGCGACTCGATGGAGAAGCAGATGCGCGCCGAGCGGGACCGTCGTGCCGCGATCCTCAACGCCGAGGGGCACAAGCAGTCGCAGATCCTCACCGCCGAGGGCGAGAAGCAGGCCGCCGTGCTGCGCGCCGACGGTGACCGGCAGGCCCGGATCCTCCAGGCGGAGGGCCAGGCCAAGGCGATCCGTACCGTCTTCGACGCGATCCACACCGCCAACCCGAGCCAGAAGGTGCTGGCCTACCAGTACCTCCAGGCGCTGCCGCAGATCGCCAACGGCTCGGCCAACAAGGTCTGGATCGTCCCGACCGAGCTGACCAAGGCCCTGGAGGGCATGGGTGGCGCGCTGGGCGGGCTGGCCAACATGGCCGGCGACCAGCCGTCGCCGGAGGCGTCCAAGAGCGCCGGCGAGGTCGAGCGGGAGGCCGCCGAGGCCGCCCAGGCCGCGGCCACCGCGGCCCGGGAGATCCACGACGAGGTACGCGTGGCGGAGGCGCAGGCCACCGGCGGGAACAACCCGAAGGGGCTGCCCGCGCCGGAGCCGGTGTCACCGGCCAGCCTGGTGAACGACCCGGCGGACCAGCGCGAGCGGGGCTGACCGGCAAATCCGAGAATCCCTCATACGGCGCTCCGGCGCCTGCCACCATCGGTCTTGAGGACGGGTGGTGAGCAGGGCCGGAGCGCCGTTGCGCGTCCCGGGCCGCCCGCGGCGCGAACGAGGTGAGGCATGAAGGACTCGGCGAACCGGCTGTTCTCCCGTACCCCGGTCCCCGGCGCGCACGACCCCGCCGGGCCGATCGGATCCCGGCGTGCCGGCGGGGGTTTCGGGGTCCTGCCGTTCGTCTCCGAACCCGGCCGGGGAGCGCCCGCGACCGACGCCACCTGGGCCTGGTCGATCCGCCGGTTCGCCCGCGCGGCGGTCTGGCTGCTTCCGGCGTACGCGGTCCTCTACGGCGTGGTGGCGATGGCCAGCGACGGCGGGGTGGGCAACGACCCGTACCCGGCCGACGGCCGGCCGCTCTACCTGGTCGGCTGGGTCGCCTCGGTGTGGCTCGGCCTGCTCGCCCTGCTCGCCCTCACCGGCCTGCTCGCCGCCACCCGCTGCCGCCGCGTCGCGCTGGCCGGGCTGCTCGCGAGCATCGGCGGGATGGTGCTGATGCTGCCGTTCGCCGGGCTGGCCGAGCAGACGCCGGTGTTCGGCGTGACCGCCCGCGGCATCGTGCTGTTCGGCGCCACCCTCTACAGCGCGGGCTGGTTCCTGACCGGCTGGTCGGTCGCCCGGTCCGGCATGTTCTCCTACGGCGACGGGACGATGCTGATGATCGCCGCCCCACTGCTCGGCCTCGGGGGCGCGCTGATCGGCTCGCTGCAGACGTTCGGCGCGCTCTTCGTGCTGGTCGCCGGCATCGGCATCGGCTACCGCAGTGGCCGCCTGGTGCCCGAGACGATCGCCCGGGACGCGGCCGCCGCCAGCGTCGCCGCCGCACCCCTGCCGCCCGCGTCACCGAAGGGCCCACTCGGGGCCGGCTGACCGTTTCCTCAGCTGGGCGGTTGCCGTGAAGTAACTGACAGTTGCCTGACGAGGTGGCCGTCAGGCGGCTTCAGTGGCAATCCTTGCGTCCATGCCGTCTCCCAGGTCGCCGCTGTCGCGGCTGTTCACCGTGCTGCTGGCCGGCCTGCTCGCCGGGCTCGTCCTCGCGCTCGCCGCGCTTCCCGGCGGCCTGCTCGGCGGGTTCGCCGCCCGGGCCGCGCTCGGCGCGTACGCGGACCTGCCCGACGCGCTGCGCACCCCGGTGCAGCCGCAGCGCTCCTACCTCTACGCCAACGACGGCAAGACGCTGATCACCACGTTCTACGACGTGAACCGCACCGACGTGTCGCTGGACGAGATCGCCCCGGTGATGCGGCAGGCGATCATCGCGGCCGAGGACCGGCGGTTCTACTCGCACGGCGGCACGGACCTGCGCGGCATCGCCCGCGCGCTGGTGGCGAACGTCAAGGGAGGCGGCACCGAGCAGGGCGGCTCCACGCTGACCATGCAGTACGTCCGCAACGTGCTCAAGACCGACCCGAACCGCACCCCCGAGGAGCGGCAGGCCGCCACCGAGCAGACCGTCGGGCGCAAGCTCCAGGAGATCCGGTACGCGAACGCGCTGGAGCAGTCGCTGTCCAAGGACGAGATCCTCAACCGCTACCTCAACATCGCGTACTTCGGCTCCGGCGCGTACGGCGTCGCCGCCGCGAGCCAGCGCTACTTCGGCAAGGCCCCGGCGGACCTGACGCTGGGCGAGGCGGCGCTGCTCGCCGGTCTGGTCCAGTCGCCCGACGCGTACAGCCCGATCGACGGCGACAAGGACCAGGCGCTGGCCCGGCGCGGGTACGTGCTCGACGCGATGGCCGAGACCGGCGCGATCACCGCGCAACAGGCCGCCGCGGCGAAGGCCGAGGCGCTCACGCTGCGCCCGACCGCCCAGCCCAACGGCTGCACCGCCACCGCCCGGGACCACGACGGCTGGGGCTTCTTCTGTGACTACCTGCGCCGCTGGTGGCTCACCCAGCCGGCCTTCGGCAGCACGCCCGAGGAGCGGGAGCAGGCGCTGCGCCGGGGCGGCTACCGGGTCGTCACCACGCTCGATCCGAAGATCCAGCAGACCGCGCAGGAGCAGGCCACCGAGGTCTACGGGTACGGCAACAAGCGGGCGTTGCCGATCGCGGCGGTCGAGCCCGGCACCGGCCGGGTGCTCGCCATGGCGGTGAACCGGCACTACAGCCTCGACGACAACCCGGACGGGCAGGCCAACCACCCGAACACGGTCAACCCGCTGATCTCCGGCGGCGCCAGCGTCGACGGCTACCAGGCCGGCTCGACGTTCAAGATGTTCACCATGCTGGCCGCGCTGGAGGCCGGCAAGCCGCTGGCCACCGGCTTCGACGCCCCCAGCCGGCTGCCCACCCGGTACGCCTCGGACGACGAGGGCAACTGCGGCGGCACGTGGTGCCCGGCGAACGCCAACCCGCAGTGGATGGACGGCTACCGGATGATGTGGGACGGCTTCGGCCGCTCCGTCAACACGTACTTCGTCTGGCTGGCCGAGCAGGTCGGCGAGGACAAGGTGGTGGAGATGGCCCAGCGTCTCGGCATCACCTTCCGGGCCGACTCCGACGCCGCGTTCGCCCGCGACGACGCCGCGAACTGGGGCGCGTTCACGCTCGGCGTGGCCGCCACGACCCCGCTGGACCTGGCGAACGCGTACGCGACGGTGGCAGCCGAGGGCACGTACTGCACGCCGCTGCCGGTGGTCTCGGTGACCGCGCCCGACGGCGACGCCGTCGACGTGGCGCAGCCGTCCTGCAAGCGGGTGCTCGAACCGGACGTGGCCCGCGCCGCCACCGACGCGGCCCGGTGCCCGGTCGGCCAGCAGTCGGCGTTCGGGCAGTGCAACGGCGGCACCGCCACCGCCGTCGACTCGATCGTCGGCCGTCCGGTGGCCGGCAAGACCGGCAGCTCGGAGCGCAACGCCACCGAGACGTTCGTCGGGTACACCCCGCAGATCGCGGTCGCCGGCATCGCCGCCAACCCGGACGACGTCACCGACCTGGTCGGCTCCGCCGTGCAGGCGAAAGTGATCGACGCGGTGGCCCGGACCATCAAGACGGCGCTCACCGGCGAGCCGGTGGCCGAGTTCACCGCGCCGAGCCGGGCGCTGGTCGGCGACCCGCAGCGCCCGCAGCCGCCCCGCCGGACCGAGCCGGAGCAGCGCGAGGAGAGCGAGCTGCCCTCCGACGTGCTCCGCTGGCTGCGCGGGCGCGGTTAAGGAAGGGCCCCTTCTTAACGCCTCAGGTAGAGGAAGGGCCCCTTCTTAACGCCGCACCCGGACAACGAACTGTCGGATCCGGGACGGCGGCTCCGACCCAGCGGTGAGCGCGTCCGGCCGGGACGCGCCGCGATGCGGAGGAGCAGCGCATGGGCACTGTCGTCTACGGGGTGCACACGTCGGTCGACGGTTTCATCGAGGGGCCGAACGGCGAGTTCGACTGGCCGGAGATGGGGGAGGAGCTGTCCGCGTACTCGATCGGCCTGGCCGAGCGGGCCGACGCCTTCGTCTACGGACGGCGGGTGTGGGAGCTGATGTCCTCGTACTGGCCGCAGGCCGAGTCGATCTCCGACCATCCGCACGACCTGGCGTTCGCGCCGATCTGGCGGCGTACCCCGAAGGTCGTGGTGTCCCGCACGCTCGCCGAGGCCTCCCACGGCGCCCTGGTGGTCGGCGGCGGCGACCTGGCGAAGGAGTTCGCCGGGATCCGCGAGCGGTTCCCCGGCGGCCTGCTGGTCACCGGCGGCACCGGCGCGGCGACGGCGCTGGCCGCGCTCGGGCTCGTCGACACCTACGAGGTGATCGTGCACCCGGTGGTGCTCGGCGGCGGCCGGCAGGTGCTGCCCGACCTGGCCCGGCAGCAGCTGCGGCTGGTCGAGACGCGCACGTTCGACGGACGGTCGGTGCTGCTGCGGTACGCGCGGGCCTGACGCCTCAGCGGCCCCGGCGGCGGGGCCGGTACGTGGCGAGCGCGGCCGGTACGCCGCGCCGCACGATGCCGGCCCGGTCGCTGTCGCCGCGCAGCACCGCGGCGGCGGTCTTGCGGGCCTGCTCGACGGTGAAGTGCGGCGGCAGCATCAGCTCGGCCGGGTCCACCACCGCGTTGACCACCACCGGGCGGTCCGCGTCGAGCACCCGCTGCCACAGGCCGTCCACCCGGTCCGGGGAGTCGACCAGCTCACCGCCGAGGCCCAGCACCTCGGCCCACCTGTGGTACGCCACGTCCGGCAGGTCCTGGCTGTCCGGGAACATCGGCGTGCCCTCGCCGGAGCGCTGTTCCCAGCTGACGAACGCCAGGTCCCGGTTGTTGAGCACCAGCACCACGAACCGGGGGTCGGGCCACTCCCGCCAGTACTTCGCCACCGTGATCAGCTCGTTGACGCCGTTCATCTGCATCGCGCCGTCGCCGAGCAACGCGATCACCGGCCGATCGGGGTGGGCGAACTTCGCCGCCAGCGCGTACGGCATGCCGCCGCCCATGGAGAGCAGCGTGCCGGAGAGGCTGGCCAGCATGCCGGGGCGGACCCGGACGTGCCGGGCGTACCAGGCGGTGGCGGTGCCGCAGTCCACCGCGAGCATGGCGTCGTCCGGCAGCGCGTCGTCGAGCGTGGTGAACAGCGACTGCGGGTTGACCGGCTCGGCGGGCTGGGCGGCGACCTCCCGTTGCGAGGCCCGCCACTTGCCGGTGGCGTCGGCGAGGGTGGCCCGCCAGGCGGTCGGGCCCGGCCCCGGGCCCAGCTCATCGAGCAGGGCGCGCAGCGTCGGCCCGGCGTCGCCGGTCAGGTTCACCTCGGTCGGGTAGCGCAACCCCATCCGGGTGCCGTCGATGTCGATCTGCACCGCCCGGGCCTGGCCCTCCGGCGGGTAGAACTCCGAGTACGGCATCTGGCTGCCGACGATCAGCAGCCGGTCGCACTCGCGCATGAGCTGCCAGCTCGGGCGGCTGCCGAGCAGGCCGATCGCGCCCGTCACCCAGGGCTGGCGGTGGTCGACGGCGGTGAAGCCGAGCAGCGCGGTGGCGACCCCGGCGCCGAGCCGGTCGGCGATCCGGCGAACCTCGTCCTCGGCGCCCAGCGCGCCCTGCCCGACGAGCATCGCCACCCGCTCGCCACCGCGCAGCACCTCGGCGGCGCGGCGCACGTCGGCCTCCGGCGGCACGGTCGGCTCGCTGCTCGGCACCGCGCTGGTGTGGTAGTAGCCGTGGGCGTGCGGCGGGTGCGGCACCGCCGGCAGGTCCTGCACGTCCGACGGCAGGACCAGGGCGGTCACCGTACGCCGGGCCAGCGCCGTGCGGCAGGCGCGGTCGACCAGGTGCCGGGCCTGGGACGGGTCGTCGAGCTGGGCCAGGAAGGCCGACGCCACGTCCTTGTAGAGCGAGAGCAGGTCCACCTCCTGGTAGTAGCCGCTGCCCTCGGCGGGCAGCGCGGTGTGCCCGAGCAGCGCCACCACCGGCTGGTGGTCGAGCTTGGCGTCGTAGAGGCCGTTCAGCGCGTGGATCGCGCCCGGACCGCTGGTCACCACCACGCAGCCGAGCGGGCCGCCGCCGTACTTGACGTGGGCGCCGGCCGCGAAACCGGCGGTTTCCTCGTGCCGGACCTGGATGAACCGGGCCCGCCCCTCGGCGCGTTGCAACGCCGAGGTCATGCCGTTGATCCCGTCGCCGGGATAGCCGTAGTAGCGGTGCACGCCCCACTCGGCGAGCCGGGCCACCAGGTAGTCGGCGACTGTGGCGTCGCGGGGGAGGTTGCCGTCGTGATCCGCGCCCATGGTGGTCCCTCCGTCGCCGTCGGCCTTCCGGCTCCGTTCCCCGCGCGGGGCGGCGGAAACCCGGCCCGCGCCGGAGCGGCCGGGCGGGCCGGGCAGAATCGCCTGGTGCCCGTCCACGAGATCACCGACCCCGACGACGACCGGATCGCCGACTACCGCACGCTCACCGACGTGGAGCTGCGTACCCGCTGGGAACCGCCGCACGGGCTGTTCATCGCCGAGGGGGAGCTGGTGCTGCGGCGGGCGCTGCGGGCCGGCTACCCGGCGCGGTCGTACCTGGTCGACGCCAAGCGGGTCGACCAGCTCGCCGACCTGGACACCGGTGACGCGCCGGTGTACGCGGCCACGCCCGACGTGCTGCAGCGCGCCACCGGCTTCCACGTGCACCGGGGCGTGCTCGCGTCGTTCCACCGCAAGCCGCTGCGCTCCGCCGACGAGGTGCTGGCGGCGGCCCGGCGGGTGGTGATCCTGGAGGACGTCAACAACCACACCAATCTGGGGGCGATCTTCCGGGGCGCGGCCGCGCTCGGCCTCGACGCGGTGCTGCTGTCGCCCACCTGCGCCGACCCGCTGTACCGGCGCAGCGTACGGGTCAGCATGGGCGAGGTGTTCGCGGTGCCGTACGCCAAGCTCGACCGCTGGCCGGAAGGGCTGGACCAGGTTCGGGCGGCCGGGTTCACCGTGCTCGCGATGACGCCCGCGCCGGATGCCGTACCGATGCAGCGGCTGGCCCCGGCGCAGCGGGAGCGGGCGGCGTTGCTGCTGGGTGCGGAGGGGCCGGGCCTGACCGCGGCGGCGCAGGCGGCCAGCGACGTGCGGGTGGTGATCCCGATGCGGCGCGGCGTGGACTCGCTGAACGTGGCCGCCGCCGCGGCGGTGGCGTTCTGGGAGCTGGGGCGCGAGGATTTGATCTGACGAGCGGCTTGCATGACCATGCGATGCCGTGCATAATCTTTCTTGTGTCCAAGGTTCTCACCTCCCTGCCCATCGGCGAACGTGTCGGCATCGCCTTCTCCGGCGGCCTCGACACCTCGGTGGCCGTCGCGTGGATGCGCGACAAGGGCGCCGTCCCCTGCGCCTACACCGCCGACATCGGCCAGTACGACGAGCCCGACATCGCCTCGGTGCCCGGCCGCGCGCTCAGCTACGGCGCCGAGGTCGCCCGCCTCGTCGACTGCCGCGCCGCGCTGGTCGAGGAAGGGCTGGCGGCGCTGACCTGCGGCGCCTTCCACATCCGCTCCGGCGGACGGGCCTACTTCAACACCACGCCGCTGGGCCGCGCCGTCACCGGCACGCTGCTCGTCCGCGCGATGATCGCCGACGACGTGCAGATCTGGGGCGACGGCTCGACGTTCAAGGGCAACGACATCGAGCGGTTCTACCGGTACGGCCTGCTGGCCAACCCGCAGCTGCGGATCTACAAGCCGTGGCTGGACACCGACTTCGTCACCGAGCTGGGCGGCCGCACCGAGATGTCGCAGTGGCTGCTCGAACGCGGCCTGCCCTACCGGGACAGCACCGAGAAGGCGTACTCCACCGACGCCAACATCTGGGGCGCCACCCACGAGGCCAAGACGCTCGAACACCTGGACACCGGCATCGAGACGGTCGAGCCGATCATGGGCGTCAAGTTCTGGGACCCGTCCGTGGAGATCCCCGCCGAGGACGTCACCATCGGCTTCGACCAGGGCCGCCCGGTGACGATCAACGGCAAGGAGTTCGGCAGCGCCGTCGACCTGGTGCTGGAGGCGAACGCCATTGGCGGTCGGCACGGCCTGGGCATGTCCGACCAGATCGAGAACCGGATCATCGAGGCCAAGAGCCGGGGCATCTACGAGGCCCCCGGCATGGCGCTGCTGCACGCCGCCTACGAGCGGCTCGTCAACGCCATCCACAACGAGGACACGCTCGCGAACTACCACAACGAGGGCCGCCGCCTCGGCCGCCTCATGTACGAGGGCCGCTGGCTGGACCCGCAGGCGCTGATGCTGCGCGAGTCGCTGCAGCGCTGGGTTGGCACGGCGGTCACCGGCGAGGTCACGCTGCGGCTGCGCCGGGGCGAGGACTACTCGATCCTCGACACCACCGGCCCGGCGTTCAGCTACCACCCGGACAAGCTGTCGATGGAGCGCACCCAGGACTCGGCGTTCGGCCCGGCCGACCGGATCGGCCAGCTCACCATGCGCAACCTCGACATCGCCGACTCCCGGGCCAAGCTGGAGCAGTACGCCTCCGTCGGCATGGTCGGCGGCGGCGTACCGCAGCGGGTCGTCGGCGCCGCCCAGGCGGCCTCGACCGGGCTCATCGGCGCCATGCCGCAGGGCGGCGCGGAGGCCATCGCGTCGCGGGGCGTACCCACCGCCGAGGACGAGGCACTCGACCGGGCCGCGATGGAGTTCGGCGTCGACTGACAGTCGCCTCCCGCCTGGACGTCCGCGGACCGCCGGCCCCCTCCGGGCGGCGGTCCGCGGCTCGTCCGCCGGCCCCGTGGCGCGGGCGGTCCGGGCTTCGGCAACGGTGGTGACGCAGGGTAGCGTGTCGCCCGTGTTCCCTACCGTGCGTGAGGTGCTGGACCTGGTGCCCGTGCGCAACGGCGCGCCGCGCCTGGTCGCCGGGACCGCCGGGCTGGACCGGCCGGTGCGCTGGGTGCACATCGCCGAGGTGCCCGACATCGCCACCCTGCTCGGCGGCGGGGAACTGGTCCTCACCACCGGCATCGGCCTGCCGGGCGACGACGCCGGGCTCCGCGAGTTCATCGGCGCACTGGCCGACGTCGGCGTCTCCGGGCTGGCGGTCGAACTGGGCCGCCGCTACGTCAGCGGAGTGCCCCGGGTGATGGTCGCCGCCGCCGAACGCCGCGGCCTGCCTCTGATCGAGCTGCGCCGGGGAACCCCGTTCGTCCGCATCACCGAGGCGGTGCACGCGCTGATCGTGGACGCCCAGCTCACCGAGCTGCGCGCCACCGAGGAGATCCACCAGCGGTTCACCGAGCTGTCGGTGGAGGGCGCCGAACCCGGCGAGGTGCTGCGGCAGGCCGCCGAGCTGGCCGGCTGCCCGATGGTGCTGGAGAACCTGTCCCGGCAGGTGCTCGCGTACGACCCGGCGGGGGAGAACGCCCAACTGCTACTGGACGGCTGGGAGCGGCACTCGCGGCAGATCCGCCCCGCCGGGCGCACCGCGTACGACCCGGACAGCGGATGGCTCGTCACCACCGTGGGCGCGCGGGGACAGGACTGGGGACGGCTGCTGCTGCGCTGGCCGGCGACCGAGTCCACCCCGCCGACCCGGCTGACCATCCTGGTCGAACGGGCCGCCTCCACGCTCGCCCTGGGCCGGCTGATCCGCCGCGACGCCGAGGGCCTGGAACGGCAGATCCACCGTACGCTGCTGACCGCCCTGATCGACCACACCCGCCCGGTGGACGAGGTGGCGCTGCGCGCCAAGGCGCTCGGCGTCGTCCTGGACCGCCGGCACCTGGTCGGTGTGGTGGTCCGGTACCGCGCCGACGAGCCGTCCGGTGACGCGGGCGCCCCCGACGACGAGCCCGCCGCCCGGCGCGGCGGACACCGCGAGGCCGACGCCGAGGGCCCGGAAGCCGGACCGGCCCGGCTGCGGGACCTCGCCGAAGCGGTCAGCCAGGCCGTCCGCGACGCCAAGCTCACCGCGCTGACCAGCCCGCTCGACGACCAGGCCGTGGGCGCGCTGCTCGCGCTTCCCGACCCGGCCGCCGAGGAGAAGGCGCTGGCCGCGTTCGCCGCGGCGTTGCGCCGGGTACGCCTCGACGCCGCCCCCGCCCGCCCGTCGGCGTCCCGCCTGTCGGAGCCGCCTGACCGTCCCGCCGGACGGGCCGTGGCGTCGGTGAGCGCGCGACCGGCCGACGCGCCGCCCCGGGCCGCGATCGTGGTGGCGGCCGGGTCCGGCGTCGGCAGCCTGCGCGAGGCGCGCCGGTCGCTGATCGAGGCGCGGCAGGTCGCCGAGGCGGCCCGGCGGGATCCCCGGGATCTGCCCTGCTACCGGTTGCCGCACGTGGGCCTGGCCGGGCTGCTGCACCTGTTGCGCGACGAGCCCCGGTTGCAGACGTTCGTCGAGCGTGAACTCGGGCCGCTGCTCGCCTATGACGCCCAGCACCCGCGGGAGCAGTTGCTCGGCACGCTGCGGGCCTACCTGGAGCAGGGGCGGAACAAGTCGGCCGGTGCCGCCGCCGCGCACCTGTCCCGGCCGGCGTTCTACGAGCGGCTGGCCCGGATCGGCCGCATCCTCGACGCCGACCTCGACTCGGTCGACAGGTGCCTGTCCCTGCACGTGGCCCTGCTGGCCCTGGACGCCATCCGCACCCCCTGATGGGAGCCGGGGCGGGCGGGGGAGGTGGTCAGGTCAGGGCGGTGAGGGCTTTGGCGTAGAGGGCGGGGACGTGGTTGTCGCCGCCGGGGGTGAACACGTCGGAGGTCGCCGCCGCCTGCCAGGCGGTGTCGGGCAGCGCCGCCACCAGGGCGCGTACCACAGGGGCGTCCCGCCACTGCTCCTGCTGGGCGAGCAGGCTCAGCGCAACCACCGACTCCTCCACCTCGCCCACGCACTCGAACGGCTTGTGGCCGTCGATGCCGAGCAGCTCCCGGTAGCCGGGGATCTGGGACTCGTCGGCCAGCAGGTCACCGCCGAAGATGCCGGTCAGCCGCGCCCGCGGCATGAACGGCGCCATCGCCAGGAACACGAACCGGCACTTCGGGCAGTCGCGGCACCAGCGCTCGCTCGCGTCGCGCAGCTTGAACGCGGCGTTGCAGCTGGTCACCACCGCGTCGTACCGGTCGATCTCGGCGAACAGCCGGGCGATGTGCAGCTCGGACAGGGAGCGCAGCAACGAGAAGTACGGCTCGGTGAGCCCGGCGTGCTCGGCCAGCGCCGCGCGCAGCAGCCCTTCGGCCTCGACACCCTTCGACCACTGGTGGTTGATCTCGTGGCCGTTCCAGATCAGGTTCGGGTCGGACGCGGAGCGCTCGTTGGACATCACCACCGGGCCGAGCCCGTGCAGGACGGCGGTGGCCACGGCGATCAGCGAGTTGATCGCGGTGACCGGGATGTGCCCGTTGCGCGCGCCGGCGGCGTTCAGCTCGAACAGCACCGGGTCCAGCCGTCGGCGGGCGGCCAGCGGCACCAGGTCGGACGCCTCGTTCACCGACACGATCACGTGGTTCGGGTTGACCGAGAACGGCACCGGGTCGAGGCCGGCGCGGCGCAGCGCCTCCAGCGTGACGATGGAGTCCTTGCCGCCACCCACCGCCGACAGCGGACGGCGGTCGGAGTTGTCCACCGGCGCCGCCGGGTCCACGGTGCCGGACGGCACCTCGGGACGCAGTTCCAGCACGTGCGGCAGCTCGTTGCGGTACGCGTACTCGGCGAGGCCCTTGGTGTAGACCGCGGTGACCAGCTCGACGGCGGCGGCGCCCAGCGGTGCGGGCAGCACCAGCCGGGACGGCGCGGCGGCCTTGTAGTAGCTGACACCGGCGACCACGTGCAGCAGCTCCAGCACCCGGGCCAGGGTGGCCGCGGTGGCGTCGGGGACCGGCTCAGCCGGCAGCGGAAGCGTGATCACCTCGGTGAACCGCTGTTCGCCGTCGGGACCGGTCAGGGCGTAGTCGAACAGGACCTCGCCGGTGGCGAAGTCGATCGAGTAGGACGGGAAGGTGAAGGCGTCCATCCGCCGCAGCTGCTCGTTGGGCACACGCCATACTAGGCCCTGGTTCGTCCGTCCGTGTCCGGCTGGGCCGGACCCTGCCCGCCGTGCGTCGACCGAGTCCGAGGAGTGCCCGTGCGCCTGTCTGATCTGCGCGGACGTCATGTCGCCGTCTGGGGCGCCGGCCGCGAGGGCCGGGCCGCGGTGACAGCGATCGCCGCGCACGGGCCGGCCGGCCTGGTGGTGGTCGACGACAGCGCGAACTTCCTCACGCTGCCCTGGGACGGTCCGCTCGCCGCCGCGGCGCCACTGGTCACCGGCGAGGAGGGCTTCGAGCGCCTCGCCGCCGCCGACGTGGTGGTCCGCTCGCCGGGTGTGCCGAACACCCACCCGTGGATGGTGGAACTGCGCCGCCGGTCGGTGCCGGTCACGCAGGGCAGCGCGCTGTGGATGGCCGACCACGCGGACCGGACCGTCGGGGTGACCGGCAGCAAGGGCAAGAGCACCACGTCCAGCCTGATCAGTCACCTGCTCACCGCGATGGACCGGCCGAACGTGTTCGGCGGCAACATCGGGGTGCCGCTGCTGGACCTGCCCGAGGCGGAGCTGTACGTGCTGGAGCTGTCCAGCTACCAGTGCTCCGACCTGACCGACTCGCCCCGGGTGGCGGTGGTGACCGCGCTGTTCCCCGAGCACCTGGACGCGCACGGCGGCGAGCGGGAGTACTACCGGGACAAGCTGAACCTGATCGCCCACGGCCCGCACGCCGTCGTGGTCAACGGTGCCGACCCGCGCCTGGCGGCGGAGCTGGGCGACCGGGCGGCGGTCCGGGCCGGCTCGCCGGACACCACGCACGTGGCCACCGGGCCGGACGGCACGCAGTGGTTCCACCTGCGGGACACGCCGCTGTTCCCGCGCGCCGTGCTGCCGCTGGTCGGGCGGCACAACGAGAGCAACCTCTGCGTCGCGCTCGCCGTGCTGGACGCGCTCGGCGTCGACGTGGTGACGCGCAGGGACAGCCTCGCCGTGGCGGTCGCCGAGTTCCAGGGTCTGGCGCACCGGCTCACCGAGATCGCCGACCCGTCCGGGCTCACGTTCGTCGACGACACGCTCGCCACCAGCCCGTACGCGGCCATCCACGCGATCGACGCGTACGAGGGACGGCCGCTGACCGTGATCGTCGGCGGCGCCGACCGGGGGCTGGACTACAGCCCGCTGCGCGCGCACCTGGCCGGCCGGGAGATCACCGTGATCGGCGTGCCGGACAGCGGCCCTCGCATCGTGGAGGCGCTGTCCGGGCTGCCGTCGGTGCGTACCGAGCTGGCCGACGACCTGGTCGCCGCCGTCGGGCTGTCCCGCAAGCTCACCCCGGCCGGCGGGGTGGTGCTGCTGTCCCCGGCCGCGCCGAGCTACGGCCGGTTCCGCAACTTCGAGCACCGCTCCGAGGTGTTCGCGCAGGCGGTCGCGGATACCGCCCGCTGAGTGAGCTTCGGCACCGCACGCCGGTTTCAGCCGGCCGTCAGCGTCGCGTGCAGCGCGCGCATCGACCGCAGCGCCGACCGGATCTCCTGGAGGTAGCGGCCCGGCGTCAGGGTGGGCTCCGGTACGGCGACAGCGGCGCGCGCGGCCGGGTCCACCCCGACCGTCTCGATGCCGCAGCCGTACGGCACGGCGAGCGTCCGCAGCGCGTCGCAGTGCTGGAACGGTACGTAGATCGGGGCGGTCACCATCAGCACCGGATCGTCCGCGCGCAGCCGCACGTGCTCGGCCCAGAACCGCTGCGTGTCGGCGGTGTGCGCGCGACGGCGGTCCGGTTCGCCGGACGGCGCGGCGAGCACCCGTACCGGGGGCAGCCCGTCCGGCCGGTAGGTGCGCGAGGACCAGGCCCGGTGCGGATGGCCGGCCGGGTCGCCACGCTCGTCGTCCGGCTCGTCCACCCCGAACGCCAGCCGCACCCCGGCGTCGAGGACGTCCACCTCGGTGGCGCAGCCGGGCAGGCCGGCCGCGTCGAGCGTGCGGCACTCGGCCGTGGAGAGCGGCCGGAAACTGCCCAGCACGGCCACCTCGCCGGTCACCTCGGCCGCCGCGCGGGTCAGCGCCGCCGCGTACGCGGTACGCCGCAGGCAGGCGTGCGCCAGTCCGCCGAGCACCAGCAGGTGCGCGTACCCGGATCGGGCCGGCGCGACGGCGCGGACCAGGCCCAGCGCGGCGGCGGCGCTGCGCACCAGCCCGGCGGTGGCCGGGTCGAAGGCCGGCTCCCGGGCGTCCGGGCGTTCCCGCCCCTGCCGGAAGTCCCAGCGGCGGGCGGAGAACGCGTCCAGCCCGGCCAGTATCGCCGCCAGGTCGCCGCCGGGCCAGTCGCCGCCGAAGTGCGCCACGAGGCGCCGCACCGGCGGCGACTCCACCCAGGACCTGATCCCGGCCAGGAGTCGCTCCCGCGTCGTCCCCGCCGCGCCGTCCGGCAGCCGCACCTGATCCGTCCGCACGGGGCGGATGTTACCGCCGGGCGCCGGCCGGACCTGGCGGGACGCGGCTCACGGCGGGTCTTGTCCCCGCCCCGGCCGTGGTGGGAACGTGCGGGGATCCACCTCCGCTGAAGGGTGCGCCGATGACCTCCGACGACCTGCTGGCCCGGCACCGGGCCGTGCTCCCGTCCTGGATGCCGCTCTACTACGCCGAACCGCTGGAACTGGTCGCAGGTTCCGGCCGCCGGGTCACCGACGCGGCCGGCCGGACCTATCTGGACTTCTTCGGCGGGGTGCTGACCACGATGGTCGGTCACGACATCCCGGAGATCCGGGAGGCGGTCGAACGGCAACTGCGGACGGGCCTCGTGCACACCTCCACGCTCTACCTGATCCGCGGGCAGGTCGAGCTGGCCGAGAGGGTCGCCCGGCTCTCCGGCATTGCGGACGCCCGCGTCTTCTTCACCAACTCCGGCACCGAGGCGAACGAGGCCGCGCTGCTGGTCGCCACGAACCACCGGCGCTCACACCAGATCCTCGCGGTCCGCAACAGCTATCACGGCCGGTCGTACGCGACGATGGGGGTCACCGGCAACCGCGGCTGGTCGGCCAGCGCGCTCAACCCGTTGCAGGTGGCCTGGCTGCACTCCGGCGAACGGCTGCGCGGGCTGCTGGCCCGGCTCGACGCCGCCGACCGGGTCGACGCGGCGGTCGAGGACCTGTGCGAGGTGCTCGCCACCCAGACCGCCGGCGACGTGGCCTGCCTGATCGCCGAGCCGGTGCAGGGCGTGGGTGGCTTCGTGCACGGCCCGGACGGGCTCTTCGCCGCCTGGAAGAAGGTGCTCGACGAGCACGGCATCCTGCTGATCAGCGACGAGGTGCAGACCGGGTGGGGCCGTACCGGTGAGCACTTCTGGGGCTACCAGGCGCACGGCGTGACGCCGGATCTGCTCACCTTCGCCAAGGGCGTCGGAAACGGCTTCGCCCTGGCCGGGGTGGTCGGCCGGGCCGAGGTGCTGGAGTCGGTGCCGGCGATCAGCTTCTCCACGTTCGGCGGCAACCCGGTCTCCACCGCCGCCGGCAACGCGGTGCTCGACTACCTGCTCGACCACGACCTCCAGGGCAACGCCGCCCGGGTCGGCGCGATCCTGGGCGACGGCCTGCGCGCGGCCACCGCCGGGCTGGACCAGGTCGCCGAGGTACGCGGCAAGGGCCTGATGCTCGCCGTCGAGTTCGTCCACCCGGGAACCGTGGAACCGGACGCGGCGCTGACCACCCGCGTCTTCGAGGCGTGCCGGGCCGGTGGCCTGCTGGTGGGTAGGGGCGGCCTCTACGGCAACGTGATCCGGATGGGCCCGCCGCTGACGCTCACCGAGGACGAGGCCCGGGAGGGCCTGGCGATCACGGTCGAGGCGATCCGCGCCTCGATCCGGGCGTGAGCGTCGACCTGGCCGGTACGGATAACGGATCGGTCGTGAGGTCTTGTGGTCCCCGTCGCGCTGTCGTAGAAATTCTTCATTAGAAATGAGTCTTGTGAAGACAGGCGACAGGGTGCTCACCGCCGCCGGTCTGCTGGCCACCCCCGCCGCCGGGCTGCTCACGGGGCAGTGGGAAGGGTCGAGCTGACCCGGGGTGAGCCCGAGCGCACGCCAACAGCGCCCGGCAGCGGCGGGTGGAACGTCATGGGTGTCAAACCGGCGTTCTGACACCCATGGCGTTCCACCCAACGGCCGAGCGCCGCAGCACTGCGCAGGGCGGGCGAGCGGCGCGGCCGGGGCGGCGCGGCGGTCGGGTCAGGTGGGTGGGGGGACCAGGCGGGCGTGCAAGGCCGCCGGGTCGGTCACCTCGGGCAGGTCCCGGGCGGCCAGCCAGGCCGCGGCGGCCGCCCCGTCTCCGGCGCCGTGCAACGGTGCGCCCGGCCACCGTTCGGCCAGTTCCGCGCGGACCGCCCCGGCCAGCGGGGTGTCGCCGGTGAGCAGCCCGCCGCCGAGCACCACCGGATCGGTCGCGCCGGGCGGGCGGATGCGGCAGACGCTCTCCGCCAGCAGCGCAGCGGCCTCGGCGATCAGCGAGACTGCCGTCGGTTCCCCCTCGCGGGCCGCCGACACCACGAGCGGGGCGAGCCGGGCCAGTTCCACCGGCTGCCGACGCGTCACCGCCTGCACCACGGCTCCCGCGGTGGCGCGCGGCCGAGCGTGCACCTCGGTCGTGCCGGTCAGCTCCGCCAGCACCAGGCGTCCCAGCTCACCGGGGGTGTCCGCGCGGTCCAGGTCGGTCAGCAACCGGCGAACCGCCTCCCGGCCGAGCCAGAACCCGGAGCCCGCGTCGCCGAGCAGCCAGCCGTGGCCGTCGGCGGTGCGGTCCAGCCGCAGATCGCTTACCTGGGCGGCGATCGCGCCGGTGCCGGCGACGAGCACCGTGCCGTCCGGGGCGGCGGTGCCGGAGGCGTAGGCGACGAGCGCGTCGCCGTGCACCGCGTACGGGCACCGCAGCCCCGCCTGCGCCCACGCGCTGTCGAACGCGTCGCGGCCGTGCGGGTCGGCCAGGAGGCGGCCGGCCCCGGCGAGGCCGATGACGCCGGTGCGTACCCGACCCGGGTCGACGTCGGCGAGCGCCGCGCGCAGGGCGGCGAGCAGTTCGGCGGCGGCCCGCTCGGCGCCGTGGCTGGTGGGGTTGCCGCCGCCGGCCCGACCGGCGCCCAGGCGCGTGCCGTCGAGGCTCAGCGCGGTCGCGCGGGTGGACGTGCCCCCGACATCGAGGCCGAGCACGACGGTGTCCGACATAGTTCTCATGCTGGTCGGCCGCGTCGCCAGGCGCAAGATCGCGCCGGTGCGCCAGGTAACAGTTTGAAAACTTCGCCCATGCCCTTGACACGGAGGGGCCTTCAGTAAGAACTTTTACCACTAACAGTTAACACTCTTTCCGAAAGGCTTCCGCCGATGGCCGAGCACGAGGTGGAGACTTCCGCGGCGACCGCGGTGGTCGATGCCGTTCCGGCCGACCGGCTGGGCGCCGACGGGGTGCTGGCCCGGGTGCGGGCCGGTACGGGGGAGTTGACCGGCGCGCTGCGCCGGGTCGCCGAGCACGTGCTCAGCGACCCGGAGGCAGCCGCCCGGGCGACCATCGTCGAGCTGGCCGAGCGCAGCGGCACGTCGCCGGCGACCATCACCCGGTTCTGCCGGGCCATGGGCTTCGAGGGGTACGCGGACCTGCGGCTCGGCATCGCCGCCGAGACCGGGCGGGCCCGCTCGGCCGGCTGGACCGTCGACATCGGACGGGAAATCCAGCCCGGCGACCCGCTGTCCCGGGTGCTCGACCAGATCATGGCCGCCGACACGCGGGCCATGCACGACACCGCCGCGCTGCTGGACCTGACCGAGGTGGAACGGGCTGCGGTCGCCATCGCCGGGGCCAGCCGGGTGAACATCTTCGGCGCCAGCGGCAGCGCGCTCGTCGGCGAGGAGATGCAGTTCAGCCTGCACCGCATCGGCGTCGCCGCGTGGGCCTGGAGCGACGTGCACGAGGGACTGGCCAGCGCCGCGCTGCTCGGCGCCGGGGACGTCGCGCTCGGCATCTCGCACACCGGGCAGACCCGGGAGACGATCGAGCTGCTCGCCGAGGCCGGCAGCCGCGGGGCCACCACGGTCGCGCTGACCGGCTTCCCCCGCTCGCCGCTGGCCGAGCTGGCCGACATCGTCCTGGTCACCGCCAGCCAGGCCACCACGTTCCGGCCGGACGCGCTCTCCGCCCGGCACCCCCAGCTCGTCGTGCTCGACCTGCTCTACATCGCGGTGGCGCAGCGCACCCACGACCGCGCCCACGCGGCCTTCCGGCGTACCGCCCAGGCCGTCGACGGGCACAAGGCCGCCAAGGGGGCCCTCTCATGATCAGTGCCCAGCGGTACGCCGACGCGGTCCGCCCGGTGCTCGACCGGCTGGTGGACAGCCAGGCCGTGGCGGTGGACCGGGCGGCCGACCTGATCGCCTCCGGCCTGCGCGCGGGCGGCGTCCTCCAGGCGTTCGGCGCCGGCCACTCGGAGGCGTTCGCCGCCGAGCTGGTCGCCCGGGCCGGCGGCCTGGTCCCGGCCAACCGGCTCTCCCTGCACGACCTCGTGCTGCACGGCGACGCGCCCCGCGACGTGCTCGCCGACCCGAAGCTGGAACGCGACCCGGCCGTGGCGCACCAGCTCTACGCCCTGGCGGCGCCACAGCCGGAGGACGTGTTCGTGGTCGCCTCGCAGTCCGGCATCAACGGCTCGGTGGTCGAGCTGGCGACGCTGGTCAAGCGCGGCGGCCATCCGCTGATCGCGGTCACCTCGGTCGAGCACACCGCCCGGGTAGCTCCTCGGCACCCCTCCGGGCACCGGCTCGCCGACCTCGCCGACGTCGTGCTGGACAACGGCGCGCCGTACGGCGACGCACTGCTGCCGCTCGAGGGCGGCGGCGCGGTCTGTGCGGTCTCGTCGGTCACCGCGGCGCTGCTGGCGCAGCTGCTGACCGCCGAGGTCGTACGACGGTTCCACCAGGCCGGAGAGGTACCCCCTGTCTACCTCTCCGCCAACGTCCCCGGTGGGGACGAGCACAACCTCGCCCTCGAGTCGCGGTACGCCGGGCGTCTCCGGCGGACCGCCTGACCCGACCCACAAGGAGAGACAAGATGTCGGTTTCCCCCGAGAAGTTCGGCGACGTCAGCCGGCGGACCCTGCTGCGGCGGGCTGCAGCGGCCGGTCTGCTGGCCGCACCGGCGGCGGGTCTGCTGAGCGCGTGCGCCGGCAGCGAGCCGAGCAAGTCCGACGGCGGCGGCGCGGCCAAGAGCAAGGACAACCCGTTCGGCGTCAAGGACGGCAGCGCGGTCAAGGTGGTCGTCTTCAACGGTGGCCTGGGCGACCAGTGGGCCAAGGAAGACAAGGTCATCTTCAACGCCAAGCACCCGAACGTCACGGTCAACATGTCTTCGACCCAGAAGATCAAGACCGAAGAGCAACCCAAGATGGCGACGCAGCCGAGCGACCTGGTGATGAACTCGGGCGCCGACATGATGGACCGCAGCACGCTGATCAACGAGGGCGCGATCGAGTCGCTGGACGACCTGCTCACCGCGCCGGCCTGGGACAGCGAGGGGACGGTCGCCGACAGCCTGCTGCCGGGTACCGTCGCCGACGGTACGCAGAACGGCAAGTTCTACGTGGTCAACGTCGCGTACACGGTCTGGGGCAACTGGTACAACGCCGCGCTGTTCTCCAAGGAGGGGTGGACGGCGCCGACCACCTGGGACGATTTCTTCGCGCTCGCGCCGAAGATCAAGGCCAAGGGCATGGCGCCGTACGTGCACGACGCGGTGCACGGCTACTACCCGCGCTGGGCGCTGTTCGCCAGCATCTGGAAGGCGGTCGGCAAGCAGGCCGTCGTCGACATCGACAACCTGAAGGACGGTGCCTGGAAGGCCGACGGCATCGTCGCGGCGCTGGAGCCGTGGGAGAAGCTGGTCAAGGACAGGCTGCTGCTGCCGGGCAAGCTCGACCACACCCAGTCGCAGCAGGCGTTCCTGGACGGCAAGGCGGCCTTCATCCAGGTCGGTACCTGGCTGAAGAACGAGATGGCCGCGACCATCCCGCCGGGCTTCGAGATGACCATCTCCGACTACTGGAGCAAGAGCGGGGACAAGGCGGCCAAGGACGTCTTCGCCTCCTCCGGCGAGGGCTTCGTGGTGCCGAGCAAGGCGCCTAACAAGGAGGCCGCGAAGGAGTTCCTGCGGGCCATCCTGTCCAAGGCCGGTTCGGCGAAGTTCGCCGAGCTGACCAAGTCGCTGGCCTCCACCAAGGGCTCCGGTGACAACGTCCAGGACAGCGCGCTGGCGTCGGCGAACTCGCTGATGAAGAACGGCAGCTCGGACCTGATCTCGGTGAAGTTCCCGGACTTCTACGCCGACCTGGACAAGGAGAGCCAGAACCTCTCCGAGGAGCTGATGGCCGGCCGCCTGACCGCGCAGCAGTTCGTCGACAAGATGCAGGCGGCCGCCGACAAGGTCGCCAAGGACTCGTCGATCAAGAAGCAGACCCGCACCGCCTGATCACCGCGAGGAAGTGAGTCCAATGCGGCACGGAGTCGCGCGTTTCGTCACGGGCTTCCTGGCCCTGCCCGTCGCGCTGTACCTGTTCTACGTGGTGTGGCCGTTCGCCCAGGCGGCGGGATACTCGCTGACCGACTGGGGCGGGTACTCCGATTCCCAGCGCTTCGTCGGGCTGGACAACTACGTCCGGTTGTTCTCCGACGAGCTGATCCGGAAGGCGTTCTGGCACAACGTGTTCTTCCTGGTCACCGTGCCGCTGTTCACGATCGCGCTGGCCCTGTTCCTCGCGTTCCTGCTCAACGTGGGCGGACGCGAGGACAGGGCCGGCATCCGCGGGGTGTTCGGCTCCGGGATGTACAAGGTCATCTTCTTCTTCCCGCAGGTGCTGTCGCTGGTGGTCATCGCCGTCATGTGGCAGCAGATCTACCGCACCGACGGGCAGGGCCTGATCAACGGCCTGCTCATCAAGATCGGGCTGGTCGACGCGGACAACCCGATCGCCTTCACCGCCGACCCGGAGCCGTTCCTCGGCGTGCCGGCGGTGCTCTGGTGGCTGCTGTTCATCGCGGTGTGGAGCGGCGCCGGCTTCTACATGGTGCTGTTCTCCGCCGCGATGCAGTCGATCCCGAAGGACATCTACGAGGCCGCGATCCTCGACGGCGCGGGCCGGTTCCACACGTTCTTCAGGGTGACGCTGCCGCTGCTGCGGGACAGCGTCTCGGTCGCCTGGGTCTATCTGGGCTTCATCGCGCTGGACATGTACGCGCTGGTCTTCGTCATGACGCCGAGTCAGGGCGGACCGAACCACGCCAGCGAGATCTTCGCCTCGGTGATCCAGTTCAACGCGTTCCAGAAGGGCCAGTTCGGTTACGCCTGCGCGATCGCCGTCGCGCTGGCCATCTTCACCATCCTGCTGGCCGCGCTCCAGCTGAGGATCACCCGCCGTGAGCGGATCGAGTTCTGAGGAGGTCTGGACGATGAGCACGGTGACCCACACCTCCGGCCCGGCCCGGTCCGACACGGCGCCGCCGGACCGGCCGCCGACGGATCGGAGCGCGAAGGACGTCGGCAACGGCTTCGGCGGCCGGATCTTCAACGGCTTCTCACACCTGTTCCTCGCGGTCTGGGCGATCATGGTGGTCTACCCGCTGCTGTGGGTGGTGATGTCGGCGCTCAAGACCGACTCCGAGGTGATCCGCGAGCCGCTGTCGCTGCTCCCCGACGCCTTGCAGTGGGACAACTTCGCCCGCGCCTGGACCGCCGGGATCGACAGCTTCTTCCTGAACACGCTGCTCGTGCTCGTGTTCAGCGTGACGCTGACGATGCTGCTGGGCTCGATGGCCGCGTACGCCCTGGCGCGCTACGGGTTCCGCGGCAACCGCCTGATCTACTGGATGTTCCTGTCCGGGCTGACGCTGCCGATCTACCTGGCCGCGGTACCGCTGTTCAAGGGCGTCTACAACACCGGGGTGAGCCTCCCGCTGCTCGGCCCGAACAAGCACCTCATGCTGATCCTGGTCTACGTGGCCTGGTCGCTGTCGTTCACGATCTTCTTCATGCACTCGTTCTTCCGGACGCTGCCCGACTCGATCGCCGAGGCCGCCCAGGTCGACGGTGCCTCGCACACCCGCACGTTCTTCAGCGTGATGCTGCCGATGGCCAAGCCGGGCCTGATCAGCATCGGCATCTTCAACGTGCTCGGTCAGTGGAACCAGTGGTACCTGCCGACGCTGCTCATGCAGTCGGTCTCCGGCGAGCCGAAGAACCAGGTGATCGCCCAGGGGCTGATCGAGCTGTCGGTCAACCAGGGCTACAAGTCCGACTGGTCCGGACTGTTCGCCGGCGTCACCATGGCGATGCTTCCGGTGCTGATCGTGTACATCGTCTTCCAGCGTCAGGTGCAGTCCGGCCTCACCGCCGGAGTCAGCAAGTAACCCCCCGGACGTAAGGAAGGGCCCCTTGTTAACGCTGGGCGTTAACAAGGGGCCCTTCCTCTACCGCAGGCGTTAACAGGGGGCCCTTCCTTCCACGCGGAGCGTGTCAGGGGCACCGGGCAGAATCGAGTCCGTGCTGGTGGCGGTGGAGGCGGACGAGCGGGGCGGCGGCGTGCTGCAATCGCTGCACGCCGACGGCACCCCGTCCGGCCCGGCCGAGGAGGTGGCCGACCTGGCCGCCGCGGTGGCCGCCCGGGAGGCCGCCGGGCACCCCCGCTGGCTGTGGGCCGCCTGGGCGGGCGTCTACCCGGCGCTGCTGCGTGCCGGGGTGCGCCTCGACCGCTGTCACGACGTCGAGCTGACCGAGGCGCTGCTGCTCGGGCACGCGGGCCGGTGGGGTGAGCCCCGCGCGCTACCCGCCGCCTGGGCCCGCGTGACGGACGCGCCGGTCCCGCCGGACCCGGCGCCCCGCCCGCCCGAGCCGCCGGGCCACACCCAGGCCGCGCTGTTCGCGCCGCCGTCCGGCCCGCCCGGTCCGGGCATCACGGCGTTGACCCGGGTGTACGCCGACCAGCTCGCCCGGATCGCCGCGACCACCCAATTCGGCCGGTTCCGGCTGCTGGTGGCCGCCGAGTCGGCGGGCGCGCTGGTGGCCGCCGAGATGGGTGCGGCCGGGCTGCCGTGGCGTGCCGACGTGCACGACGCGATTCTGGCCGACCTGCTCGGCGAGCCGTCGCCGGTCGGCGGGCCGCCGCGCCGGCTGGCCGAGTTGCAGGCCCGGATCGCTGACGCGTTCGGCGTACGCCAGGTGCACGCCGACTCGCCCGCGGAGCTGTTGCGGGCGTTCGCCCGCGTGGGCGTGGATCTGCCCAACACGCGCGCCTGGGTGCTGCGCGGGGTGGAGCACCCGGCGGCGCCGCTGGTCCTGGAATACAAGGAGCTGTACCGGATCTGGACGGCGCACGGCTGGGCCTGGCGCGACGCCTGGGTCTCGGGCGGCCGGTTCCACCCGGAGTACGTACCAGGCGGTGTGGTCTCGGGCCGCTGGGCGACGCGCGGGGGCGGGGCGCTGCAGATCCCGAAGGTGATCCGGCGGGCGGTGGTGGCGGACCCGGGCTGGACGTTCGTGGTGGCCGACGCGGGTCAGCTCGAACCGCGCGTGCTCGCGGCGGTCTCCGGCGACGAGCGGCTTGCCGCGGCGGGCGGCGCCGGTGACCTGTACGCGGCGCTGGCCCGGGATGCGTTCGCCGGCGACCGGGCGAAGGCCAAGGTGGCCCTGCTCGGGGCGATGTACGGGCAGACCGGCGGGGCGGCGGTGCCGGCGCTTGCGGTGCTGCGGAAGAACTATCCGACCGCGTTCGGCTACGTGGAGGCGGCGGCGCGCACCGGTGAGGCGGGCGGGCTGGTCCGGTCGTGGCTGGGCCGCACCTGCCCGCCCGGGTCGGCGGGGTTCGCCGAGGGCGAGGAGCCGATGCCGGACGGCGGGGCCGATCCGCACAGCCCGTCGGCTCGGGCGGCCCGCTCGCGGGGGCGCTTCACCCGCAACTTCGTCATCCAGGCCACCGCCGCCGAGTGGGCCTCCACGCTGCTGGCCACGCTGCGGACCGAGCTGGCCGGTACGGAGGCGGAGCTGGTGTTCTTCCAGCACGACGAGGTGATGGTGCACTGCCCGGCCGGGCAGGCAGCGGCCGTCGCCGAGGCGATCACCGCCGCCGGCGCGCGGGCCACCCGGCTGCTGTTCGGCGACACGCCGGTGCGGTTCCCGCTCGACCTGTCCGCAGTGGACTGCTACGCGGACGCGGCATAGTCACGCAATTTTCCGTTTTGCCCCGCTACCCGCTCTCGGTCGCGCTCGTTGGGCCCGGTGTGCGTACGACGGGACGGACCGGGCGGCTGTGCCCGGTCCGTCCCCTGATCGAGGGGGCACCGCTGAACCGGATCGCTGCAATGATCATCGCCGCCGGTGGCGGCCGCCGCATCGGCGGACCCGAAGCGCTGCTGCACCAGGGGGAGAAGCCGCTGGTCAGCCAGATGATCGACACGATGGCCGAGGCGGGCTGCGCACAGGTCGTGGTCGTCCTGGGCGCGGCGGCCGAGCAGGTGCGACGGAGTACCGACCTGAGCGGCGCCACAGTCGTGGTCAACCGTGCCTGGGGCACCGGCGTCGGCTCCTCTATCCGGGCCGGGCTCGCCGCGCTGACCGACGACGACATCGAGGCGGTCGTCGTGGTGCCGGTGGACATGCCCGGGCTCACCGCGACAGCGGTCCGCCGGGTGACCGCACTGCCGTACCCGGACGTGCTGGTCTGCGCCACCTACGACGGGCTGCGCGGCTACCCGATGCTGTTCGGCCGCCGCCACTGGTCCGGCATCGCCACCCTGGCCAGCGCGGACGTGGGGGCGCGGCCGTACCTGCTGGCGCACAAGGACCAGATCGTCGACATCGCCTGCGACTCGGTGGCCGACGGCAGCCGGATCGACAGCCCGGAGCTGATGGCGCTCTACGGCCTGTCCATCCCCGAACAGCGCGTCGGCGCCTGACGCGCGCCCGCTGTCGGACCCGGATGCCACGATTCCGTCATGGCCTACGACGAGGACCTGGCGAACCGGGCCCGGGAACGCCTCGGGCGCGAGCCCGGCACCACCGAACGACGCATGGTCGATGGTCTGGCGATGATGCTGCGCGGCAACATGGCGGTGGTCGTGCGCGGCGCGGGCGGCCTGATGGTCCGGGTCGACCCGGCCGAGGCCGGCCGCGTGCTGGCCGAGCCCGGCGTCGAGGCGACGGTCATGTGGGGCCGGGAGATGCGGGGCTGGGTCACCGTGTCGCCCGATGCCTGCGAGCGCGACCCGGACCTGGCCCGCTGGGTCGACCGGGGCGTCCGCTTCGCGCGCACCCTACCGGCGAGGTAACGCGACAGCGAGGAAATCCGGCTGCGCGGCCGGACCCGCCCGGCCTACGCTCCGGACCTGCCGACGGTCGGCGGCGGGGATCGGAGAC
Organism: Micromonospora sp. CNB394; assembly: GCF_000374985.1. Lineage (NCBI taxonomy): Bacteria > Bacillati > Actinomycetota > Actinomycetes > Micromonosporales > Micromonosporaceae > Micromonospora > Micromonospora sp. CNB394. The sequence continues at coordinate 13,573 of NZ_KB895854.1, read as the reverse complement.
GGGCGGATGGCGGTTCACGTCTACGCGGTCAGCCTCGACGCGGGCGACCCACGCCGGCTCGCGCGGTTCTGGTCCGGCGTGCTGAGCCGGGAGGTCATCGACGACCCGCACGAGGGCGTGGCGCTGGGCGGCGACGTCCACAGCGACTTCCGTATCCGGTTCCTGCCCAGCGACGCGCCGAAGACGGTGCAGAACCGGATCCACTTCGACCTGACCAGCGCGTCGCCGCAGGCCCAGCGGGACACCGTCTCCCGGGCGCTGGCGCTGGGCGGACGGCACATCGACATCGGTCAGGGCCCGGACGACGACCAGGTGGTGCTCGCCGACCCGGAGGGCAACGAGTTCTGCGTCATCGGGGCGGGCAACAATTCCTCGCCGGCTGCGGCCCGGTCGGCGCTGTCAACTGCGACGGTACGCGGGCGGCCGGCTGCTTCTGGAGCGAGGCGCTGGGCTGGCCGCTGGTCTGGGACCAGGGCGAGGAGACCGCGATCCAGTCGCCGCGCGGAGGCGCGAAGGTCACCTGGAGCGGCCCGCCGCTGATGCCCGACGGAGGCCGGGACCGCCTGCACCTGGACCTGGTCGCGGCCGGTGACCGGGACGCGGAGATCGACCGGCTGCTCGCGCTCGGCGCGACCTGGGCCGGTGCGGGCCGGCACACCGCCGACGACGTGGTGCTCGCCGACCCGGACGGCACCGGGTTCTGCCTGCTGACGCCCCGCTGAGGCGGGTGCGGCCCCCGGGACCGCACCCGCACCGGTCAACGCAGCCGCAGGCTCGGCTCCAGCGTGACCTCGAACAGCCGGTCCCACGAAACCTCGACCCGTACCGCGGTGACCCGGTCCAGCGTCGCGGTGAACGTCTTGCGTCCTCTCCTCATCGATGCTCCTTCTTCTCCGGCGCGCTCGCCGCCCGAGGGGTGGCCGGTACCAGTCGGCGGGTGATCCACAGCGGTGAGGTGACGGCGTTGCCCGTCACCACCGCGTGGGCGCCCGCCTCGAAGGCCCGGCTGATCTGCTCCGTGGTCCGGTAGCGCCCTTCGGCGATCACCGGCACGGGTAGCAGCGCGGCGAGTCGCGCCACGAGCCCGAGGTCGGGCCCGTCGATCTGTGGGCTGGCCGGGGTGTAGCCGGACAGTGTGGTGGCGACCGCATCCGCGCCGGCCTCGACGGCGGCGACGCCCTCGGCCACAGTGGAGACGTCGGCCAGGACCAGCGCGCCGGTCTGCTCGTGGACCGCGCGGACGGTGTCGGCGAAGCTCCGGCCGTCGGGCCGTGGACGGTCGGTGGCGTCCGCCGCGACGACGTGCGACCCGGCGCGCGCCGCTTCGAGGGCGTGCCCGGCGGTCGGGGTGATGAACACGCCCTGCGTGCCGTGCTTGTACAGCCCGATCACCGGCACGCCGACGGCGGCGCGTACCGCCCGCACGTCGTCGGGGCCGTTGACCCGGACCGCCACCGCGCCGCCGCGCACCACGGCGGCCGCCACGTGGGCCTGGACGTACGGGTCGCGCATCGGGTCGTCCGGGTCGTCGGGCAGGGGCTGGCAGGACACGACCAGCCCGCCTGCGAGTTCGTCCAGGACACTCACGTGCTTGTTCCTCCGTCGTTGTGGATCGGTGCGGTGGCGAGCCGGGCGGCGCCGACCACTACCGCGTCGGCGCCCAGGGCCGCCGGAAGCAGTGGCACGTGCGCCCAGCCGCCTGGTAGTTCCGCCCGGTAGGCGGTCGTCGCGGCGGGGAGCAGGGTGCCGGCGGCGCCACCGGCGACCACCACCGCCTCGGGGTCGAGCAGGGCGACCAGCCCGGCCAGGGACGCGCCGAGCGCAGTACCGGCCCGCTCGACGACCTGCCGGGCGGTCGCGTCACCGGCCGCCGCGCGCCGCGCCACCTCCCGGCCGGTGACCGGCTCTCCGCCGGTGAGCGCGTACGCGGCGGCCAGGCCGGTGCCGGAGGCGATCGCCTCCAGGTGCCCGTACCGGCCGCAGCCGCAGCGCAGCCGGTTCGCCCCCGGTGCCGGCAGGTGCCCGAGCTGACCGGCCGCGCCCCGGGCGCCACCGGCGATCCGTCCGTCGCGGACGACAGCGCCACCCAGCCCGGTGCCGACGGCAGCGAGCAGCACGTGCCCCAGGCCCCGTCCGGCGCCGGCCCAGCACTCACCGAGCGCCGCCGCGGCGACGTCGTTCGTGACGCGTACCGGCCGGGCCAGCCGCGCGGCCAGCTCGTCGGCCACCGGGGTGCCGGCCCATCCGGGCAGGCTGCCGGTCGCGTACCGGATGGCGCCGGTGACCGGGTCGACGGTGCCCGCGGTGCCCACCCCGACCGGCCCGGGGCCGGCTGCGGCGAGCAGGCCGGCGGCCAGGCCGGCGGCGGTGTCCAGTACCGCGGCCGGCCCGGCGCGCGCGGGGGTGGGCGCCTCGCGGCGGCCGAGCACCCGCGCGCCGGGATCGACGAGGGCGGCGGCGGTCTTGGTTCCGCCGATGTCGATCCCGACGACCGGCGCGGTCATCCCTTCAGGCCGGTGTGTGCGAGACCCTCGACGAACTGCTTCTGCGCGATGACGAACACCGCCAGCACCGGCAGCGCGGTCATCGACGCCGCCGCGAGCTGGACATCCCACATCGGACCGCCGTACGCGTCGACGAACTGGGTGAGCGCCTGCGGCAGGGTGAACTTGTCCGGCGAGGACAGGAACACGATCGGTTCCAGGTAGAGATTCCAGCTGTGCAGGAACGTGAAGATGGCCACCGCGCCGAGCGCGGGCCGGGACAGCGGCAGCGCGATCTTCCAGAAGGTGGCGAAGCGTCCCAGCCCGTCCACCCGGGCCGCCTCCTCCAGCTCACCGGGGAGGCTGATGAAGAACTGCCGCATGATGAACGTCGCCAGCACGCTCGGCGCCCCGAAGATCGGCACCAGGATCAGCGGCCAGTGCGTGTCGATCAGGTCGAGCTTGAAGAACATCTGGAACAGCGGCACGATCGTCACCTCGCTCGGGATGAGCAGGCCCGCGAGGACGACCAGGAACAGCACGTTCTGCCCCCGGAACCGGATGCGAGCGAACGCGTACCCGGCCAGCGACGCCACGGCCAGCGTGCCGACGGTGACCAGCAGCGCGATGTAGAGGCTGTTGAGGTACTGCTGCCCGAACGGCTGCAGCTCGAACACCCGCTGGTACGCGTCCAGCCGTGGGTCGGTCGGCAGCAACTGCGGCGGGAAGGAGAAGATGTCCGCCACCGGCTTCAGCGACGAGGTGACCATCCACCAGGTGGGGAACACGAACGGAACGGCCAGGACCATCAGCACCCCGTAGAGCACCAGCTTGGTCCGCCGGGACAGGTCACGACTCATGGAAGACCCACCTCTTGCGCATCTGCCACTGCAGCACGGTCAGCGCGAGCACGATGACGAACAGCAGGATCGACAGCGTCGCGCCGTAGCCGAAGTGATGGAACTGGAAGGCCTGCTGGTAGAGGTAGTAGACGAGCACCGTGGTCGAGGTGCCGGGCCCGCCCTGGGTCAGCACCGCGATCTGCGCGAAGACCTGCAACGAGCCGACCACCGTGATGATCGACGTGAGCATGATCGTCGGGCTGATCAGGGGCACGGTGATGCGCCAGAACTGGCGCATCCGGCTCGCGCCGTCCACCTCGGCGGCCTCGTACAGGTCGGTGGGCACGCCCTGGAGGGCGGCCAGGAACAGCACCATGTTCAGGCCGACGTTCTTGAACACCTGCACGACGATCACCGACAGCATCGCCGTGCCCTCGCCGCGCAACCAGTTGGGGCCGTCCACGCCGAGCGTGTCGAGCAGACCGTTGACGCCGCCGTTGTCCTGCAGCAGGAAGCCCCAGACGATGGTCCACGCGACGAGCGAGACCACCACGGGGGAGAAGAACAGGGTGCGGAAGACGATGGTCCCGCGCAGCTTCTGGTTGAGCAGGACGGCCAGCAGCAACGCCAGGCCGAGGTTGAGCACCACCAGGCCGATCGAGAACAGGCCCGTCGACCGCAGCACCGGGCCCAGGTTGGGGTCGTCGGCGAGCGCGGCGTAGTTGTCGGCGCCGATGAAGTCGAAGCTGCCGGCCAGCACGTTCCACTCGTGCAGGCTGTACCAGACCACGAGGACCAGCGGCAGGATCACGAAGACCGCGCTGCCGAGCAACTGCGGGGTGATGAACAGGTATCCGGTGAGCTGGTCCCGGCGGCGGGTGGTCCAGAACGGCCGGGCCCGGCCCGGGGTGGGCCCGGCAGCGGCCGGGCCCACCCTGGTGTCCGTCTGGGTCATGATCCTCGGCCCTACTTCGCCAGCAGCGGCTGGATCTTGGAGCAGACGCCGTCGAGTACGCCCTTGACGTCCGCGTCCGCCTTCCACAGCGGGTCGAGCGCGGCGCGCACCTGCTGGCTCAGCTCGGCCTGCCCGGCGTGGCTGGGCTTGACCGTGCCGTTCGTGATGCCGTCGATGACGACCTTCTGCAGCTGCTCCGGCTTGAGCTTCGGGTTCGTCTTCGCCAGCGTCTCGGCGGTCAGCTGGGACTGCCGTGGCGGCGGGAAGAACTGGGCCAGCTTCGCCGAGTTGGCGGGGTTGGTGAAGAAGGCCAGGAAGTCGGCGGCCTGCTCGGCGTGCGGGCTCTTCTTCATCACGCCGAGGCCGGCCTGGCCGACCACCGCGTACGGGCCCTTCGGGCCGGCCGGCAGCGGGACCAGATCCCAGTCGAAGCCGTTCTCCTTCAGCAGCGAGGCACGGGAGATCTGGGTGACGGTCATGGCCGCGTCACCGGCGAAGAAGTCGGCGGTCGTACCCGGGCCGGGCAGCGCCTTGCCGGTGAAGATCGCCTTGTGCAACGTGGTCATCGCCTCGACCATCTCCGGGCTGTTGAACCCGCAGCTGCGGCCGTCCTCGCTCCACGCCTGGGCGCCCCAGCCGGTCCAGAACGTGGCCAGGTTGTCCCAGCCCTTGTAGTCGAAGTCGCGGACCACGAGCCCGGCCTTGCCCGACTCCGCCGCTGCCGCGCCGGCCACGGCGAGCGCGGTGTCCCAGTTCCACTGCCCGGCCGCGATCAGCTCGGCCGGGGTCTTCTGCCCGGCCTGCTTGAGCATGTCGTTGTTGACGAACACGCCGAACGGCGAGGTCGAGAACGGGTACGCGAAGAGCTCGCCGTCGTTGCGCCAGAGCTTCAGCGTGGCGGGGGAGAGGTCGTCGTACTGGTAGCCGTCGGTCTCCTTGAGCGTGTCGTCGAGCGGGCTCAGCGCGCCGGAGGCGACGAAGTCCGGAGCCGAGTTCTCGAAGATCCATGCGAGGTCCGGCGCGTTGCCGCCGGCGATCTGCGTGGTCAGCGTCGTGGTGTAGTTCTCGAACGGCAGCGGATCGAACTTGATCTCCGCGACGTCCGGGTTGTTCTTGCGGTACTCGTCGGCGATCTCGTTGAACAGCTTCAGGTGCGCCTCGTTGGCCGACCAGACGGTCATCCGCAGGCTCGCCGGACCGTCGTTCTCTGCATCGCCGCCACCGCCGCACGCGGTCAGGGCGAGCACACCGGTCATGGTCGCCGCGAGCAGGCCGGACAGTCTTCCGTATCTCACTTTCTTCTCCTCACCGGGGGTTCAGTAGCCCGCGATCTGCGGCCAGCGGCGTTCCACGCCGGCGGCCGAGATGCGGTCCGTGAATTCGGCCAGCAGGCGGGGGTTGCCGCGGACCGCGCGCGGGGACTCGCCCCGCGCAAGGCAGAAGTCGGCCAGCAGGCCGGCGACCTCACCGACGTTCCACTCGACCGGGTGCAGCCGGTAGCTGCCGTTTGTGATGTGCGTGGTGCCGATGTTCTTGCCGGCAGGCAGCAGGTTCTCCATCCGCTGCGGGATGAGCGCGCCGAGCGGGATCTCGAACGGGCAGGAGCCGACGTCGATGTAGTTGTCGCCGCCGGTCGACGGGTGCAGGTCGATGCGGTACATGCCCACGCCGATCGAGTCGCGGTAGTTCACCGCGCCGTGCTCGCCGCGTACCGCCAGGGAGAGGTCCTGCTCGACCACCGTGTACTCGGCGCGGATGCGGCGCGACTCCCGGATGTAGGGCGCCTGCGCCAGCCCGTCGGTGCTGCCGGTCACGTCGCCGCGCAGCCGCAGCCCGGGGAAGCCGGTGCCGCCGTCGGGGCGCGGCGCCTCGGTCTGGAGCCAGTACAGGACGGAGTACGACAGCTCGCGCGCCTGGGACAGGTGCCAGGACGCGTTGGGTACGTCGATGACCGGACCCTCGAAGTAGTCGATCATCGGCCAGTTGACGAGGGTGATGTCGCTGCCGTACGCCCCGTCGGTGAAGTTGCGCCGCGCCGCGATGCGTCGGAACGTCCACAGGTTGCCGTCGCCCGGGTTGAGTCGCTGGTCGGCGTTGACGCCCAGCGGGTCGTCGTCCGGGTTCGGCGTGAAACTGCGCTCGACGATCTCCAGCGTGCGCGGGTGCGGCGACCGCCAGGACAGCAGCCGGTCGCCCCAGAAGTCCGGCTTGTAGTCGCGCCAGAAGTCGTAACCGGCGGGCCGGTCGATGGTGTGGTCGCCGTCGACGTGGTCCAGCGCGAAGCAGACGGACACCGCCTGCATGTTCAGCGGCTGCGCCTCGGCGGGCGCGCTCGGCTCACCGGTTTGCGCCTGCGACTCGAATCCGGTCACGTACTCGGTGCCGGTCAGCGGCAGCAGTTCGCCGGTCTCGGTGGCGTCCAGGACGTACGGCGCCTCGACCTCGATCCGCTCGTCGCGGTCCCGGTGGGCGAGCGTGACGCCGGTGACCCGGTCGCCGTCGGTCTCGGCCGCGACCGGCCGGTACGGCTGGAGCACCGTCAGCCGCCCGGACCCCCGGTACGGCGCGAGCATCTGCTCCAGGACGGCGACCGCGACCCGGGGCTCGTGGCAGAGCCGGCTCACCCAGCCGGCGCCGGGGTTAAGGTCGGTCCACGCCCGGGACCGCTCGGTCAGCGGGTAGTGGCGGCGGTAGTAGTCACGGATGCCGTCGCGCAGTTCCCGGTAGCTCGCGGTGGCGCCGAACTGCTCGATCCAGGAGTGCTCGTCCGGCGGGACCGCCTGGCTGGTGAGTTGCCCGCCGAGCCAGTCGAACTCCTCGCTCAGGATGACGGACCGCCCGGCACGGGCCGCGGCCAGCGCCGCGGCGACACCGCCCAGTCCGCCCCCGACGACGAGGACGTCCGCACGCATTAGTACCACTTGCTTCCTTCCAGTTGCGCGGCCGGGCGCGTCAGCGCCGGTCGACCGCCGATCCAGGGACGCCGAGGGTGTCGCCCTCGACGAGTTCGCAGGGCAGAAGCCGTTGCTGGAGGCCGCCGGCGCTGCCGTCGATGACGCCGGTGAGCACCTCGACGGCCTGGCGGCCCATCTCCTCGCGCGGGATGCGGAACCCGGTGAACGTGATGTCGGTGGGCACCGGGACGGTCGGGTCGCCGAGGGTCACGACGGACAGGCCCCCGGGCACCGTCAGCCCGCTGCGCCGGGCGGCCGACTCCAACGCGACAGCGGTGGCGAAGTCCTCCACGAAGACGACGGTGCTGCCGTCGGCCCGCAGGTCGTCCACGGTGGCGTCGGCGGTAAGGGCCGTCGCGGTGATCTGGCGGGCGCTCTCCGCACCGGCCGTGCCGGCGTGGAAGCCGCTGCGCCGGTCGTGCGAGGACTCGGCCGCGGTGCCCATGCCGACGTACGTCAGGCGCCGGTGCCCCAGGTCCAGCGCCCGTTCCGCCAGCCGGTGGACCGCGCTGGCGTAGTCGGCGCCGACGTAGGGCACCGGCCCGCCGGCGTCGTCGCGGCGCCCGACGGCGACGTAGGGGAATCTGTCGCGGTTGAGCCGGAGCAGTTCCGCGCCGTCGATCTCCCGGCCGAGCAGGATGCATCCGTCGGCCAGGCGCAGCCGGTTGTCCTGGTGGAAGATGCGCCGCCGGCCGTCCACCACCGGGGCGCTGGTGAACAGCAGCAGGTCGCAGCCGACCCGTTCGGCGTACTCCTCGATGCCGAGCAGGAAGGGGTGGAAGAAGTCCCGGCTGCCGCTGGGGAAGGCCGGCTCGTAGGTGAAGACGCCGATGATCCGGTTGAACCCGGAGGCGAGGCGGCGGGCGGCCGGGTCGGCGGCGTATCCCGTCTCGGCGATGACCTGCAACACCCGGTCCCGTGTCTCCGGCGCGATCCGGACGTCGGCGTCGGTGCGGTTGTTGAGCACCAGTGAGACGGTCGCCTGGCTGACGCCGGCCATTCGTGCGATGTCACGCTGGGTGACTCGCCTGGGGGGAGGGGTCACGTCCGTCCTTCCGCTGCCGCTAATGCGTATTAGCGATCGGTTGGCAAGGAGCCTCGCTTCTTCCCCGACCTCCTGTCAAGGGGTGGACGGAAGATTTCCGTTCGATGAACCCCCTGGAGTAATGCGCATTAGCCGCCGATTGCGCCAGTCCTTGCTAGTCATTGCTCGCGGGATCTTGACAAGGCGACCAGGGGCGCGCGACAGTAGGCGAGTCGCGGCGCTAATGCGCATTAGCGGGTAGTGGCTCGCCTGCCCCGGCCAGTGCCGACACCTAGTTCCCTACGGACAGTGACGCCCGGTCTCGGCTCTGCCCGCCGCCGCCCCGACGACGCGAGGCGCTACCGTTCCGACAGGACGGTCGTGGCGTCGTCCACACGGGGAGGGGACAACGTGGGCACCACTGTCGCTCGTCATCTCGCGGGAGCCGCTGCCGCCTGGCTCGTCGTCGTCGCGGAGGCGGGCGTCGGCTACCTCGGCCTGCTGGCGTACGCGCTGGTCACCCGCGCCGACCCGGGCGGCCCGCTGGCCACCGGATACGCCGCCACGGTGGCGGCCGCCACTGACGTACCGGGCACCCGGGTGCCGCTGGTGGCCGGGATCGCCGCGCTGCTGGTCCTCCCGCCGACCGTGGCGTACGCGTCCACCGCCCGCGGCGTGGGGTGGCCGGCCCGGCTGATCCGGCACCGGGTGGCCGGCACCCGTGCGGTGCGCGCGGAGGCGGGCTGACCTACACCTGGATGTCGAAGCGTTGCAGCACCGAGGGCGCGACCAGGCCCACCGCGGCCAGCACGGCCAGGACCGTCATCGCGGTGCGCAGCACCACCGTCTCGGTCTTGCTGCCGGTGCGCAGGGCGATCTTGTTGGGCAGGCCGACCATCGTCCACATCCGGCGTCTGATCGGGATGGGCCACAGGATCGGCACCCCGGCCCGGGTGATCATGTCGCCGAGGATGTGCACGAAACAGCCCACGCCGACCGCGAGCCCGATCATCGGATAGCCCCGGTCGCCGGGCAGGTTCGCGAACGTGAACCAGGCCGCGGCGGCGGACACCAGCGTGACCACCACCCAGCCGGCCCGCTCGGCCCACTTGTCGAACAGCCCGCGCAGCGCCAGGCCGATCATGAAGAAGAGGATGCCGACCACCGCCCACTTGCCGTAGTGGGCGCAGAGCGCGGTGGTGCCCCACCCGACGAGCACGGTGAACGGGATGGTGTGGGTCAGCGTGCGGTGCCCGTTGCTGCGGCGGGGATCCTTGCTGAGCTTGGTGGCGTAGTAGACGCCGAGCGAGATCTTCTCCATCACCTCGGCGACGAACAGGCTGACCACACCGAACGTGCGGGCCACGGTCGCGCCGCCCTGGTTGCGGGTGACCTTCCCGGACAGGTCGAGGTCGGGGAAGAGCGCCCCACCGGCGCAGACCGCGGTGCCCACCGCCAGGGCCAGCGGTGTCTGGTGGTAGTCCGCGAACTGGGCCATCGCCCAGGAGCCGGTCAGCCACGCCGCCGCGCCCGAGAGCGCGTGGGACGGTCCCATCATCTCGGCTCGCCCTTCCCGAAGATCTTGATCCACAAACTACGCCACTGTAGTCAGCCCGTACGACAGCGGGGCATCAGCCGGACGGTCCACTGGGGAAGGGCTGCCGCACGGCCCGGTTCAGCCCGCGGTACGGGTGGGCCGGACCTGCCCGAGGCTCGCGCGGATGACGGCGAACTGCTTCGAGGCGGCGGGCCAGTCGGCGTCGGAGGTGGTCCAGCCGAGCGTCCAGCCGGCCCGCTCACCGGGCAGGACGCGCAGCGCACGCATCCGCTCCCCGTGGTCTGCGGTCCAGCGGCACTCCCACACCGCGCCCGGACCGTCGGACTCCAGCCGGACCTGCTGGTATTCCAGCAGCCGGCCGGACGAGGTCAGGTCCCGCTCGGACGACTTCAGCCGGCCCACCGGATCACCGCCCGGGTACGGCTCGACGCCCAGGATCCGCCGCGTCGCGGGGTCCTGGAAGCAGGTGGTGTCGCCGGAGCGCAGTTGCAGCCAGCCGGCGGGCAGGGCGATGCGGAAGCCGCCGGTGTCGGCGGGCCAGACCCAGCCGGTCGGGACGGTCACCGGCGGGTCGTCCGGGGGCGGCCCCTTGCGGACCGGTGTGCCGGCCACGTCGGGCCGGACGCAGGGGAACGGCGGAGGTGGCGCGCCCGGCCCGGGCGGGCGGTCCCCAGGGCGGGCGACGGCCTCGGTGGAACCGCCCGGCTGCGGCGTCTCGTCGCGAGCACCGGTGATCGCCAGCGCGGTGCCCACACCCGTCGCCACGGCCAGCAGAACGGCTCCCAGGATCAGCCCCCAGCGCTGCAGCGGGTTGCCGTCGCCGGAGGTGAGCAGGGGATCGGCAGGACGGGGGACCCCGGCGGGCCGGGGCGGCGCGGGGTGCACCGCGCCGCCGTCGACCGGCCCGCTGTGGGCGACCGGGGGAGGCTTGGTGACCGGCGCGGCGCCGATGATGTGCACCGGGCTGAGGGCGTCGGCGCGGGGGGCCGACTCGGGGCCGGCCGGGCTGCCCGGGTCGACGAAGCTGGTGAGGACAGTCGGACCGAGGCTGACCGGACCCGAGCCACCGGCCGTACCCGAGCCACCGGCCGTACCCGAGCCACCGGCCGGACCCGAGCCACTGATCCCGGCCGGGCCGCCGGCGGCGGTCGCGCCGCCGCCTGCCTTCGGGCCGCCGCCCGGTGGCGGGCCACCGATGACAGCACCCGAGTCGCCGGCCGCGTCCGGACGGCGGGTCGCATCCGACCGGCCCGCGGGGGACGAGGGGCGGCCTGCGTCCACGCGCCCGACCGCCTCCGAGCGGCCGGCCGGGGACGATCGACTCCCAGCCTCCGCGCGGATGGCCGGTACGGAACGGCCGGCCGTACCGGAAGGACCGGCTGGGCCGGGCAGACGGACCGGACCGGCGGCGCCGGCCGTGTCCCCGGACGGTGGCGCGCGGTCGCCCTCGGCGGGCGGGGCCCACTCGTTGCGCTTCGCCGCCCGGCTCCACGCGCGGGCCGCGGCGGCCGGCGGCATCAGGTCCGGGTAGACGCCGCCCGCAGCCGCCGGTGACCCCGGCTCGTCACCCGCCGGCACGTCGGCGTCGCGCCCCCCGACCGGCCGGCCGGACGACACGGCGGTGGCCCGCCCCGCGGAACCGGCGGCCTCCGCGTCGGCCTCCGACACCGCTGCGACGCCGAGCAGGCGGGCCGTCTCGCGGTGCCCGAGCCGGTCACGCGGATCGCGCCGCAGCAGTCCGGCCAGCACCGGCATCAGCGGACCGGCGTGCGGGGCCGGGTCGGGCGGCCGGGTGGCGAGCGCGGCGAGCGTGGCCATCGCGGTGCTGCGGGCGTACGGCGAGCGGCCCTCCACCGCGGCGTGCAGCGTGGCGCCCAGCGACCACATGTCCGCCTCGACGCTCGACACACCCTCGGCGGCCCGCTCCGGTGCCACGTACTGGGGGGAGCCGAGGACCAGGCCGGGCCGGGTCATCGCGCCGTCGCCGCCCTGGAACACGGCCAGTCCGAAGTCGGTGAGCAGCACCCGTCCGTCGCGGGCCAGCAGCACGTTCGCGGGCTTCACGTCCCGGTGCAGCACCCCGGCGTCGTGCGCGGCGCGCAGCGCGGCGAGCACCGACAGGCCGATCTCGGCAGCCCGGCCGGGCGGCAGCGGCCCGTCGGTCTCGATGATCTCCTGGAGCGAGCGGGACGGGACGTACTCCATGATCAGCCAGGGTTCGCCCTGGACCCGGACCACGTCGTAGACCCGGACCACGTTGGGGTGGTTGAGCCGCGCGGAGGTTCGTGCCTCGCGCAGCGTACGGGCGCGCAGCTCGTCCTGCTCGTTCTCGGCGAGCCAGTTCGGCGGCACGACCTGCTTCACCGCGACCTCGCGTTGCAGCTCCTCGTCGCGCGCCCGCCAGACCTGGCCCATCCCGCCGCGGCCGACCAGTTCGAGCAGGCGGTACCGCCCCGCGATCACTACCTCCCGCACCGCACTCCTCACCGCTGGTCAGTGGTCCACAATAGCCAACGGATCGGACGGTACCTATCGCATGTCAGCGCTAACTCGCCGCGCCGGCGAGCAGGTTGCCCTCCGGGACCGGGATCGGGGACCGGTCGCCGGCCAGCAGGGCGGCGGCCCGGCGGGCCTGGAACGCGTCGTGGTCGCGGCGGGCGGCGGCGTAGCTGCCGGCGGTCCGGGCGGCGATCGCGGACCAGGTGTACCGCCGGCTGACCATGGTCCGGGCCGTGCGCGCCACCCGCCGGGCGAAGACCTCGTCGCCGAGCAGCCGGTCGACGGCGCCGGCCAGCGCGTCCGGGTCGCCGTGCGGGAACGTCACCCCGGTGACGCCGGGCTCGACGATCTCGGCCAGCCCGCCGGTACGCGCCACCGCCAGCGGCGCACCGGCCGCCGCCGCCTCCAGTGCGATCATGCCGAACGGCTCGTAGAGGCTGGGGATCACCGTGGCGTCGGTGGCGGCGAGCACCGCGGGCAGCTGGGTGGCGTCCATGAAACCGGCGAACCGGATCGTGTCCCCGAGGTGCAGCCGCCGCGCCTGGTCCACCAACTCGTCGCGGTACGGCCCGTCCCCGGCGATCACCACCCGCAGGCCGGGGTGCCGCTTCGCCAGGTGCGGCACGGCGTGCACCAGGTGCTGCACGCCCTTCTCGTAGACCAGGCGGCCGGCGTACCCGACGAGCGGCCCGCCCGCGGCGAAGCGTGCCCGGGCGGAGGCGACGGCGTGCGGCCGCGCCCGCCAGGCCCGGTCGTCGACGCCGTTGGCGACCACGTCGATGCGCCCGGCCGGTACGCCGAACAGCCGGGCCACCTGGTCGCGCATGTAGCCGGAGCAGGCGATCACGCGGCCGGACTCGCTGGCGAGCCAGTGTTCGACGCCGTGGATGGTGCGGTTCATCTCTTCCGGCAGCCAGCCCTGGTGCCGGCCTGCCTCGGTGGCGTGGATGGTGGTGACCAGTGGCACGTCCAGGTGTTCGCGCAGTGTCATCGCGGTGTGTGCGACGAGCCAGTCGTGGGCGTGGATGACGTCGTAGGTGCCGGTTTCGGTGGCGCGTAGTGCGGCCCGGGTGAGGGTGTGGTTGAACGCCATGGTCCAGGCCAGCAGGGATGAGGTGGCGAGGGGGAACGTGACGGGGTCCTCGGCGGCGCGGACGATGCGGACGCCGTCGGCGTACTCCTCGAGGGGGGCGCCCTCGGCGTGGCGGGTGACGACTGTGACCTCGTGTCCGGCGGCGGCCAGGGCGACCGACAGGGC